>CAYJNV010000250.1:2147-6718 GCA_964370975.1 uncultured Caldilineaceae bacterium | reverse complement strand
TCGGCAACATCAACCTCGCGGCCGTAGCCGTGGCGCACCAGGGCGGCCCCTGTGGTGTTGAAGGTCATGCAGATGTCCATGGGCGCGTCGCAGTTGCGCCCCAGGTGTTGCATCTTGTGGCGACAATAGCACATGCCCACGGCGCGCGCAGACGCGCTGCGTACAACTTCGGTGGCGCGCTCGTAGTCCATCACCTCCAGTGCAGGGGCTGGCGCGGCGGGAAGGGCCTCTTCGTTGACAAAGGCACGGCCCAGGCGCGTCTCACTCATGAAGAGCGCCGTAATGAAGTCATCCTCTACGTTGATGTATTGATGGAAGAGTTCGGCCAGCAAGTGCTGATCGACATCGCCGCGCAGGCGCATCATGGAAAACTCAAAGAAACCCGCCATGGGTGGCGGCAGCACGTAAGTCGTCTCGCCTGCCGGATCGACGGCATCGAGCAGCAGCGCGCGCCCGGCCAGCGTGTCAAGGCGCTTCTGCGCGACGGCTGGGGCTACCTTCCAGCGCGCCGCCGCATCTTGGGCGGTAAAGGGACGGATTGGCAACTGCGCGACAAGACCCGCCTCCTCTGCGCTAAAGAGGAGTTCGAGGATCGCATAAAGTGTGTCGGAGGCAGGTGCGCCCTGCGGCAGGCGGTTGAGCCGCTCCACCAGCGACGCGTAGCCTGAACGGGTGGTATGGTGGGCCATGGTGCGCTCCGTTACGTGGTCAACCGAAAAGGGCGAGATTCGTTTATGCGCTGCCCTATTGAACCATGCCCGCGTTGCGGCTGTGCTTTGGACGTGTGGGGGCGGGCGCTGTGGTGCAGCGCTCAGTCACGGCAGCCGCTACAACCCATCTATTTGATAATAGCCTTCCCCACCAAACGCTCCGCGCCAATGCTCCGGTGGAAGTGCAAGGCCAGCCATCCGCCCACAACCGTCATCAACACAAAGGGCGCCACCAACCCGATCAATTGGCCAGGGGTGTAGGGATAGCCTTCTACCACCTGCGCAACCGTACTGGCTGCAATGGCCAGGCCAAGCAGCCAGGATAGATTCAGCATGATCGCGGCGAAGAGATAGCCGGGCGCACGGCGCTGCCAGAGATAGACGCCCGTGAGCAGGGCAAAGGGGACGATAATACCCAGATCGAGCACATAGGTGACGACGGTCGTGTAGCTATCCACGTGCGCCGCCCCGTCCCCCGTGAGGAAAGAGGGCAGCCACGTCAGCCCCAGCCAGACGATGAGCAGGACGAAGCCAATGACGAACATGAAGGATGCAACGCCGCGGCGGCGGAAGCGGGCGTCAAGCCGCGCCGCCAACGCGCCTTGATCTACTGCCAACGCCGCGATGACGAATGCAAACAGGCTGGCCGCAAAAACGACCAAATAGAGCATGAAGAGCGGGTTGAAGGCTGCGCCAAAGACCAGCGATGTATAGATGTAGAGGAAATAGGCGAGCGCGCCAACCAGGATCAGGCTGCTGCGCAGAGAACCGCGCCGGTGGCCCCACAGTGACAGCAAGAGGACGGGGATCCCGACAAAGAATGTCACCGCGTCACCGCCGCGAAAGCCTGCGCCAACCAGCAGGGTGTCGTAGCGATACTGCCCCTTGCCATAAATGGTTGCGGTTGCACCGCGCAGTGTGGTGAATGCGTAAGCACCGTCACCGGCGTGCGCGAAGAGACCAATCGCGGCCACCACACCCGCCACAACGGCAATCAGCAAAGTGAGCCACAGCACTGCCTGCGATTTGCGCATATGCGCCTCCTGAAATGGTATCGGAAAAACAACGACAATTGAACGAAAAGGCGTCGAGGAAGCAAAGTCATGCTGACAACTGCAATAGAGTGACTCATTTGGCGACCCGGCGCCACTTTACTGTGCCATCAGCGTCGGATCACCTAACCAATGATAGGAACTGGCACATGCGGAGAACGATCGCATTGGCAGCGCACGGCTCGCAGGTGCGCTTGCCATGTAGGCGTAGCCTCTCATGAGTCGAGAGCCCCGCCCACTCTCAGCCGCGCCTGCACTGCGCTCCCGGCCCCTAAAACCCCCGCCACCAATCCTTGCGCGAGCGGGGATCAAAGAAGACGCCCCGATCGCGCACGGCCACAAGCAGGCCATCAGTGGCTGTACCCATGACCTCGCCGTCGCGCAGACCGGGTAGGTTGCCGCGCCCCTCGGCGTTTCGCTGCCGGTAGAGCGCCACCAGGTTGGGATCCACGCACAAACCTTCGAGGTGCACGGCGTAGCCATTGGCCACCGAATCCTCGCGGGTGAAGCCGAGCGTCATGCGCTGTTCCTCGACGTAAAGAACCAACGCCTTGAAGCCGCCGCCGTAGATCTCGGCCCCGCGCCGCGGGATCGCCAGCGCCTCTCCCGAATTCGTAGCCAGGCCGAGCAACGTCACGTCGCGCTGGGTGAGCAATTCGCCGCGGCAGCCGTGGCCACCACAGCCCCAATTCCAGTCGTAGACCTGCGCTGCACTCACAAACGCGGGCAGCCGCCCGTCGGCAAAGAGGCCTGCCAACAGCGGCGGGTCGTCATCGGTCGGCCCGTTAATGTCGACCAGTGTCAGCGGCGCGTTGGTGGGCGCCCAACCCCGCTGCCAGAGGTTGAGGTCTCCATGGATGGAATCGGGGTGATCGATGGGCGGCGAATCAACGGGGATGGCATCGTAGCTGCGGCTTGAGGTGGTGGGACAACCGGGGGGCGGCGGCGCAGGCCCGGCAGGCTGCGGCTCGGCGGGAGGCAGCTCCGCAACGAGTGCTATTTGGCGCTCTCCTTCGGGCGCTTCGGCCGCCGGCGAGGGAAACGGCGTAATGCCGGCAGCCGGCGTTGCAGAGGGCGCCATCGTGGGCGTAGCCGTCGGCGGGCCTGGCGTCGGTATGGCCGTCACCTCGACGACGCGCGTCACCTCCACCATCCACGGCGTCTGCGTGGGTAGCGCAAAGAGCGTGGAGCGCACCGAGACATCAATGAGGCGCGGGTCGGGTGGCGGGGGTGTACGCAATCGCCAAAGCAGCGCGATCAGCAGCAGCGCGACCGCAGCCAGCAAGCCGACAACGGCAACTCGAAAAGGCGATGGACGGTGCATCGGCAGGCGCTAGAGACGCGCCAACAGTTCGCTGCGCCGCAGTGTGCGCGCGCCGACGACGTACAGCACGGCTGCCAGAAACCAGAAGACTAGGCCCACCAGGAAGGTCAGCCAGACGCCAAGAAAGGTAACGCCGGACGCCTGAGCCACCATGAGCACGACCACTGGCAGCACCACCAGGCCGCTGATTTGGTTAGCGTCCTGAAAACTCTTGGCGCGCGAGGAAACGATGACGGTCGCGCCAAGCGCCATGGCTGCAGCCGCAGGTGCAACCCAAAGCGCCAGCAGCAGCCACGTTGCGTCGGGCAGGATTGGCCAGCCAAAGAGCGGCCACGCGCCAATGTCCACGATGATCCAATAGAGGACGGCGCTCATCCAGGCAACAAGCACGCCGGGAACCAACGCGCCCAGCATCTTGGCGAGCAGCAGTTCAAAGTCACTGGTGGGCGTATAGAGTAGCGCCTCGAGTGTCTTGCGCTCACGCTCCCCGGCGAACGAGTCTGCGGCGATGACGGAGGAAGTCATGATCGGCAGAATGAGATGCATGGGGGCAAACATGTAACGGAAGGCATAGAGCGCCACCACCTGCACCACATTCAAGTCGGCGTAGCGCGCGCGCAGCGATGCAGGCAACATTCTCAGAATATCCTGAAAGTCGCTGCTGTTTTCGAGTACAGACGAGAAGTAGTTAAAGCCGATGATCATGCCCACGGGAATCAGTACGACAAAGATGAGCGGAATGATGATCATGGGCAGCATGACAGACTTGCTCTGCGTCACCATGCGCAAGTCCTTGCGAATGATGCCGCTTACGGCCCGCCAGTTGATGCGCCCCTCGGCCGGCAGATCCGGGTGAATAATCTCGCGCACCGTCATGCGTTTACCTCCTCGTGCACGTCTGCGTTCGCATGAATCGGCGCGCCATCTTCGCCGTTTGCAGTTGCAGCGCGCTGTGGCGCGCCCTCGGCAAGCTGATCCTGCAGCGCAAAGTAGACGTCCTCGAGGCGAGCCTCCTCGCGCGCTACCCCGTAGATCGCGACGCCGCCTGCCACCAACGCGTTGATGGCATCGGGCAGGTCGGTGCGGGGAATGCCCAGCACATGCAGAAGGCCAGTGCCGGCGTTTTCGTCGGTCACCGTGGCGCCCCAGGGCAATTGCTCAATAATCTGCTGCGCGTGCGCCACCTGCGCCGGTTCGACCTCCAGCGTGAGCCGCTGTTGCCGCCCGTAGCGCTGCGCCAACTCCGCCGGCGTACCGATGGCCAGCAAACGTCCCTGCGCCAGGACGGCCACGCGTGTGCACAGCCGCTCCGCCTCATAGAGGTTGTGCGTGCAGAGAAATACCGTGCGCCCTTCGCGGCTGCTGGCGTCACGGATCAGTTCGTGCACCTCGCGCGTTGCCACGGGGTCAAGCGCGGCCGTAGGCTCATCCAAAAAGATGATGTCGGGGCTGTGGATGAGTGTGCGAGCGAGCGCCATACGCTGC
>CAYJNV010000250.1:0-2137 GCA_964370975.1 uncultured Caldilineaceae bacterium | reverse complement strand
ATGCGCTGCCGCATCCCTTTGCTGAAACCACCGATCTTGTCATCACCGCGCGCACTGAGGTCAAACATGGCCAGCAGCTCGTCCACGCGTGCGTTCACTTTCTGCTTGGGCACGCCGTAGATGTCGGCAAAGAGGCGCAGCGTCACGCGTGCCGTCAGGCGGTCATCGAGTGCGGGTGTCTCGGTGAGGACCCCTGTACGAGCGCGCACCTGCGGCCCATGCGTGGCCGGGTCCATGCCCAGGACGCGAATCGAGCCGCTGTCCGCAGAGAGGACGCCATTGAGCAGGCGCACCGTCGTCGTCTTGCCTGCGCCGTTGTGGCCCAGGAAGCCGAAGACATCGCCGGCCTCGATGGCGATGGAGAGTCTGTCCACCGCCGTATTATCGCCAAACCGGCGCACGAGCCCATCCGTAACAATGACCTTTTCAGTCATGCAGGCTCCTCGCCCAGAGTTGGGGTGGCCTGCGCGTCTGCCAGCGCGTCGACGAAGAATCCATTCTTCATGATCGGCACGCGCGCGCCGTCGACGGTGATTCCAGTCACGTTCATCGTGGGTGTGCCGATCATGAAATCAACATGGGTTTGCGAGCTGTTGATGCCAACGGCCTCGCGCTCCTCGTCCGTCATGCTCTCACCGTCAGACACACCGCCGGGATAGGCATCGCCAAAGGCCATGTGGCATGCGCAATTCTCGTCGAAAAGAATCTCGTAGAAAACACGTCCTGCCTGATTGACGGGCGAACGCTCATCCACAAGCGCGATCTCCCCCAGCCGCTGCGCCCCGGGAATCTGAAAGAACTCGTCAAGGATTTCCTGCCCGACCGCGGCGCGCTGCTCGACTACCATCCCCTTGGTGAAGCGGAACCATGCGCCCTCCACACGCCGGCCGAAGGGAAAGGTGGGTTTCGATGTGGAGACCCACCCCTCGACGTGCATGTTGTGGGGCGTGGTGAAGATTTCTTCGGTGGGAATATTCGGCTGGAAGCGAACACCCTGCGGTGTGTGCGCGGAGCCGCCAATCCATACGGGCGCCTCGCTCAGGCCCACAACCAGATCGGTGGCCGGGCGGCCATCTGCGCCCGGCGTTGCATCCTCAAAGTGGAGCGAGCGCACATGCAGGCGAATGAGCGCCTCGGCCACGCTTTCCAGCCGTCGCTCATGGGCAAGCCATGCCGCGCGCGGGTTGGGTTGGTCGGCGCGTGCCGTTGCGAAGATGGTCGCCCACAAACGAGAGACTGCCTCGGTCGCCGGCAGTTCAGGAAAGACCTGCTGCGCCCATGCCACTGTGGGCACAGCCGCCACACACCATGGAAAACGATGCACCATGGTCGCGTCGCCATAGAATTTCGTGGCGGCGCGGCGTGCGGCGCCGGCCGCGCGCATGACTCCGGGCGGCACATCATCCATCACAGTGGGGTGCGACGGCCCCACCAGGCTGAGGCGTGCCCAGCCCTCATCCAGGAAGTGGTGCAGGCGCGCAATGTCATAGGGTGGCACATAATCAAGCGAGTCAGGACTGCAGTTTAGGAGCCGCTCGCGCGCCGTGGGCTCGTCGTCCCACTGCACGGCCACATACTTGGCGCCTGCCCTGTAGGCTGCGCCAACCAGCCTGCGCACAAAGGGCGCGTGTTCCAGTTCGGCCCGCACCGAAAGGCCCTGGCCCGGCTGCAAATTGACGCCTGCGCCGATAATCAGGTCGGCGTACTTTTCCTGCAATTCCTCAAGCGCCCCACCCACTAACGTCGAATCGCTGCTTTCCATGACTGACGCCTTCACTCGCGCGCAGATGCGCGCAATGTACCGTGCTGCGGCCGCGCGCCGTCGCCACCAACAGGTAGCGTGGCTCGCTGCACAAAGCGTGATCATAACCTCGCGTCTACAATTGGGCAAGATGAAGGCGTTATGGGCGCTGCATCACGGCCAGTGCCGTCCGCTGCGCCGTGCGTACGCGCACAAGTGATTACTATGCGCAAGTCCTCGTCGTCTGGTTGCTGCCCGCAGGCACTCGATTTTGACGCGCACTCTGCCCCGTGCTACAATTTTGGGACAAGCAGTGCGCATGGCCGACTAGCTCAATTGGCAGAGCAAGTGACTCTTAATCACTGGGTTCGGGGTTCAAGTCCCTGGTCGGTCACC
>CAYJNV010000249.1:0-6760 GCA_964370975.1 uncultured Caldilineaceae bacterium | reverse complement strand
CAGCGCGTCCTTTGCCCTCGCGCCGCCGCTGGATGGCTGCTGCCCGCAGTGCGGCAGCGCGCCTTCCCGCGTGATTGGCGGCAACGAGTTGCTGGTCAAGAGCATTGAGGTCGACTAGCGCACTGCGCACACCATGCAGCCTATGATCCACCTGCTCGCACCTTAGGTCATTTCTTGCTTATCTGTGTTGTTCTTTGTGTTCCTTTGCGTCTTTGCGACTCTGCGTCGCATTTCTCCTGCCTGACCTGGAAAACATGCTGCCGTGACTGAAATCCCCGTTGTTCGCCACATACTCGATGTCAACGACCAGTCTGCCTCGGTAAACCTGGCGCGCCTCAACGAGCGGGGCATTACCGCCATCAATCTCATGGCGTCGCCGGGCGCAGGCAAGACCACGTTGATTCTGGCCACGGCCGCGGCGTTGGCCGGGCGACTGCGCGTGGCTGTCATTGAGGGCGACCTGGCCACGCGCATCGACGCCGACCGTGTGGCCGCGGCCGGGCTGCCCGTGGTGCAGATTAACACCGACGGCGGCTGCCACCTCGATGCCGCCATGGTGCAGGGCGCGCTCGACCAGTTGCCGCTCGATGCGATTGACCTGCTGTTGATTGAGAACGTGGGCAACCTGGTGTGCCCCGCCAACTTCGCGCTGGGTGTGCATGCCAACGTGGTGGTGGCCAGCGTGCCCGAAGGCCACGACAAACCCTTTAAGTACCCCGGTATCTATGCGAAGGCCGATGGCGTTGTCCTCAACAAGGCCGACCTCGTCGAATTGCTTGAGTTTGACAGCGCCGAGTTCGCACGCGGCGTCGCGCTCGTCAACTCCGGCGCGGCCATTTGGCCGCTTTCGTCACGCACGGGCGCCGGGGTGGACGCGTGGGCAGCGTGGCTGATGGCACTGGCGGGCGCACGACGGAGCGTACGTGTTGACGCACACGCCTGACCAGTACACGGCCCCGACGCCGCGCGCCGCTGCGGCCGAGGAACGCGTGCGCCTGCGCCTGGAAATTGAAGGCGCAGTCCAGGGCGTTGGCTTTCGCCCGGCTGTCTACCGGCTGGCGAGTGAGCTGGGACTGGCAGGCTGGGTCAGCAACGGCCGCGCCGGCGTGCAGATTGAGGTGGAGGGGGCCGCCGCGCGAGTAGAGGAATTCGCAGCGCGTCTTGCCGCGCAGCCGCCTCCGCTTGCGCTCATTCGCACCATCACGCGCCGCCGCGTGGCGCTGGAGAACGCGCGTGCATTTACCATCCGCGCCAGCGACGAAATAGGCGTCGCACGGACACTGCTGCTCCCCGATGTCGCCATCTGCCCCGATTGCCTCGCCGACATCCACGCAGCCGGCGAACGTCGGCAAGGCTATCCCTTTACAAACTGCACCAACTGTGGCCCCCGCTTCAGCATCATTGAAGCGCTCCCCTACGACAGGCCGCGCACTACCATGCGCGCCTTTCCGCTCTGCCCGACCTGCCGCGCCGAGTACGAAGATCCCGCCGACCGGCGCTTTCATGCCCAGCCCACAGCCTGCCCCGCCTGCGGCCCCGAGGTTGCGGTGGTGGTGCGGTTAACCGGCGAACCGGCGCAGGAGATTGTGCAGGGCGACGAGGCGCTCGCGCTTGCCGCAATGGCACTACGCGAAGGTCTCATTGTGGCCGTCAAGGGGCTCGGTGGCTTTCACCTCATGGTGGACGCGGCCAATGCGGTTGCCGTCGCACGGCTGCGCGCACGCAAGGGGCGCGAGCAGAAGCCCTTCGCACTCATGGCGCGCACGCTTGATCAAGCGGTTGCGCTCATCGAGGTGGACGACGCAACCGCGGCGCTACTGACTTCGGCCGCCGCGCCAATCGTCATCGCACCACGCATGCCCAATGCGCCCATCGCTGAGGCCGTTGCCCCCGGCAACCCCACACTGGGCGTCATGCTGGCGTACACGCCGCTGCACCACCTGCTGCTGGAGCAGGCCGGTCGCGCGCTTGTCGCCACAAGCGGCAATCGCAGCGACGAGCCACTTTGCACCGGGAACGACGAGGCCCTCGCACGGTTGGGCGCAATCGCGGACATGTTCCTCATGCACAATCGCCCGATTGCGCGCCACGTGGATGACAGCGTCGCGACGCTGCTGGATGGCGCGCCGCGCATCCTGCGGCGCGCACGCGGTTACGCGCCGTTGCCCATTCTGGTGCGCAACGACGGTCCGCCGCTGCTGGCGGTGGGCGGCCACCTGAAGAATGCCGTGGCACTCGCAATCGGGCGCGAAGTCTTTGTAAGCCAGCACATCGGCGACCTGGAATCGCCTCAGGCCGCTGCGGCCTTCGAGCGTGTGATTGCCGACATCGTGCGCATATACGATGCGCAACCGGTGGCCATCGTCCATGACCTGCACCCCGACTACGCCTCCACACAGTGGGCGCGACTCGCTGCGGAGAATGGTACAGGCAACGGCGCGGGTGCATTGCCGCCTGGGCTGCCGCTGATTGCCGTGCAGCACCACCACGCGCACATGGCGGCGTGCCTTGCCGAAAACCAGCGCAGCGGCCCTGCGTTGGGCGTCACCTGGGACGGCAGCGGCTACGGACTCGACGGCACGGTGTGGGGCGGCGAATTCCTGCTGGGTGACGCACACGGCTTCGAACGGGTAGCCCATCTGCGCACCTTCCGTCTGCCCGGTGGCGAGGCGGCGGTGCGCGAGCCGCGCCGCGGTGCACTTGCGCTGCTTTGGGAGATGGGCGACGATGGCGGAGCGGCGCCGTTGCTGCATGCGGATTTCACGCCCGTCGAAGGCGAACTCCTGCACCAGATGCTTGAGCGCAACCTCAACGCGCCGCTTACCAGCAGCGCCGGCCGCCTCTTTGACGCCATCGCGGCGCTGCTCGGCATCTGCTCGCGCAGCACTTTTGAGGGGCAGGCCGCGATGGCGCTTGAGCACGCCGCCGACGCGACCGCGCAGGGCGCGTATCCGGTGGCCCTGCGGATGTCGCCTGACGCGCCTCTAGTGCTTGACTGGGAGCCGCTCATCCGCGCACTGCTCGAAGATCAGGCGCGCGGCGTGGCTGTGGGCGTCATCAGCGCACGCGCGCACCGGGGCCTCGCGCAGGCCATAGCCGACGTTGCCGCGCATGTGGGCTGCCCACAGGTGGCGCTCAGCGGCGGTTGCTTTCAGAATCGACTGCTTGTGAACTGGACATGCGCTGCGCTGCGCAGCCGCGGCATGGAGGTTCTCCTCCACAGCCAAACGCCCCCCAACGATGGCTGCATCGCACTCGGCCAAATTGCCGTTGCGCGAAAGTGTGTTCAAGGCTCAAGGGATTAAGATAAAGGGAAGCATACCGGAAACACCATGCCACTTTGGTTTCCTGTCATTCATGTTCTTTCCTGCTGCGTCTGCAGTCTCTGCGTGACTGTTATTGGTGCTGGTTGCGAGGTCGATTATGTGTCTAGGTGTTCCCGGAAAAGTGCTTTCGGTGGAGATGCGCGACGACGGCATGGCCATGGGTCGCGTCAGCTTCGGCGGCGTGGTGAAAGAGGTCTGCCTCGCCTACACGCCCGACGTGCTCGTGGGCGAATATGTGGTCGTGCATGTAGGCTTCGCCATCAGCAAGGTGGATGAAGTCGAGGCGCAGGAGGTCTTCCGCTTCCTCGCAGAGATGGACGAATTGAGCGAACTGGACATCGAGACGGCCCCTTGAGGGTCGCGGTAAGGAATGGCTGCTCATGAAATTTGTTGACGAATACCGCGGCGAGGCCGAGGCGCAGCAACTGGTGCGCGCCATCGAGCGCCTTGTCACACGCCCGTGGACGATCATGGAGATTTGCGGCGGGCAGACGCACACGCTCGTCAAGTACGGCATCGACAACCTGCTGCCGCCGCTGGTGACGCTTGTCCACGGCCCCGGCTGCCCTGTCTGCGTCACGCCCCTCGCGATGATCGACCACGCCATCGAACTGGCGCGCCGCCCCGAGGTGATCCTGACCTCCTTTGGCGACATGCTGCGCGTGCCCGGCTCGTCGGATGACCTGCTCAGCGTCAAAGCGCTGGGGGGCGATGTGCGCATTGTCTACTCCCCGCTCGACGCGGTGGCATTAGCCAAGCGCAACCCCGATCGGCAGGTCGTCTTCTTTGGCGTGGGCTTTGAGACAACGGCCCCTGCCAACGCCATGGCGGTTCGCTACGCGCACCAGCAGGGCATCCGCAATTTCTCCATTCTCAGTTCGCACGTGTTGGTGCCACCTGCCATCGAGGCGATCCTGAGCGCCGAGGGCAACAAAGTGCAGGGCTTCCTCGCCGCAGGCCACGTCAACGCAATCATGGGCTACACCGAGTACGAGCCGTTGGCCGAACGCTTTCACACACCGATTGTGGTCACCGGCTTCGAGCCGCTGGACCTGCTGCAGGGCATCTATCAAACGCTGGCGATGCTTGAGGAAGGGCGCTGGGGTGTGGAGAATGCCTATGCGCGCGCCGTCACGCGCGAGGGCAACCTGCCCGCACAGGAGGTGTTGGCCGAAATCTTCGCTCCTTGCGACCGCGCCTGGCGGGGCATCGGCGTCATCCCGCAAAGCGGGCTGGGCCTGCGCCCCAAATTCGCCGCCTACGACGCGCAGAGCCGCTTTGAACTGGCGGAGACGGGTGTGGTCGAGTCGCCCCTCTGCATCGCCGGGCATATCATGCAGGGGCGCGCCAAGCCGCACGAGTGCAGCGCCTTCGGCACGCTCTGCACGCCCGAGAAGCCGTTGGGCGCACCCATGGTCTCCTCCGAGGGCGCCTGCGCGGCGTACTACCAGTTTCGCGCGCATGAAAACCACGAACAGTAATTGGTAATAGGTAAATGGTAATAAGTAATTGGTAATTGGCTTCGTTGATTAGCCTGCTACCTATTACCACTTACCAATTACCATTCATCAATTGCCGCCGTGCTCACCGAGAATCCCAATGATCCAAACCACCTGCCCCATCCCGATTAGCGACTACCCGCATGTGCTGCTGGCGCACGGGGGCGGCGGGCGCCTCTCACACATGCTCTTTGAGAAGATGCTGCGCCCGGCCTTTGCCAACCCCGCACTCGACGCCCGCCATGATGGCGCCGTGCTTGCGCTCCCGGACGCGCAAGGCGCACAGGGCGGCGGCCGCTTGGCCTTCAGCACCGACTCATACGTGGTGCGACCGCTCGACTTCCCCGGCGGCGACATCGGCCAACTGGCTGTGCACGGCACCATCAACGACCTTGCCATGTGCGGCGCGCAGCCGCTGGCGCTCTCGGTGGGGCTCATCCTCGAGGAGGGCTTTCCCATGGAGAGCCTGTGGCGCGTGGCGCAGTCTCTGCAGCAAGCAGCCGCCGACGCTGGCGTGCCCATTGCCACTGGCGACACCAAGGTGGTGGAGCGGGGCAAGGGTGATGGCGTTTACATTAACACGAGCGGTGTGGGGTTGATTGCACAAGGCGTTGACGTGGCGCCGCAGCGTGCGCGTGCGGGCGACCGCGTGTTGCTCTCCGGCTACATTGCCGACCACGGCATTGCCGTGATGTCCGTACGTGAAGGGCTGACCTTCGAGACCACGATCCGCAGCGACACGGCAGCGCTGCACACGCTCGTACAGGCGATGCTGGCGGCCGGGGGCAATGACGTTCATGTGCTGCGCGACCCTACACGCGGCGGTGTGGCCAGCGCGCTCAACGAGATTGCCGAAGCGGCGCGGGTGGGCGTGCTCCTGCAGGAGGCGGCGATTCCCGTGCGCGACGAAGTGCGCGGCGCTTGCGAAATTCTGGGCTTCGACCCGCTCTACGTCGCCAATGAGGGCAAGTGTCTGGCCATCGTCGCGCCCGCAGCCACGGCCGCTGTACTTGCGGCCATGCGCGCCCACCCGCTGGGGTTAGACGCGGCGGAGATTGGCGAGGTGGTGGCGGAGCACGCCGGTCGCGTTTACCTGCGCAGCCGTGTGGGCGGCCTGCGCGTGGTGGACATGCTCAGCGGCGAGCAGTTGCCGCGCATTTGCTGAAAGCTTGCGGCCTGCCCGAACCAGCGAGGTGCAACCCACACCGCGGCGCCGCTGTGGTGATGTTCACCAGCGTGCCTGCGCAGCAAGCGGTCTGTTCGCATACGCGCGCCGGCTGGTTCCCGCGTTAGGCAGTAGGCGCATCGAGGTAATCGAGCAACAAAGCGGCGCGCCCGGACTCGTGCGCGCCGCTTTGCAGTGTTGATCGAATGTGCCCGGAGCACGTGTGATGGCCGTACTTGAAGTTTTGATTGTGATGGGTGTGAGCGGCAGCGGCAAGAGCACGGTGGGGCGCCTACTGGCAGAGCGGCTGGGCTGCCGCTTTGAGGACGCCGACGGTTACCACCCGGCCGCCAATGTTGCCAAAATGCGCGCCGGAATCCCGCTCAGCGACGCGGACCGCGCGCCCTGGCTGGCCGCCTTGCGCGCTCTGGTTGCATCTTCGCTTGCCGCCAACGAGGCGCTCGTGCTGGCCTGCTCGGCGCTCAAGCAGAAATACCGTGCGCAGTTGCGGGTGGATGAGCGCGTGCGCTTCATCTACCTCCACGGCGACGAGGCGACGCTGGCCGCACGCGCCGCCGCGCGACGCGACCATTTCATGCCGCCCGGCCTGCTTCCAAGCCAATTCGCCACGCTCGAGGAGCCACACAACGCGCTCTGGGTCGACGTCGACCAGCCGCCGGCGGCGATTGTGGAGGAGATTTTGGGTCTGCTCAATGGTTGAGTAAGTGAACAAATGATCATTGATCATTGATCATTTGTTGTTGCAGTTG
>CAYJNV010000248.1:3729-6772 GCA_964370975.1 uncultured Caldilineaceae bacterium | reverse complement strand
CCGGCTTCGGCATAGCCGCGATATATGGCCTTGACCACATCGGCCTGCGTCACGTTCCACCGTTCGGGTGCGCCGCCATCCGTAAGTCCCGATGCCTGCAACATGGTTCCCATGGCGCCGTCGCCCACCACAATTTCGCCCGCCGCCAGCCTGCGGAAGAGCGAGTTTTCGTCGGCATCTTCGGGCGCTGCGGGCAAAGGCGGCTGGGCAATGCCTGCGGCTTCGCCCTCACTCGCGTATTCGCTCAAAATCGCGCGCAGACGCGCGCCGTCGTACGCGCGCTCGATCTCCGAGGCCACGGCCGCGGCCACATCCGCCGGCTCACCCTCGCGCGCGAGCCATTCGCCCTTGCGCCACTGTTCCATATACGCGTCCGAACCCGTGAAACCCAGGCGCATGGCAGCGGCGTCCACCGCCACCATGAAGCGGTCGGAAAGCTGCACCTTGGCGGTATTTGTGCGCCCGGCGCGCGCCGACACCATGGTGGGGATTTCGCGCCAGTAGGTGATCTGGTAGTCGCTCATGCTGCGTCTCCTGTTTCTGGACCGGCTTTGGGTGATGGCGCGGCGGCCTGTGCCAGGCTGCGCCGCTGTATGCGTTGCTCACGACGGGCGGTGCGGTCGGCGCTGGTGGCGCGCTGCGAACGCCCTGCCACGGCTGCCTCCACGGCGGCGCGGCGCGCGTCGGGCCACTCCGCTTTGGCGGCCTCAAGCAGCGCCTCCAGGTGGGGATAGGGATCGCGCGCATGCGGCAAGTCCAGAGCAGCCACAAACTCGTCCTGAAAACTTGGTTCAACGGCGGTCTCGATGTAGGTGACCCAGCGCGCGGCCCATTCCGCCTCTTCGCGCTTGGCCTTGTCGAGCAACAGCATGCGCGCGCCGTCACCTGCGGCGTTGCCCACTGCGACCACCCTGTCCAGGTCGCAATCAGGAATCAGACCCAAAATCATGGCGTGCAGCGGATCAATGTAGGAGCCGAAGCCTCCGGCCAGCACCACGCGCTCCACCGTCTCAAGCGCCATGCGCTGCATCAGCAGCTTGGCCCCGGCATACAGCGCGGCTTTGCCCAACTGTATCGCGCGGATGTCGTCGGAGTGGATCAGGATGCCGCGGCCACTCGTCGTTTCATGCGGAAAGGCGAGTATAAAGGCTGATTTGCCGCCCCCCTCGCCCAGCCCCGTTTGCAGGCGCTCGTGCTCAATGTCCACAATGCGTCCGTTGGGCGCAATCACCCCGGCTTTGAAGAGCTCGGCAATTGCCTCGATGATGCCCGACCCGCAAATGCCTGCCGTGCGCAGCGCGGGGTTCAGCAGCTCGTCGCGCTTGCGCTGGCGGCGTTCACGCGCGTCCAGGCCATCACCATTCTCAACCTCTGCCGGCGCGGCCGCACTATGGATCCACTCGTCGTTGCCGATGATCTTGTAGCGCACGGCCAGTGTCGCAGGGTCCACACGCACGCGCTCAATCGCACCGGGCGCAGCGCGCATGCCGTGGCGTATCTGCGCGCCCTCAAACGCCGGGCCGGTGGGGCTTGAGGCACTGAGCACCCGCTGTTTGTTGCCCAGCAGGAGTTCGCCGTTCGTGCCGATGTCCAGAATCAGTTGCTGGATATCATGTGCATACGGCGCTTCGGCCACGAGCACGCCCACGTTGTCGGCCCCCACATGGCCCGCCTCGCAGGGGGGAATGTAGACGTTGCCGCCCGGCGCAATCTGCAGGCCAAGGTCGCGCGCCTTGAGCTCCAGCGCCGCATGCGTCACGAGGCTGAAAGGCGCACCTCCCAACTCGCGCGGGTTCACGCCTAACAGCAGGTGATGCATGGTCGTGTTGCCCACCAGCACCACGTCCACCACGTCGCCAGGGGCGACGTGCGCGTCGGCGCAGCACTCGCCAATGATCTCATTCAGCCCGTTGATGATGGCATCGTGCATGCGCGCCGTACCATCTTCATTGACCATGGCATAGGAAACGCGGCTCATCAGGTCTTCGCCAAAGGGCACCTGGGGGTTCATGCGGCTGGCAGAGGCCAGGATCTCACCTGTGCGCAGATTACAGAGGTGGCCGGCCACAGTGGTCGTGCCCACGTCCACGGCCACGCCGTAGAGCGCATCGCGGAAGCCGGGCTGGACACGCACAACCTCGCGCTCGTTCCAGACGGTAACGGTGACAGCGCGGCCCGCCTGCGCCAGTGCGGGCTGAAGCTCGCGCAGCGCGGCGATGTCGATGCGCAGATCGCTGAGGCCAAAGGTGGTGCGCAGTTCGTCCTGCAAGCGCTCCCAGTCACCGCGGTGGTCCTTCATGGTGGGAATCGGCAGTTCGGCATAGTGAAGACGCATGGGCGCATCGACAGTGATCGGCCGGTCGACGCCCACACCCTTGCGCACGACCTGCTTGCGCGTCTGGCTCTCCTCGGGGATACGGATGACGACATCGCCCAGCACCTGGCAGGCGCAGCTCATGCGCTCGTCGGGCGCAAAGGCGTACCTGGCCGCATACTGGCGTTCGCGCTCGCCCGGCGGCGTCAATGCGTCGGCCGCCGAGCGCACGCCAAACTTGGCAAAGTCGCCCGTCTCTACACGTACCTTGCACTTGCTGCATGTTTGATGGCCGCCACAGATGGACTCAATCTCCACGCCCATGTCGCGCGCCGCGGTCAGCAGCGTTGTACCCACGGCCACGTCATCCTGGCGGCCGTTGGGCTGAAAGATGACACGTGCAGTTTGCTTATGTTCGGTCAGCGGCTCGGTCATTGTATGTTTACATTGCTCAGTGCAGTTGGGCCCAAGTGGCCCGGCGCACCGATTATAGCCTTGAGGGGCCGTGGCGACCAACTAAACAAACAGACAAGCGACACAGAGACAAGCGACACAGAGGTCACAGAGGGGATGGAGAAACACAGAGAACAACAAGAGCGAGAACCGCAATGACACAGCCAGTCTTGCAGTTCTCGCTCTTGTTGTTCTCTGTGTTTCTCCGTCCCCTCTGTGACCTCTGTGTCGCTTGTCTCTGTGTCGCTTGTCTGTTTGCAGCCTATTTCTTCACAA
>CAYJNV010000248.1:0-3629 GCA_964370975.1 uncultured Caldilineaceae bacterium | reverse complement strand
CTCTGTGTCGCTTGTCTCTGTGTCGCTTGTCTGTTTGCAGCCTATTTCTTCACAATCGGCAGCAGCACGGTGTTGCCCGCCACCGTCAGGAAGACGCGCACCTGTTGCGTGGCGAGTTCGCCCTGTGGCGCCTGGGCATCGGCCGCTCCGGCCTCGGCCTGTATCCCCGTTGTGGTGATCGTGACGACGCCCACGTAGTTGCCCACACCCAGCCCCGTGCTGCGGATGCGCAGTGTGGGGTCGGCCGGGGTTTGGCCCTGCAGCGCGTCAAGCGTGAGCCACGGTGCGTTGCTCGTGGCCTGCCACGCCAGCACCGCACCCGAGGGGTTGCGCAGGCTGATGACTTCCGTGCTCTCCCCGCCCAGGGGTAGGGTGGCTGAGGTTGAGGCAGGCGATGCGTTGAGCGACGCCGCAGTCACGGATGTATCGGGGTTGACGGTGACAACGCGCGTGGCCTTGCCGATGCCGCCGTTGGCATCCACCACCTCCAGCGTGATGGTGTGCTGACCCACGCTCTCGAGTGCGACATCCAGGTCCCGCCCGATCCCCAGCGGGCCGTCAAGGCTGGAACTCCAGCGGAAGGCGCTGTCGGGCAAATCGACATCCTCCAGGTCCGACGCCGCGCCGCTCAGTGCCAGCGTGGGTCCATAGGCGATTGCCAGGTTGGCGGCGGGCTGCAGAATTTGCACGGCAGGCGGCTGGTTGGGCGTCGTGAAGAGACCCTCAGAGTCATCCTGGCCGGTGAGCACGCCGTCGCTCACGATGACGCGAATCTTGCCCTGCGTCGTCTGTCCCAGTTCCGATGCGGGGATGTTAACGGAGGACGCGCTGAGATGAAGCCGCAGCGGCTTGTAGTTGATGCCGCCGTCGCGGCTGTAGAGCACGGTCGCGACGAGCGGGTCGCCGTCGGGATCGGACGCAACCCAGCTCACAGTGAGGCCGCCCGCACCCACCGTTTCGCCGCCTGCCGGCGCTGTTACAGTGACCGTGGGCGCATTGGCGCTGACGGGACGCGTCGCCAGCACGGCGGCGCCGTGGCGCACCTGGATCAGGCGCGTGCCGTTGACCCACAACACCTGCTCCATAATCAGCGCGTCGTTTTGCTCGCTGGGGTCATCGGTGTCGATGCGGGGTGTGAAGGGATAGGTCGCCAGCACGTTGCCGCCGCTGTCGAGCAGGCGAATATCCCAGCCGCCGGGTGTGGGCGGCGGCAGAAGGAGCGGCGCCGTCAAGCGGTAGACTTCCCGGATTGTGACCTGTGTCTCGTCGGGGCTGATGGCGCCCTCGATTATCAGGAAATCGGCGGGCGCAGGGAGCCCGGCCGCCTGCGCCTGCTGCGCCTCGTTCTCGCTCACAAGCCGGTTGCGAATGGCCTCGTAGGTGTAGTTGGAGATCCACTGATTGGGGCAGTAGGACATGATCTCCGTCCATGTGGGTGGATAGACCACGGGCCCCTTGAGCGAGACGTCAAAGCCCCAGAAGGCATCGGCGTTGTTCTTGCGCCCAATCGTACCGTTCTGCAGCGGGAAGCCGGCGTCGGGGCCAATTTCGGTGCCTGCGCAATTTACGTGGAAGCGCCCCCAGGTGTGGCCCAACTCGTGACCCATGTACCAGTCACCATAGCTGGTGCCATCGTTGCCGACGTCCCACGCGCCAATCGAGACGGTGCTGGGGTCACCCGTGGGGCCGGAGGCGACAAAGCTGGGAATGTTGTCGGCGCAGCCGCGCATGAAGCGCGCCGATGAGCCGCCGTCACTCACCAAGCCGTAGTAACGCGTGGGCTGCGGGTCAATGCCTCCCCAGCGCAGGAAGATGCTTGCCCAGATGAGCCGCCCATTGACTTGTGTGCAATTCGGCAAGTAGCCCAGACCCGTCATGTCGAGTGCGTCGCGCTTGACGATGAGACGTGCGATCGGATAGGCGCGCCGCAGCCAATCTTCGGCTTCGCGCAGTTGCAGGTCAGTTGGGGTGTAGACGACACCGCCGGTCTTGTAGGAGACGGCGTAGAGCCGCAGAACCATGCTGGGCGTCGAGTTGAAGGTCACCGTGCTGCGCAGAATGTTGTCAGCGTGGTTTTCTTCGACAAAACTGTTCGCCTGAAACGTTGGGTTGACCTCAGCCTCGATCGTCAGGTTGCCGGCTGCGGTCCACGCGTCGGGCAGCCGGAAGTAGAACGAATCATTGAGCGTGTTGCGGTTTGGATTGGAGCGGACGGTGATGTAGGGGTCGCTGATGAAACGGCTTCCGCCCAAACGGTAGGGGATGAAGCGCGCAAAGCCGATCGCGCTGCTGGGCACAAGTGGGTCGCCCACGCGCTGGCCGTTCACAATCCGCCATAGCCGCGCACCCACCACGGGGTCTGCGGAGCCGAAGTCCCTGTTCACGTGGAAGCGCACGTAGGTGCGTTTGCCCGCCACAAGCGTGACGCCCGTGCCGGCCGCAGCCTGGATGCCCTGCGTCACTTCCAGCCGTTGTGCGACGATGTTGGGCTTGAGCAAGAAGATCGGCAGATTGATGTTGCGCACAAGCAGTTTGCCCAGGTAGAAGGGGGCCACCGGTGATGGCAGGTTAATTGGCAACGGCGGCATCTGTGTGGGCACTTCTTCAACCGCACCCTTGTCGCACATTGTCCCCTGCGGGCGGGGGAAGCCGCGCTGATCCACCTGTGATCCGCACGCCGCCGCAGGAATCGTGTCCGCGGCGGCGCTGCCCACCAGAGGCATGTGCGTAAAAGTGGGTCCACCGTTGTCGGCCAGTTGCCCCAACAGCGGGTCTTCAACGTTCTGCACGTCGTTCTCACCACTCAAACCGCACGAGTCGTCGTTCGCCAGATTGTAGCCGCCGGAGACAACGTCGCTGGGCGTATAGAGAAAGCAGTTGTTGGGGTTGCCCGTCGCGTACAGGATCGAGTTGCGCAGTTGGATGGGCGCGGGATTCTGCATTGCGCCAATATTGCCGGCCGCCCCGTCATCGCTGTTCAAGTAAAAGGTGACATGGGACAGGAAGACCGAGCCGCCGCCTTGCGGGATCTCGGACATGATGCCGCCACCCACTGCGTTCGCCACATTGGCACTTACGGTGCTGTTCTCGAGCGTCGTGTCGCCACCCTGCAGGTAGAACGCGCCACCGGAACTGGCGCTGTTGCCATTGAAGGTGCTTTGGCGAATCGTCACGACACCGCCGGACACAGCGATCGCGCCGCCGTCGCCGCCGCTTGCCGTGTTGCTCTGCAACGTACTCTGCTCAATCGTGAGCGTGCCTGCCTGCTGCAGTATGGCGCCGCCGTTGCCACCTTCGGCGGTATTGTCACTAAGCGTGCTGCGCTGGATCAAGACCGTGCCCGAGTTGACAATTGCGCCACCGCCGCCGCCCCATAGCCCGCCGCGCAGAACGATGTTGCGCACGGTGAGGCTTGCGCCCGCGTCCACGATGAAGATTTGGAGCGATCCCTGGCCGTCAATCGTCACGCGTCCGCCGCCGTCGATCACCGTGCTGATGCCTGCAGGGATCACCATGGTGTTGCTAGCGATGGTCACCGGTTCCACGCCACACGCGAAGGTCACCACTCCGCCTGCCGTAACGGCGGCCTCCAGCGCGTTGCCGTCACACGAAGCGGCCGTGCCGTCGCC
>CAYJNV010000247.1:0-6892 GCA_964370975.1 uncultured Caldilineaceae bacterium | reverse complement strand
GTCTACATGTGCATCGGTCCTGCACTCCGGGGGCTGGGAAGCCCCCGGCTACACAGACGTGCGCCCCCGCGTAACATGAATGACTAAATATACTTCCTCAGGAACGCAATTGTCTTCTCGGCAGCCGTGTCGGCGTCGGGCTTGGGAAATAGCTCGGCGGAGACATAGCCGGTGTAGTCCATGGCGTGCAGCGTATCAAAAATGGGCGCAAAGGCGATGTGGCCCGCGCCGGGGTAGAGGCGGTTTGAGTCGGCAATGTGCACATGCCAGCAGAGCGGCCCCGCCTCGCGCAGACTCGCTTCAATCGAGGCGTCCTCAATGTTCATGTGGTAAAGGTCGAGCATGAGACCCACATTGGGCTCGCCGACATCACGGAGCAGACGCAGACCGTCCTGCGTGCTGGCGATGAAGTCCACTTCATAGCGATTGATTGGCTCCATGCAAATGCGCACGCCCCGCGCGGCGGCGTAGCGGCCGACCGTGCGGAAACGCTCCACGGCGACCCCCCAGCGCGCCTCTGGCGGCACAGTTGCGGGGAACCAGTCGAGCCGCCCGCGCAGACGCCCCACGTTGACCAGCGCGTGGTCCAGAAAAGCGGCAAGGTCAATCACGGCCTGCGTGCGTGCCAGGGCGCATGCGTAGAGGTCGTCGTCGGGCGTAACGAGCGCGAGGCCGTCGGCGCCATAGAGTTCGCCGGTGACGATTTGGGGAACCTCAAGCTCCGCGTCAGCGAGCACGCGCTTGACTTGATGCCAGTCGAGCCCGGCGGGGTCGCGCACCATCAACTCGATACCATCATAGCCCAGATTGTGGGCCTTGCGTGCTTTTTCCTCAAAGCTGCCGCTGAGCAGAGCCAGCGGCCCGTAGGCCACATCGGGCCCGCACATCACCAATCCGGCTTTCATGGAGGGCGTCACTTTCCGGGATACGAAGCGGCTACTTCACAGCGCCAAGCGTGAGGCCGCGCACAAGGTAGCGTTGCACGAGCAGGCTGAGGATGAACATGGGCACGATCGCCATTGCCGAGAGCGCGCCCACTTCGCTCCACATAATCATCTGTTTACCAAAGAGGGTGGCCATGAAGACAGCCAGCGGCGTGGCGCGCGTATTGGTGAGCGTAATCCCGAAAAAGAACTCGCTCCACGAGAAGATGAAGACGAAGACACCCGTGGCAATCAGCCCCGGCGTGACGAGCGGCAATGCCACGCGCCAGAAGACCACCCACGGGCTTGCGCCATCCACCAGCGCCGACTCTTCGATTTCGCGCGGCACCTCCTTGAAGAAGCTGCGCATCATCCAGATCGTGTAGGGCAGGTTGAAAGTGAGGTAGGTGAGCACCAGCGCCTGGTAGGTGTCAATCCAGCGAAGCGCCTTGAACATGATAAGAAAGGGGAAGATGACGACCACGGGCGGCATGAAGCGCTGCGAGAGGAAGAAGAAGGGCAAATTGTCGCCGCCGGTATGATAGCGCGCCATGGCGTAAGCCGCCAGCGAGCCGATGAGCAGCGAAAGCACGGTGGTGGAGATGGAGATGATGAAACTATTCTTCATCGCGTCCAGCCCGCCCACGTCAATGCTGTGGCTGAACGCGCCAAAATTCAGGCTGGCGGGGAACCAGATAGGAGGGCTGTGCATCACCTCCGAAGCCGATTTGACGCTCGTCATGAGGATCCAGAAGATGGGGAACATGAAGAACGCCAGCACCAAAGTGTAGACAATCACACGGAATGTGCGGCTGATGAGCGTCTGCGCGTGCATGAAGATCTCCATTGGCGGGCGAATATCTGCACTGTTCGTCGAATCTTTGTGGCTCTGCGCCTTCACGTCGCAGGTGCCTGTTCAGGCCAGTTGCTGGCGCAAGCGGCGCAGCAGGGCTGTGAGGAAGAGGCTCAGGATGAGCAGCATGACGATGGCTGCCGCGGCGCCAAAGCTCAGGCGGAAGAAGCTGTAGCCCGCCTTGTAAATGTAGAAGGAGATCGTTTCGGTGGAGGTGCCCGGCGCGCCGGCGGTGAGCGTGTAAATGACATCGAAGGCTTTGATTGCATCCAGCGCGCGAATGAGCACGGCGACGATGATGATCGGCGTCATGAGCGGGACGACGATGCGCCAAAACTTGTGCCACGCGTTTGCACCATCAATTGCTGCCGCCTCGAGCACTTCCTGGTCCAGCGACATGAGCCCCGCATAGAAGACCAGAAACATGAAGGGCGTCCACTGCCAGATTTCGGTGACGAGAATGGCAACGAGCGCCGTGCTTGTTTGCCCCAGCCACACAAAGTGGAATGGCCTCCCCAGCACCCAGCCAATTGCCTGGTTGATGGGGCCATACTGTGCATCCCACAGCAGCCGCCAGGTATAGCCTACAACCACGGGCATAACCATGACAGGCAGCAGCATGAGCGTGACGATGACGCGGTGGCTGGCCGCCCGGTCGGAGGCAACGTAATGGGCAAAGAGGAAACCAAAGGCCAACTCAAGAAAGACGCCCAGCCCTACAAGCAGCGCGGTGACTCCCAGCGAGTGCAGAAAACGCGGATCGCGGAAGAGCGCGGCGTAGTTGTCGAAGCCAATGAATGGGTGGCCTTTGATCGTTGGCTCCCACTTGTGCAGGCTGATCCAGAATGAGTAGAGGGTGGGGAAGATGGTAATGGCAGCCACAACCAACAGGCTGGGCAGCACGAAAACCCAGCCGACACGCCGGTTGTTCAGTGCGCGACGAGTGGGCACGGCCGTGGTCAGGGGCGTTGGTTGCTGTATACCTTGTGTGCTCATACCATCTCCGCGCAGGGGGCTACAGGTCATCGGGAACAGGGAACAGGGAACAGGAGGGGTTCATTGCGGCAGATTCGGCTGCCGCAATGAACGCTTCACCGGGGAGGGTCATAATCCCCTCCCCGGATTCACTCTACAGGGCTTACTTGGGGCCGGTCTGCGACCAGGGGCTGAGGAGCCACTGGGCGTAGGCTTCCTTCTGAGCGTCGCGACCCAGGCGGTCAGTTATCTCGTTGAACTTGACGGCTGCCGCATCCAGCGCCTGCTTGGGGTCGGTGCCGGCGTAGGCAGAGGTAACGGCCTGGTCGAGCGCATCCATGTACTCGCGTGCACCGGGGATGCCCAGTTCATTGATCCCGGCCAGCGCCGCCGTCTCAAGCGATTTCAGGTAGTCTGGCGCAGTGTCCCACATGCCGTTGTAGGCGTCGGATGTGAAGTGGCTGCTGCGGAAGGGGTCGCGCAGGGCGAAGGGCAGCATCACACGGTCGAGGCTGATGCTCGGGCTGTTCATCCACTGTGCGAAGAGGTAAGCGCACTCCTTGTTGGCACTGTTGGGGGAGACACCGAGCGCAAAGCCACCGGCCAGCGCCGAGCGGCCACCCGGCTCGGGCGCATAGCCCACCTTGCCGGCAACCTTGGTCTCGGGCACCCAGCTCAGTTGCTCCGTACCCTTGCCAATCCCGTTCGACCAGCGGCCAATCGGCGGCCACGTGATAATCATGGCGGCCTTGCCGTCCAGCCATGCGCTCAGTACCTCGGTGAAGCCCCAGGTCTGGACGCCGGGCGGCATCCACTTGGTGGCATTGACCATGCTGGTGAGCACCTGTACGCCGGCGTCGCTGTTGAGGGTTGCGTCCATTGTGTCGGGGTCAAACCAGGCGCCGCCGGCCCCGGCGAAGGGACCGATGAACCAGTCAAAGGCCTGGCCGGCCATGTGCTGGTAGGCGCCGCCGTAGACATCCGGCCCCAACTGCTCGGTGAAGAAGCTGCCCACTTCCTCGAACTCGGCCTGTGTGGCAGGCACGGTAAGCTCGCGGCCGAACTTGGCCTGGAAGGCATCCTTGTTGGCCTGATCTTCGAAGAGATCGGTGCGGTAATACATGATGAAGACGTCGCCATCGTCGGGCAGACCGTACCAGGTCTCTCCCATGCGCGCGTAGCCTTCAGCGCCGTAGGGGCCCAGGTAATCTTCCATGTCGCCGGGGGCCATGTACTTGTCAACATATTGGTTAAGCGGTTCGACTACGCCCGTATTCACGAAGTCGATCAGCCAGGAAGGTGCAAGCGTGATGACATCATAGGCGCCGCCACCGGTCTGGGCGTCGGCCAATTGTTTCGTGTAGAGATCAACGTAGGGGAGCTCAACCACGGTGACGGTGGCGCCTGTGGCTTCCTCAAACGCAACCTTGGTGGTCAGCGGATCCTGCGGTTGCAGACCCGACTCCCAGACGGCATTGATGTTGACGCCGGAACAAAGCTCCGTGGCTGCAGCCAGGGCGCGCTCGGCGGAGGTGCCCTCCATGGCTGCGGCGTCTGCGCCGGCAGCAGTGTCGGCGGGTGCAGCGGCCTCATCGGCAGGCGCCGCCGGTGCGGCGGGCGCACCACCACATGCCGCAATTGTCATCAGCAGCATGGACAGGACCACCATCAACGACAGTACTTTACGCAATGTCATTCGACTCATGATTTCCCTCCGTTACGGGAACCAGCATCCTTGCAGGTTGGTCAGTGAATCACTCATATGCTCAGGATTGGCGTAAAAGCCAGTCATCCAGCACTGCTCGCTACATAGGCAGGCTCCTTGCATTTTGTGGATCAACGCCAAGTAGATGTCTTGCAATGCGTGCGACCCGCTCAACAGGACCCTCGTAGATCCAGAGGAACATCTCGTCGCGCATGGAAGAGAAAGGCGATTCACCTCCAATTGTGCGGCCTTGTACCTCGAGCTCGCCAAAGCCGCCGAACATGCCCGCGTCGTTGTAGATGTGGATTGAGTCGCCGCGTGCGCCGGGCAGGTGCGCCGGTTCCTCGCTGTAAATAGTGGATGGGTCATTGAAGTAGTTGCGCACAATCAGCGTGGCGCGACCGCCGCCTTCGGGGCGGTAGTAGCCAAGGCGGCCAAAGGTGTGTGCGGCGCGCAGCCCCACTTTGTAGCGGCGATTGCCCGTAATGCGGAAGGAGGCCCAATGTTCGTGAAGCGCGCGCACGTCGTCAGCAACGGGCTCGTTGTAGTCGGTTATCGTGAGAAGCGGCGAGCAGGGGACAATGATCTCGCCGCCGGCATAGAGCTGCAGGAGCACCCAGCTCTGCGCCGTGATGGCGTCGCGTTGCGCTTCGCTAATGGTCACGCTCTGCGCATAGCCGGCGTACTGCACACCATCCAGCAAATCGGCGGGCGCACCTGCGTAACGCAGGGGGTCATCGACCGGCCGGAAGGTGCGCTCGAATGAGAGCTCCTTTTCCCCCGTGGCCAGGTTGTAGGCAGTGAGACGAGCGTTCTGGCGCAGACGCCACAGGCCTTCGTCGCTTCGATCGAGAGCAAATGTGCCGGGGTCGAAGTGGGGAGGGAAGTGAACGCTTCCCCAGAAATCGCTGCGGTCGCGCACGAGCCACTGCGTCTCGGGCGAGAACCAGACGCGTTCGCCGCCGGTATTCCACTCAGTGGCGCTCAGAAACGCTGAAAAGCGAGCCGGATCGCCCAGCACCGGGTTGAGCCACAGGAGGCTGGGTGCATCGGCGTGCAGGAAGGGGCCAAGCAGGCGCCCGCCCCGCTCGAGCAACAGCGCGGATGCGCCATCCTGCAGTTCAAGCACGCCGTAGCGCAGTCCCTGTGCCGTCAGCGCCGCTTCGACTGCGCCGCGTGTAAATGTGGATTCCATGAAAATACCGCCTATCCCTTGATTGCGCCGGACATGACGCTGCGGATGAAGAGCTTGCGCAGGAGCAAGTAGACGATCAGCAGCGGCAGCACCGAAACGAAAACGCCCGTATAGATGATTTGAAAATTGGTGGTGAAGGTGCCGCCATAGGTCGCGATCAGCGGCAGCACCGTCGTATTGGCTGCATCAAGGTAGACATACGGCTCGAAGAAGGCATTCCAGAAGACGGGCAACATGATGACCGCTACTGTGGCAATGGGCACTCTCATCAGCGGGAAGAGAATGCGGAAGAAGTACTGCATGCGCGACGCACCGTCCAGTTCGGCCGACTCTTCAAGCTCCGACGGCACCTGGTTGATGGAGGTGGTGAAGATCATGGTAGAGAGCGCACCGCCCTTGGCGAAAATGAGCACCAGCGCCACCAGTTGCGCCGTGTAGCGCACAGCGCCCGTCTGCGCCGTGCCGGGAATCACCGCCATCACCATCTGCACGAGCAGGAATTGCGGAATGATGATCATCACGGTGGGGATGACCATCTGCAGCAGGTAGATGTTGTAAACCACCATCTGGTCGCGCCGCTTAAGGCCTGCGAGCGCGTAGCCCGTGAGCATGGACAGAAAGCAGAGCAACGTGATGCTAACCATCGTGGTGACCGTTGTACGCCACAGCGCCATCCAGTAGTCATTGCGCCCCAACAGCGTAATCCAGCCGTTGAAGGTGCCGAAGTTGGCGAAATACTTTTCGATATTCTCGATTGGCACATTGTGCTCTTGCGAAATCTCGGCCAGCGTCGTGCGCGGCGTCAGGTAGCCCTTGATGCCGAGGTCCTCCTTGAACTTGCGCAAGTCGATGTTGTAGTTGACGGCCAAGTTGCCGATCTCGGTATCCATGCTCAGATCGGCGCCCTTGGGGATCCACAGGTGCAGTTCGGTCGAGTCCTTGGTGCTTACGAAAGTGCGGATAAACAGGATATAGAAGGGAATGAGCGTGACGACGGCATAGAGCACCATGAAGACATATGCGCCAAAGCGAAACGCCCGCTTCTGCCGGCTGTACGAGCGCGCCTTGGGGGTCGCATCGGCCTCGATGAGGGTGTTGAGCGTTTCGGATGCGGTCATGTCGAATCCTTGAACGAAGAACGGAATGTGCGAGCCGTGAATCCAAGCTGGTGATTGACAATCAATGATCAGTAATTGGTAAATGGTAATTGGTAACTCATGTTACGCAGCGCGTCCGCTGTT
>CAYJNV010000246.1:1322-6910 GCA_964370975.1 uncultured Caldilineaceae bacterium | reverse complement strand
GGGCCATACAGCGAATCGGCACGTGGCCGGCTGTCTAGTCAGCCCAGGGAGGGCGCAGCACATGTCAACTTCACCTGTTCATCCCAATAACAGCACCATGCTTCCCGAGGAGAATCGCGTGCCGCGGCGCGGTCGCAACCGCGCGGCCATTTGGGGCGCGATTCTGGTCTTCGCCGGGCTCAGCACACTTGCCTCTAGCCTGAACTGGTATCTGGGAGTGCCCGGCTACATCTTCGCTTTGCTCTTTGCGGCGCGCGGCCTGGCCTTCGGCTTCTGGTTTGTGCGCGAGCCTCAGGGCAACTGGTGGGCGGCCATTCCCGCCGGCGCGCTCTTTGGCCTCTCCGGCACAATCATGGTCAGCGACTATGCACCAAACCGGATGGCTTTCCTGGCCGGGGGGATCTTCCTGGGCGCGCTGAGCCTGGGCTTCTGGGCCGTCTACGCCGTGCGGCGCGACATGTGGTGGGCCATCATCCCCGGCGGCGCGCTGCTCAGCCTTGCCGCCACGGCAGCGCTGGGCGACAGCGCTCTCGGCAATTGGCGCGACAATCTGGTGGGCGCCACCTTCATGGTTGGCCTGGGAATCACCTTCCTGGTTGTGGCGCTGGCCAGACCAAGCGGCGAGCGCAGCCGCTGGTGGGCGTTCATTCCGGCCGGCATCCTGATGGTTCTGGGTGTGGCGATCGGCATCGACAACACCGCCTGGCTCGAATCCTTCAACGTCATTGCGGCACTGGCTATGGTCACCGGTGGGGGATTTCTGCTCTACAAGGCACTGGGCAATCGCGACGCCGCCTAGCGCGGCAACGCACAACCAACAAACCACACAAGACGCCGCCCCACGCAGGGCGGCGTCTTGCTTGTGCACCACAAGCAATGTGCTCTACGGGCGAAACTATGCCCGCCTTTCTGTGTTATTCGTTTGAGGGTACAATGGTAGCCGCAACTTTTGCCAGCGCCGCCGCATCTGTAAAGCGGGCTGCCCAAAAGTGACTGTGGCGCTCAAACGAGCGCACTCGCCGCCGCACGCAGAAACATTGTCTGCGGCTTTCACTGTACGCGTAAGGTATCTACAGGCATGAATGCACACGAAGCGCAAGGTATCGACGGCGGCCAGCAGGCGCCGCGCCGCCGGGCCGTCATTACTGGTGTTGGGGCCATCACCCCGCTGGGGCTGAGCGTGGCCGAAACGTGGGAGGGGATGCTGGCAGGGCGCTCGGGGATTGCCACGGTCACCCGATTCGATGTCTCGGATTTGCGCACCAGGTTCGCCGGCGAGGTGAAAGACTTCGAACCGGCCAACTACATGGACCGCAAGGAAGCGCGCAGGCTCGACCTGTATATTCAGTATGCGCTCGCTGCAACCAGGGAAGCCATTGCCGACGCCGCGCTGCAATTTGCTGACGAGGACCCTGCACGCATCGGCGTGATCGTGGGCAGCGGCATTGGCGGCGTCCACTCCACAATCGAAGGTCACGAAACAGCGCAGACCAAGGGACTCAACAGGGTCAGCCCTTTCATGATTCCCAACATGCTGGTTGATTCGGCGGCGGGGCGCATTGCCATCGAGTACAATCTGCACGGCCCCAACCACGCCGTCGTCAGCGCGTGCGCCAGCGGCACAGCCGCTACGGGTGAAGCCGCTGAGGTGATTCTGCGCGGCGATGCCGACGTGATGCTTGCCGGCGGCTCCGAGGCGGCGCTGCACCCCACCATGATGGCGGGCTTTGACGTCATGGGTGCGCTCAGCCGCTACAACGATGACCCAGCAGGCGCCTGCCGCCCCTTTGACGCGACGCGCGATGGCTTTGTCATGAGCGAAGGCTGCGCGATTCTCGTTGTGGAGTCCGAGGAACATGCGCTGGCGCGCGGCGCGCACATCTATGCCGAGGTCATCGGCTATGGCAGCAGCAACGATGCCTACCACATGGCGGCGCCCCACCAAACGGGGCGCGGCGCGGCTGACGCCATGAAGATGGCGTTGCGCAAGGCCGCCGCCAACGGTGCGCCCCCCACCTCGATTGACTATATCAACGCCCACGGCACCGCCACGCGCTACAACGACATTGGTGAGACGCTGGCCATCAAGCAGGTGCTGGGCGACCACGCCTACAAGGTCAAGATCAGCAGCACCAAGAGCATGACGGGCCACTTGCTCGCGGGCGCCGGTGCGGTCGAGGCGATTGTCTGCGCCAAGGTCATCGAGAACGGCATGATTCCGCCCACCATCAACCTGAACGACCAGGACCCCGAGTGCGACCTGGACTATACGCCGCTGGTGGCGCGCCCGGCGGATGTGGCGGTCACGCTGAGCAACAGCTTCGGCTTTGGCGGCCACAACGCCTGCATCATGCTGCGCCGACATGTGTCGGTGGACGGCGCAAATGCAACGCGCCCTGCCGCATCCTGAACGTGCGGTGCTGAAGGAAAACCTATGCAGAAGAGCGACATGACAGACGCACAGACGCCACCGGCGCGCGCGGAAATGCAAAACGAGTCGGGTACATCCGCGCCGGGCCGCACAAACGGCCACGCGGCCGGCCCCGAAAAGGCTATCGACGCAACGGCGGGGCAGAACATTATCTGGCGCAGGCCGGGCGCGAGAAGCGCGCCCGCGCCGGTTGTTGCCCCGGCGCCTCTCATGGATGAGCGCCGGCGCTATGCGCAAATCGTCGGCTGGGGCTACCAGGTGCCCGACAAGATCATCACCAACAAGGACCTCGAGTCGATTGTCGACACCACAGACGAGTGGATTCGCGACCGCACGGGCATCGTCGAGCGCCACGTAGCCGCCGACCCCAAGGAGACTTCCGCCACGCTGGGGGCGGCGGCGGCGCGCAAGGCGCTCGAGGTGGCTGACATCCCGGCCAGCAAGGTCAACCTCATCATCTGCGCCACTTCTTCGCCTGAGCACACCTTCCCCTCCACCGCCAGCATCATCCAGGACCTGATTGGGGCCGACGGCGCCGGTGCATTTGACCTGAGTGCGGCCTGCTCGGGCTTCGTCTACGGCCTGAGCATGGCGCGCGGCATGATCCTTGCAGGTGACGCCGAGTACATCCTTGTTGTCGGCGCGGAGACGCTCAGCCGCCTGGTTGATTGGACGGACCGCACCACCTGTGTCCTCTTTGGCGACGGCGCCGGCGCGGTGCTGTTGGCGGCCAGCGACGTACCCGGCGGTATCCTCGCGGTGGAACTGGGCAGCGACGGTTCGGGCGCCAATGCGCTGATGCTGCCCGCGGGCGGTTCGGCCATGCCCACCAGCCTTGAGACTGTGAGCAACGGCAGCCACTACCTCAAGATGGATGGCAAGGCGGTCTTCCGCTTTGCCACACGCGTCATGGCCGAAGCGACGACGCGCGTCCTCGCCCGCGCCGGCATGACAACCGCCGACGTGGACCTGGTGGTGCCTCACCAGGCCAACCTGCGCATCATCCAGAACAGCGTGCTGCGCCAGTTGAAGATTCCCGAAGACAAGGTCTTCGTCAACCTGCAGAAGTACGGTAACACGAGCACAGCCAGCATCCCGATTGCGCTCTGCGAGGCGATTGAGGCGGGCAAGGTGCGCCCGGGCATGAAGCTTGTCTTCGTGGGCTTTGGCGCCGGGCTGACTTGGGCGGCGTGCGCGCTCGAGTGGAGCGTACCCGTGGAGAAGCGCGTGCCCAACTGGTGGCAAAGCAGGCGCCGCCAGGCAACCTACCAGGCCGCCGCCGCGCGCAGCATGTGGAAGCGGGCCGTGCGCTGGGTCTACGAAGTGCTGCCCAATGACCCCGAGGCAGTGACGCAGCGCCCGTCCGTCGCCGAGCCGCCGCCGCGTGGCGGCGCACCCCCGCCGACCAAAGCCAAAGAGTAGGCGAAACAAAAAAGCCCCAAAGAGAACACCCCCACAGAGGCCCCACAGGGGAAAAAAATACACAGAGAAAAGCAACAGCGAGAAAAGTCAGGACCGCCAGAACGGTAAGTCAGCTAAAGGGTTCGCCGTTCCGGTCGTTCTGGCCTTTGCTGTTCTCTGTGTTTCTCTGTTCCCTCTGTGACCTTTGTGTCGCTGTTCTCTTTGTCGCTGTTCTGTTTTCGCCTGCAGCGCCGCCAAACATGACGAAATCACCCTTTTGTGGTAAAACGAAGAGGCGCGCGCCGCGTCCCTATTCACGCGCCGCGCCGCACACATGCCTTGCAGCAAACGGCCACGGTTCGTGCTGATGGCTGATCAAAATCCAAAACTGAAACGATTAGCGGAGGACACAATGTCGGAAATCATCTATTTGAAGGGCCGCGAAGTGCTCGACAGCCGCGGCAACCCCACGATTGAGGCCGAAGTCATCCTCGAGAGCGGCGCCAGCGGCCGCGCGATTGTGCCCAGCGGCGCAAGCACCGGCGCGCATGAGGCTGTGGAACTGCGCGATGGCGACAAGAAACGTTACGGCGGCAAGGGCGTCCTCAAGGCCGTCGTGAATGTCAACGAGACGCTGGCCGAAGAACTGCTGGGCTTTGACGCGCTCGATCAGATTGCCATCGACGAGTATATGATTGAACTTGACGGCACTGAGAACAAGGGCCGCCTGGGCGCCAACGCCATCCTGAGCGTGAGCCTGGCCGTGGCCAAAGCCGCCGCCGATGAACTCGAGATTCCCCTCTACCGCTATCTGGGCGGCGTGGGCGCACGCACCCTTCCCGTGCCCATGATGAACATCCTCAACGGCGGCAAGCACGCCGCTAACAGCACCGACTTCCAGGAGTTCATGGTCATGCCCGTGGGCGCGCCGACCTTCGCCGAAGGGCTGCGCTGGGGCGCCGAGATTCACCAGGTGCTGAAGAAGGTGCTCCACGACGGCGGCTACAGCACAAACGTCGGCGACGAGGGCGGTTTCGCCCCCAGCCTGGGCGGCAACGCCAAGGCCATCGAGGTGATCCTCCAGGCGATTGAGAAGGCCGGCTACCGCGCGGGCGAGGATGTCTTCATTGCCCTTGACCCCGCTATCACTGAGCTCTACAACGCCGAAACGGGCCGCTACACGCTACCCATCGAAGGGCGCGAACTCTCGAGCGAGGAAGTGGTGGACCTGTGGGAGGAGTGGGTCAACAAGTACCCGATCATCAGCATTGAAGACGGCATGTCGGAAGATGATTGGGCCGGCTGGAATCTCATGTATGACCGCCTGGGCAAGCGCGTGCAGCTTGTGGGCGACGACCACCTGGTGACAAATGTCCAGCGCATTGAGCGCGCGATTGCCGAGCAGACCTGCAACTCGCTGCTCTGCAAGGTGAACCAGATTGGCACCCTCACCGAGAGCATCGACGCCATCACCATGGCGCAGCGCGCGGGCTGGTCGGCCGTCGTCAGCCACCGCTCGGGCGAGTCTGAAGATACAACCATTGCCGACATCGTTGTAGCCTTCAACGCCGGGCAAATCAAGACGGGCGCGCCCATGCGCAGCGACCGCATCGCCAAGTACAACCAGCTCCTGCGCATCGAGGAAGAGCTGGGCGACATCGCCATCTACCCCGGCCGCAAGGCCTTCCCGCACCTGAGATAGAGCAGTCATTGGTAATTGGTGAAGTGGTAATTGAAGGGCGCGCCTCATACAAGG
>CAYJNV010000246.1:0-1312 GCA_964370975.1 uncultured Caldilineaceae bacterium | reverse complement strand
ACCCCCCGCCCCCCCTAAAATAACCACTTCACCAATTACCAGTTACGCTGTGCACCAAAAGACCGCCGGTCTCTCGGAGAGACCGGCGGTCTTTGATGGTGCCCCTACTCCGACTTGAACGGAGACGCCCTAAAGGGCACAGGCCCTCAACCTGCCGCGTATGCCAATTCCGCCATAGGGGCAAACATGTAAGCGAAATTGTACCCGCGCAGGTGTGGAAAGTCAAAACGGCCACGCATACAACGCAAGAGCAATTGCCTCAACGCGCTTCCACAACCATGGGCATCGCATCGGGGCGCAGCGTGACGCGCGGCTGCGGCGTGGGCGTGAAGCCCGCCTCCAGGTTGAGGCGGAAACGGTGGGCAATGGTGGCCAGCAGGAGATGGCCCTCCAACCACGCAAAGGGCTCGCCGATGCAGCGGCGCGGCCCGCCGCCAAAGGGGAAGTAGGCAAATTTGGGGCGCATCGCCTCGGCCTCGGGGGTGAAGCGATCGGGGTCAAAGCGCTCCGGGTCGGGCCACCACTGCGGGTCGCGGTGCGTAACCCACGGGCTGACGATAACGCTTTCACCTTTCTTCACGCGTACGCCGCCGATGACGTCATCCGTCTGCGCCAGCCGCGCCGTGGCCCACGCTGGCGGGTAGAGGCGCATGGCTTCGGCGAAGACGCGGCGGGCATAGGGCAGCCGCTCAAGGTCGTCAATGGCAGGCAGGCGAGCGGCCGGGCTGCCGGGCGCTCCGAGCACGCCGTCCACCTCGGCCTCAAGGCGTTCGCGCACCGCCGGGTATTGAGAGAGCAGGCAGAATGTCCACGAGAGGGCAATCGCCGTCGTCTCATGGCCGGCCAGGAAGAGGGTGACGAGTTCGTCGCGCGCCTGGCGGTCGCTCATGCCCTGGCCGTGGCCGGCGCCTGCCTCACTGTCCACCGCGCGCAGAATCATGGAGAGCAGATCGCCCCGGTCCTCCGCGTCGGCGCGTCGCGTGCGAATGAGGTCGTAGATCATGCCGTCAAGCACGGCCAGGTTATGTGCACGTGCGCGGTTGCGCTTGATGTCGAACTTGTCGATGAACTGGCCAATCGGGCCCACGCGGCTCATATCGTATGCCTCAATCAGCCGGGTAATCGATGTGCCCAGTTGCCCCGAGCTATCCTGCACGTCGGCGTCGAAGAGGCTCTTGGCCACAATCAGCATGGTAAGGTGCATCATCTCGGCGTGGAGGTCGAGGGATTGGCCATCGCGCCACGGCGCAATTTGCGTGTCGGTCAGGGCCACCATGGTGTCGGCGTAGGCCTCAATGCGCTTGCGGTGGAA
>CAYJNV010000245.1:0-6924 GCA_964370975.1 uncultured Caldilineaceae bacterium | reverse complement strand
GCAACGTCCCTCGCTCCTGCCCCAGGTAGAGCGCAAGCAGCAATTGATCGGTCAAAGATGCCGTGAACGCCTTCGTGCTCGCCACGCCGATCTCCGGCCCCGCCTGCATGAGGATGTGGCCGTCCGTCACCCGTTGCGCCTGGCTGCCGATAGCGTTGACAATCGCGGCAGTGAAGGCCCCCCGCGCGCGCGCCTCCTCGAGCGCCGCCAGCGTATCCACCGTCTCGCCGCTCTGCGTCAGCGCCAGCACCAGATGGTCCGGCTCGATCAGCGGCTCACGGTAGCGAAATTCGCTTGCGTAGTCCACTTCAACCGGTACGCGTGCCAGCCGCTCGATGTAATGCTTGCCCGCCAACGCCGCATAGTAGCTTGTGCCGCACGCCACAATCGTCACTCGTCGCAGCGACTTCGCCGCAGCGCTGCTCAAGTTCAGCGACGGCAGCTCTACGCGTGCGTCCTCGAAATCGAGCCGGCTGCGCAGCGTGTCGGTCAGGCTGCGTCCCTGCTCAAAGATCTCCTTCTGCATGAAGTGACGGTACGCGCCCTTCTCGGCGGCCGCAGGATTCCAGTCGATGGTCACCGCCACCTTGGCGAGCGGCGCGCCGGCCAGGTCCATGTAGACGGCGCCCTCTGCGCGCACCACCGCCAATTGCTGCGTCTCGAGGAAGACCAGACGGCGCGTGTGGCGCAGGATCGCCGGGATGTCGCTGGCGACGAACATCTCGCCTTCACCCTCGCCAATCACAACGCCACCGGCGTTTCCCAGCCGCGCCGCAATCACCACGCCGGGGTGCAAACGGCTTAGGACCACAATTGCGCTCGGCCCCCTGAGTTCAGCGAGCGCGGCGCGCACGGCGGCGACAATATCGCCGCCGCTGCCGTTGTGCAGATGGCTGTGTACAAGGTGAACGATCACCTCAGTGTCGGTGTCGCTGCGGAAGTGATAGCCCTGCGTCTGGAGCGTTGTACGCAGTTCCAGGAAGTTTTCCACAATGCCGTTTTGTACCACCGCAATATCGCCGTCGGGGCTGCTGTGGGGATGCGCGTTGCGCCGGCTGGGTGCGCCGTGCGTCGCCCAGCGCGTGTGGCCGACGCCGGTGCACCCTGTCACTGGGTCGCCCTCCACCGTTGCCAGCAAGTTGCCCAGTTTGCCCTGCTCGCGCCGCACCTGGATGCAGCCGCCATCCTCCATGACCGCCAGCCCCGCCGAGTCATAACCCCGGTACTCAAGCTGGCGCAGCCCGTTCAGGATAATCGGGGCCGCTTGCTGCGTCCCCACATAGCCCACAATGCCGCACATGTTGCAGATCTCCCCTCCGGCTGATGGCAGCAAGGGCAAAACGGCCGGCAGCGCGCTCGTTTGCGCGCTGCAAGCAGCGTAGGCCGGCCCAGGCCGCCAAGGTTCTGTTGCGTACGTTGAGATCCACAGCATGTGCATTGTCCCGACGGTCACCCGCCGGCTTTGCGCCACATGCTTATTCTGGTTAGAGGGGAGATTGGTTGCGGGCCGTGGACGTGGCCCGTGGGGCATCCGCTGATCACTCGATTTTCCGGCGCTGCCACTCTTGCGCCGTTAGCCCGGACTCGCGTCCGGGAACCCCATCCTCGTCACCCGCTGCGCGCCATCCATGCCGGCTGGCAGCCGCGGGCCATGCGCTCGTCTCCCAATGCTTAATCTATGCCATCACCCTCCTTGTTGGTTGACGCTGGCCCACAGTCTCCTGGCCGGCGCGGTCCGCAGTATAGCAGGTGGCGGCCGCACACTCAAATTGATGCAACGTGCGCCACGTTGTACGAGTATCACGCTTAGGCTTCGCACGATAGGGACAATGCGGGTATGATGGGTGCAATCTCACCCACAACCAGGGAGTCGCCAATGAAATTCCTGACCATCGTGCGCCATGCAAAGGCCGAAGACCCGGCCGGTTTCGCCGAGGACATTCAACGCCCGCTCACCGACAAGGGACGCAAGGATGCGCGTGCCACCGCGCGCGTGCTGGGCAACCTGCAACCCCGCATCGACTGGTGGATGGCATCGACGGCGCTGCGCTCACGCGAAACCTGTCACATCGTCCTTACCACGCTCGACAGCGAGGATGAGATCCATTTTGACGAAGGCATCTACCTTGCGCCTCCCGAACGGCTGCTCGCCATGCTTTCGGTTGCGCCGGCCACCGCCGAGCACGTAGCCATCATGGGTCATAATCCCGGCCTCGAGGAGCTCATCGCTGGGCTCTGCGCAGGGGGTGCGCTCAACCTCAACTTCCGCCTGCCTACCGCGGCCGTCGCCCACATCGAACTGGAAATTGCCCGCTGGGACCAGATGCGCTGGGGCTGCGGCGAGCTGCGCATGCTCGTTTCACCCAAGCTCCTCAAGAAGTAGCCGCGCGTGAGCGACCGCCCGATTGCCGCCATCTTTGACCTTGACCACACGCTCGTGGCCGCCAGCACTGGCACGCTGGTCATGCGCTACATGCGCGAGACCGGAATCCTTAATCAATACCTTGACCGGCGTGCAGTGGCTCGCGCCGTCGTCGGCACGCTTCTCTACAAGAGTGGCATGTGGGACGCAACGCGCCTCATGCAGACCACTGCCCGCCTCGTGCGCGGCATTCCCGTAGCAACGATGTGGCAGATGGTGGAGCGCTGGTTTGACGACCAGGTGCGCCACATGCTCGCGCCCGGCGCGCTGGAGCGGCTCGCATGGCACGTGAGCCAGGGCCATTTGCCGATCATCTGCACGGCCAGCAGCCAGTTCAGCGCGGTTCCGGTGGCGCGCCACCTGGGCATTGCCCACACCATCTCCTCGGACTGGCTGGACGACGGCCTCGAAATGACGGGCAGCGTTCGCCTCCCCATCGCATACGGCACGGGCAAGGTCTACTGGCTGCGCCGCATGGCCGCCGCGCAGGGCTGGCAGCTGTCCGATAGCTACTTCTACAGCGACGACCTGTCAGACATGCCGCTGCTTCAGACAGTGGGACATCCCGCCGCCGTCAACCCCTCCAAGGCGTTACGCGCCGCTGCCGCCCGCTATAATTGGCCCATCCTCACCTGGTACTAAGCAACAGAACGACGACGCAAAGTCGCAAAGACGCAAAGAAAGGCAACAACGAGAATTGATGTTCTCGTTGTTGCCTTTCTTTGCGTTTCTTTGCGTCTTTGCGCCTTCGCGTCGTCGTTCCCTTTTTACCCGTAGATGTACGCGCCGCCGCCTGCGGTCACCACGTCGCCCTGCATAATCGCCTCGAAGGTGTCAAGCACCTGCTCCACATCGGCGGACGTCACGTGGTAGTTCGTCACAATACGCATCCGCTGCATGTCAAGCGCGTTGAGCAGCACGCCGCGCGCCGCCAGCGCCTCGGCCACCTGCACGGCGTTGACGTCGTCGCGCGTCACCGTAACCACAACGATGTTCGACTCCACTGCCGAGGGCTCCGCCGACAGCCCGTCAATCTGCGCCAGCCCATGGGCCAGGGCACGCGCGTTGGCGTGGTCATCGGCCAACCGCTCCACCATTTCCGTCAGCGCTACAATGCCGGCCGCCGCAATCACACCCGCCTGGCGCATGCCGCCACCCAGCAATTTGCGGTTGCGCCGCGCCCGCTTGATGAAAAGTGCGCTGCCCGCAATCACCGCACCCACCGGTGCGGCCAGTCCCTTGCTCAAGCAGCAGGAGACGCTGTCGGCCTCGGCGACAAGTCGGGCGGGCGATACCTGCTGCGCCACAGCGGCGTTCCACAGACGTGCGCCATCGATGTGCAGCACCAGCCCGTGCGCATGCGCCAGCGCACCCACCGCGTCGGTATAAGAGGGTGTGAGCACGCGCCCGCCGCAACGGTTATGCGTATTCTCGAGCGCGATGATGCGCGAGCGCGGGAAGTGCTCATCCTCCCCACGAATGGCGTGTTCGATCATATCGAGCGCCATAGTGCCGTCGGCCAGGTTGGGCACTGTGCGCGGTTGCATTCCACCCACAGCCGCCATGCCCCCCTGCTCGTAATAGAAGATGTGCGCATTGTCGCCCACAATCACCTCGTCACCCCGCTCGCCATGACAAAGCAGGCTGATCAGGTTGCCCATCGTCCCGCTTGCCACAAAGAGCGCCGCCTCCTTGCCAAGCAGTTCGGCTGCCAACGCCTCCAGGCGATTGACCGTGGGGTCCTCACCGTAGACATCATCGCCCACCTCGGCCTCGGCCATGGCGCGCCGCATGGCATCGGTTGGCTTGGTCACGGTGTCGCTGCGCAGGTCAATTGGGTTGCTCATTTGCGTCCTGGATTCGTTTGCGGTGAGTTGTTGACGACAAGGGCTTTAAGCCTATGGGTTACTCTGGTAATTGGCCGTGAGTAGTTGGCAGCATCATCTACACTTGAGAGCGTGGCTCCGCATGGGTGCGCGTCGCAGCGACGCACATAGTTACCCATTACCATTTACCAATGATCTTTCACACAGCGCCCAATGCTGAGCGGGTTACACCCCATCCCCCAGAAAATCTTCAAGCGCGCAGAGCAACCGCTCGAGATCATCGTCGGTAGTCTCTCCCATGTGCGCAATGCGAAAAGCCTTATTCTTGTAAGGGTCGTAGCCGTTGCTGATTTCCATGCCTTGCGAGCCCAGGAAATCGTTGAGCGCCGCGATGTCGATTCCGCGTGTATTCGTGATCGTCGTCACCGTGGGCGAGCGATACCCCTCCTCGGCCATCAACTCGAAGCCGTGCGCAATCGCCCACTCCTGCGTGCATTGCGCCAGCCGCGCGTGGCGATCAAAGCGCTCGTACACACCCTCGGCAAAGATGTGCTCCAACTGCACGCTCAACGCACGCATAAGCGATATGGCCGGCGTGGCGGGCGTCGTATTCTTCTTGAGCGCCTTGTCGAGGTTCAGAAAGTCAAAGTACCAGCCGCGCCCCTTCACGCCGGCCGCGTGCTCCATCAGCCGGTCGCTCACAGCCGCAAACGCCAACCCTGGCGGCAACGCCAGCGCCTTCTGCGATGAGGTCGCCATGAGGTCCAGCCCCCATGCGTCAAAAGGAATCAGCACCCCCCCAAACGAGGAGACCACATCGACAAGCACGAGCGTCTCGGGGCTCAACTCACGCACGGCCGTAACAATCTCGGCAACGGGGCTCATCACGCCCGTGCTCGTTTCGTTGTGAACAACGGTAATCGCATCAATCGGCCCATCGCGCAGCGCCTCGCGCAGCGCCGTGCTCGCTTGCTCGGGCTTGACGGCGGTATTCCACGGAATATCTACGCGAATCGCCTCTTTGTCGCAACCCACCGCCACGTTGTACCAGCGCTCGCTGAAAGCCCCATTCACGAAGCAGAGCACGCGCCGTCCTACGCTGTTGCGGATAGCCGCCTCCTGCATGCCGCTGCCCGATGCCGCGACAATAAAGACGCGCCCGCGTGCGCCGAACAGGCATTGCAGCATCTCCTCGCAATGCAGGAAGAGCGCCTCAAACTCGTCGCTGCGGTGGCCGATCATCGGCTCGGTCTGCGCGGCCAGCACGTGTGGCAGTACGTCCGTCGGCCCCGGAATAAAGAGGCGCTGCGGTGGCTTGATGCCTTGTGTCATGTGGAAATGGCTCCTCGCCGTGCTCTGCTGCAATCTGGAATATGGCTGCGCACGGCTGGGTGCGCCATGCAGGACTCGTTCTGCTGGAAGGCTATTGTGCCATCTAGCGAAAGCAGCGCGCAACTCGCGTGTGCGGTGTGGGCGGTGCTGCAACGACAATACTGCCCCTGACCCATCACGGTTCATGTTTCTGGGCGATCGTAAGGCCGTGTGCAGGCTGCGGCGCACCCCTTCCGGCCCCCACTTCGGCGATTGAGTCGCCCTGGGCATGACAATGCAGAGGTGGCCGCGCGCCCTTGATCACGCGAGGCGCCGGGTTGCCGACGCTGGTGAGTCGCTCACAATGCAAGCGCCGCTACGGTGAGCGCTCAGAAATTCTGGAATCCTTACCTGCGCGCCCGATTGGCCCTGCAAGCGCTGTGAGGGCGTCGATAGCGCTAGAGAGCCGGGCTTCTGCGGCTGCTGGACAGCCTGCGCGGTTACTACGACCCGGGCTCTGTTCAGAAAGGAACATGATGAAGCATTCAACGACAGCGATAGTTGCTCTCCTGATGGCGACAGCCCTGCTCTTTACCTTTGAAGGTGTTGCCCATGCGGAGGAGACAACCTGCGCGGGCGCCCTGGGTGCAGTGACGGTAGACAATCTGCGCGTCGCGCCCAATACCACCTGCACGCTCACGGGGACCACGGTGCAGGGCACAGTGAAGGTGGAGTCCAACGCGAGGCTGATCGCATCCAACATCCATGTGATTGGCAACATTCAGGCCGAGGGGGCTGCGGAGGTGCGTGTCAGCAACAACTCGTCGGTGGGCGGCAGCATTCAGATCAAGCAGGGCGGCAGCGCCGACATCGCGAATACAGCGGTAACGGCTGACATTCAATTTGAGTCGAATCGAAGTGCGCTGCGTGCAGCGAGTAACACCGTAGGCGGCAACATTCAGATTGTGCAGAACACCGGCGGCGCGAGCGTGACTAACAACGTCATCGACGGCAACCTGCAGTGCAAAGAAAATACGCCCGCACCCATCGGCAGCGGCAATGTGGTCAAGGGCAGCGCCGAAGATCAGTGCGCCAACCTGACAGGCAGCAGCACAATCGTGATTGGAACCAACCCCGCCTATTTGCCCCTGATCAGGCGCTAGCCTGATATCGCGATGAATCTACCGTGTTGAGGAGTGAACGAGGGAACAGGGAAGCAGCTCGCGCTTCCCTGTTCCGTCGTTGCAGTCTGTGGGCCTCATTGTGGTATCAGACGAGGCCAGCGACAGCCGCGGGCGCTCACGCAGCAGGCCGTCGGTTTCACCACCCCGGTCTTGCCACGCACCGTCTTGCGTTTCCTCGAGG
>CAYJNV010000244.1:0-6933 GCA_964370975.1 uncultured Caldilineaceae bacterium | reverse complement strand
TGCTCGAGGCGATGGCCTGCAGTGCACCCGTGATTGCCTCGGACCGCGGCTCGCTGCCCGAAGTTGTGGGCGACGCAGGCTTCATTTGCGATGCCGAGGACGATGTTGCGATTGCCGCGCATGTAGCCCTGCTCCTGACACAGCCTGACGTGGCGGCGCAGCAGCAACGCAAGGGATACGCACATGCAGCGCGCTTCACCTGGGAGCGCACTGCGCACGCTGTGCTTGATGTTTACCGCGGCCAGCCCGTGCACCATCTTGCCCCTCTTGCGGAGGCCGCACTGTGAACACCCCGACGCAAAGCCCCGCGCTCTGGGTGCTTGTCCTCTGCCACAATCAGGTAGAGTTGACATTCGAATGCCTGGCCACGCTGGCAACGCAGACGCTGCCGGCGCATGTGCTTGTCATCGACAACGCATCCAGCGACGACACGGCAGCTTTGGTGCGCGCCCGCTTTGCCGGTGTGGAGGTGCTGCGGCTGGACGAGAACCTGGGCTATGCAGGAGGCAACAACGTCGCCATGCGCCACGCGCTGGCACGAGGTGCGCAAGCGCTGCTTCTGCTCAACAATGACACGCGCCTTGCGCCCGACGCGCTGGAGCGACTCATGGGCGCGTTCGACGCACACCCAGAAGCGGCTGCAGTGGGGCCCATGATCTACACATGGGACGATTGGGGGTCAATCAGTTCGGCGGGCGGGCGCATTGACTGGCGCCACGCCGACGCCGTGAATTTGGGCGCGGGCGCGCGCGACGAAGGGCAGTATCCCGCGCGCAAGGTAGATTTGCTCAACGGCTGCGCGCTGCTGGTGCGCGCGGCGGCCATAGCGCAGGTGGGGCTGCTCGACGAGCGCTACTTCATGTACTGGGAAGAGACCGACTGGTGCGCACGCATGGCGCGCGCCGGCTGGGCGCTCTGGTTTGAGCCGAGCGCGCGCATCCAGCACAAGGCGCCGCTGGAGCACGCGGCCATGAGCCGCGCCGCACTCTACTATACGGCGCGCAACCGGCTGCTCTTCTTTGGCCGCCACACGCCGCCACTGCGCCGCCCGCTGGTGATGGCGCGCGCCGCCTGGGGCATTGCGCGCGGCGGCTTGCGCGCGCGGCGCACCGGTGCGTCGCCCGCGCTGGAGCAGCAGGCGCTGCGCGACTTTGCGCTGCGTCGCTTTGGCCGCCGGCCCGCACTCAACGGAGAGTGGTGAGGCACGCGGTGCACATTCTCTATCTTTCGCGCTGGTTTCCCTTCCCCGCCGACAACGGGGCCAAGTTGCGTACGGCGGCGCTGCTCAAGGCACTGGCCGCCTCGCACAGCGTGGAGTTGATCGCTTTTGCCGAGGCGCCGCCTGGCGCGGCCGAGTTGGCCGACGCACGCGCCCTCTGCGCCGAGGTGACGGCGATCCCCTACACTGCCTTTGCGCCGCAGAGCCTGCGCGCCCGCCTGGCCTTCGCCTCGCCCCAACCTCGCTCGGTGGTGAGCACCTGGAGCGCGCACTTTGCCGCGGCCGTAGAGGCGAGTGTGGCGCTGCGGCCGCCCCAGGCTGTGATTGCCGGCGAGATTGACATGGTTCCCTACGCCCGCAAGGTGCGCGGCGTGCCGCGCATCCTTGAGGAGTTGGAGTTGGGGCTCCGTTTTGCGCCTGCCCAGGCTGGGGCGGCAGGCCTGCGCAGTTGGCTCTCGATTTGGAAGCAGAGCCGTTACGTCCGCAGTTTCCTGTCCGATTTCGCGGCGTGCACGGTTGTCTCTGCGCACGAAGAGGCGTTGGTGCGCGCGGTTGCGCCCGCCTACAGAGGGCAAGTTGTGGTGGTGCCCAATGGCGTTACGCTAACCACGCACGCTGAGACGACGTCGCCTGTACCCGACAGGTTGCTCTTTCCTGGCGCAGTCACCTACTCGGCCAACCTCGACGCAGTGCGCTATTTCGCCGACGAAATTCTGCCGCTCATCAAGGCGGAGCGGCCGGGTGTGACGCTGCGTGTGACCGGGCGCACCGACGGGGTGGAATTGGGTGACCTGCCGCAAAAGGTGGAGTTCACCGGTTACCTGGACACCGTGGATCCGCTGCTGCGCGCGAGTTGGGCCGTGGTGGTGCCTCTGCGTCAAGGCGGCGGCACGCGCCTCAAGATTCTCGAGGCATTGGGCGCAGGTACACCCGTCGTCTCCACATCCAAGGGGGCCGACGGCCTCGATCTGACGCCGGAGCGCGATCTGCTGGTTGCTGACACACCCGCCGCATTTGCCGCCGCCACGCTGCGCTTGCTGGGCGATCCGCAGTTGCGGACGATGCTCGCCGCCGCCGGCCGCGCCGCTGTTGCCCAATACGATTGGGCGCAGATTGGCCCGCGCTTGTGCGCGCTGGTGGAGGAAGTGGTGCAAGAACCACTCGCCGGCTCGGCCACCAAGGTACTGCGCGAGGTGACGGCTTGAACGCGCCAATCGTACGTGCACCGCGGCGCGACCCCGCCACCCCGCGCGCCCAGAATCGGGTGCTGCAGGCTGCGATCATCGCGGCCGTGCTGGGACTCTCGGCGCTCTTCGCACTGGTTGCCGCCAGCGAGCGGGTGGACTGGTATCTGGTGCTAGGCGCCGCTCTTGGTACAGCCGCGCTGGTTCTCATGCTGCGGCGGCGCGACGCGTCACCCCTGGGACTGGTGCTGATTCTGGCCACTGCGGGCATGGCGAACGTCTTCTCGCTGCCCACGGGGACGGGCAGCCGTCTTGTGATCAGCATGATCCTCGCGGTTGTCTTTACATTGGCGTGGCTCTTCAATACGCTCATCCTCAACAAGCAGCGCGTCCGCCTGCTGCCATCAACCCTCAACGCGCCCGTGCTGGCGTGGTGCGCAGTCTCCATTGTGGCCTACATTTGGAGCACGTTGATGCGCGATCCGCTGCTCTATGTGCCGCGCTCGTTTGTTGTGGTGCAAATTGCCGCGCTCGTGGTCAACATGCTGCTACCGCTGCAAATTCTTCTGGTCATCAACACAGTGGGTGTGCTTGACTACGACAAAGGCGTGCGCTGGCTGCGGCGCATGGTGGCGGCAGTGCTGGTAGTGGCGGCTATCGCCATCGTTGGCGAACTGCTGGGACTTCCCATCATCAACCGGTTTTACGGCAACGGCACGCGCGGCCTTTTCAGCATGTGGGCATTCGTGCTCGCGCTGGCGCTGCTTCTCTATGACGCGACCCTGCGCACCTGGCTGCGCGTTGTACTGCTGGCGCTTGCGGGCGCATGGTTCTATCGCGATTTTGTGCAACACAGCGGCTGGCTTTCGGGCTGGCTGCCCTTGGTGGTGGCTGGGGGTGTGCTTATCTTCTTGCGCTCCAAACGGCTCTTTGCACTGGCTTTGCTGGTCGTTCTGGCCTATGTGGCCGTCAACGCCCAGGATCTATATTTGCGCATTGTCGTCTCCAACGTCGAGGAGGGCAGTATGAGCCGCCTCGACATCTGGGCCGTGGCCATGAGTTACATTGCGCGCCACCCTCTCTTTGGCATGGGGCCGGCCGGCTACGCTGTCTACTATATGACCTATAACCCGCTCAACGCGCGCTCCACCCACAACAATCTCTTTGACGTTGTGGCGCAAACCGGCGTCATCGGGCTGATGGTCTTCGTCTGGCTTAGTGCGTCCGTCCTGCGCATGGGGTGGAGGTTGATGAGCACCACGGCTGGCGAGCGCAACTTCGAGGCCGCTCTTGCTGCCGCGGTGACGGCCGGGGCGGTAGGTGCGCTCGCGGGTATGCTGCTGGGCGACTGGGTGCTCCCCTTTGCCTACAACCAGACGATCTCCGGCTTCGATAACGCTGTATTTACGTGGATGCTCTTTGGCGCCGCGGGCGCGCTCCAGGTGCTGCGCGCCGCCCGCGCTGGATTGCCCGCATGATCAAGCCGCTGATCTCCGTCATCATCATCAATTGGAATACACGCGCGTTGCTGCCCCTTTGCCTCGAGACGTTGCGCACGGCCGCGGGCGATCTCGCATACGACGTGTGGCTCGTGGACAACGCCTCCACCGACGGCAGCGTGGAGATGGTGCGCACCAACTTTCCGGAAGTGCACTTGGTTGCCAACGCCGCCAACCTTGGCTTTGCCGCTGCCAACAACCAGGCAATGGCTGCCGCACGGGGCGAATACTTTCTGCTGCTGAATAGCGATGCTGTGCTTGTGCCGGGCGCGCTGCATGCTCTGCTTGCTGTTGCACAGGCGCAACCGCAGGCAGGGATTGTGGGCGCACGCCTGCTGAACCCGGATGGCAGCTTTCAGGCGTCGCACACACGTTTTCCTACACTGTTGCGCGAGGCGCTGATCCTCACTACGCTGGGGCGCAGACTCTTTGGCCCGCGCTACCCGTCGGCCGGGCCCGAGATAGCCGTTGGGCCGCAGCAGGTGGACTATGTGGAAGGCGCGTGCCTGCTTGTGCGGCGCAGCGCCTACGCCGCCATAGGCGGCATGGACGAGGGCTACTGGATGTATGCCGAAGAGGTGGACTGGTGTCGCCGCATGGCGCAGTCCGGGTGGCAGGTCTGGTATCAGCCCGCAGCGCCCGTACTGCACTGGGGAGGCGGCAGCAGCGCCAACCGCAGAGTCGAGCGTGAGGCGGACCTCTACCGCAGCCGTGTGCGCTTCATGCGCAGCCACAGCGGGGCGCTGCAGGCCAACGCGCTCAAGGCCATGCTCTACACTTCTACGGCAACGAAGGCGGTCGCTTTTGGCGTGCTGCGGAGACTTGGTCTGGGGCAGCCGCGCAAGACGCCCAGCCTGCGCATGTTGGTCGCAGCACTGCGCGACGTGTAGTGGCCCAGGCCGGCAACGTTCATCATCCGCCAACGGTTGGGCGCATGGCTAAACCGAAGTGACATTGTCAGGAAGAGGCATTACGTGGCGGCAATCGCTGAACCAAAACGCAAAATTGAGGATGGAGCCACGATCCAGGAATCATCGTACGCGCTGCGTGCTGCGCCGGATGCCAACTTTGGTGGGCTGGCGCAGACACAGGTGCGCCGCATCGACTGGGCTATCTTCCTCACGGTGCTACTCGCATCGCTCTATGTGTTGCCCCGCTGGGCTGATCCGAATCAGAACTCCCGCCTCGACATGGTCGTGGCCGTGGTGGACGACGGCACCTTCCGCATTGACGATTATGTGCACAACACAGTGGACTACGCCAAAGTGGGTGACGCCTACTACAGCGACAAGGCCCCTGGTGCGGCCTTTCTGGGCATTCCTCTCTACGCTGCGGTGCGCCCACTGATCAATTTTGCGCTGAGCGATCGCATGACCGGCGCACTGGCCGATGCGCCCGCCTTCCAGGCTACGCTGCGAGCCGATGGCAGCGGCGTCTCCACCGACAAGGTGCGCTTTGCAGCATTGCAGGTGTTGCTGGCGGCGCTCGTGGCGGCGCTGCCCACTGCGTTGACGGCGCTGCTGACCTGGCGGCTGGCGCTGCGCTTTACGGGAGCACCCCGCGCGTCTTCCCTGAGCGCGCTCTCCTACGGTCTGCTTACGCCCGTGTTCGCCTACAGCAACGCCGTCTACGGCCATCAACTCGCGGCGTTCCTGCTGGTCGCGGCCTTTGCGCTTGTGGCGCTTGGACCCCGCAGGGCAGGCAGCGTGCGCCTAATGCTTCTGGGTGTTTTGTTAGGCTTTGCGGTGGTAAGCGAATACCCGGCCGCGCTGCCTGCGGGCATCATCTTCCTGTACGCCGCGTGGCGGCTCTGGCGCGCCGGCGTACTCTTGCGCCTGGGGTGGACGATGCTCACTGGTGGTATCGTGGCTGCGGGCTGGATGTTCTACAACAATGCGCTCTTTGGCGGACCCCTGGCGCTGGGCTACAGCCACTCGGAGTTGTGGACGGCGCAGCACACCACCGGCTTCATGAGCCTGACGCTGCCCAGTTTGGCTGGGGTTTGGGGAATCACCTTTGGCCCTTTTCGCGGCCTCTTTGTGCTGAGCCCATGGCTGCTGCTGTCCATTCCCGGCTTCTTCATTTGGTGGCGCTGGGGGCGCGCGCGCGCCGCATGGTGGGTATCGCTGGGTTCTGCGCTGAGCGTATTTTTCTTCAATGCGTCCTCGCAAATGTGGTGGGGCGGCTTTGCAGTGGGGCCGCGCTATCTGCTGCCGGGGCTGCCTTTTGTGGTGCTGGCGGCGGCAGCGGCGATTGCCCAATGGACGCATGTGCGCGCATTTCGCTGGCTGCTGGCGCTGTTGCTGGGCTGGTCGCTTCTGGCCACATGGGGCATGACGCTTGCCAACCAGGCCTACCCGCCCGATACGCTTTTCAATCCCTGGCTTGACTATGCCCTGCCCGCATGGCAGACCGACAACATCGCGCGCAACCTGGGCACGCTGGCCGGTTTGGAGGGCGTTGCTTCACTGCTGCCCCTGTTGCTGCTTGTGACGCTGGGCGCGGCCCTCGTCGCCCGAACGCTGCGCGCACCCCTATTCACCGCCTCGCCTGTAACCGAACTGGAAAGTCGCTGACACATGCAAGTCGTGCCGATGACCCCCGCATCACCAGCCGCCGCTGCGCCTGCGCGCGCCGAAGCCAGCCACGCCATCACCATCAGCGGACGCGAGTGGCGCTTTGTGGCACTGGTGGCGCTGGGGCTGCTGCTGCTCACGTCGCTGCCCTATCTCTACGCGTTCCTCTCGGCCCCGCCCGACCGCCGCTTCATGGGCATGATGCTTGATGTGCCCGACCATCTCCAGTACTTCTCGTGGATGCGCGAGCTGACGAACGCGCCCTTGGCCGCCAACAAATTGACGCCCGAGGCGAATCCGCCCGTCTTCTTCAATCTGCTGTGGTGGGGGCTGGGGCGCGTGGGCGCGCTGCTGGGCGTGGGCTACGCTGCCATGTTCCAGGTGCTGCGCTGGCTGTCGGCCCCGATCTTCCTGGCGCTGGTCTACCGCATGGCGGCGCTCATCTTCCCCACGCC
>CAYJNV010000243.1:0-6937 GCA_964370975.1 uncultured Caldilineaceae bacterium | reverse complement strand
GCTGCCCGACTCGTCGGGCATTTCGCCAAAGAAGGCGTCGCGCATATCGTCGGGCGGCAGATCGGGCAAGTCATTCATGCTCATGGCTGTTGGGTGGGGTGAAAAAACGGCGCGCTGCACGGGTGCAGCGTCGCCGTTCGGTTCAGAAAGTCCAGGTTTGTCGGTATCGTTGCGCCGCAGGTGCCGGGCGCGTCTACGAATTGCCCAGGAGATTATCCAGGTCCAGCCCTTCCACAAAATCGCGGAATGCACCTAGATCTTCGTCCGACTCGGCGGCGGGTTCGCGCGCAGGGCTCTCTTCGCTGCTTTCGCCCATGTTCATCTCTTCCTCGGGCTGGAGGGCCGCCTGGTCCATGACTTCCTCCGTCACATAGATGGGCGCACTCACACGCACAGCCAGCGCAATCGCGTCGCTGGGGCGGCTGTCAATTTCCACCGAGTCGCCATCCACATCCAGCACAATACGGGCAAAGTAGGTGTTCTTCTCCAGGCCATTGATGATGATGTGCAGCACCTCGGCCCCCAGCGTCTCAATCACATTCTTGAGCAAATCATGGGTAAGCGGGCGATGCACCTCCATGCCTTGCAACTGCATTGTGATTGAGTCGGCCTCAAAGGGGCCAATCCAGATGGGCAGGAAGCGTTCGCCCTCGTCTTCGCGCAGCACAACAATGCGGTTTTGCGACATGAGGCTGACGCGAATGCTGTCGATGGTGACTTCGATCATGGTCGTCTCCACAAAAACACCACCGCAGTGACGCACGGCACAGGCGGGGTGCTGACATGTCGTTTGGAGCGCCGGGTGGCGCATACGGGCAGGTGGTGCAGGCGCCAACGCCTGCATGACGAAATTACGTGTCTCCGGAGTCACGCAGAGTATAGCACAAGCAAAAAGGGCCGCAAAGTCATCCGCGATTCTGCAAGCACTGCTGTGGCCCTGGCCCCGGCCCAACACCAGGCTGGGACGCGCAGCAAATCGATTGCGCCACGCCCGAGGCATGGCCTACGCGCCGGCGCGCCGCGCGTTCACGGCTGCTTTGCCCAGTTGCACAAAGAGCAGGTCGTCGCTAATCGGGTGGCTCAGCCCGGCGCGCACGTCGCGGTAGTAGCGCTCCAGCGGCAGCGTCCTGCCCATGGAGGCGCCGCCCACCACGCGCATGGCATGGTCCACCGCCTCGATGGCATTGTTCGTGACCGTCACCTTGGCTACGCCCACCAGCGCGCCCAGCGTGTCGGCGCGCGCGTCCGGAAAGCGCGCCCACAACTCTGCCACCTGATAGAGCGCAAGGCGTGCCTGCGCAATCGCAAAGGCCGCCTGCCCAAGCCGCCGCTGAATGGACTCCACCTCGGCAATGGGTTTGCCCAGCGCAGTGGGCGCCCGCTCGAGCGCATAGGACGTTGCGGCATCCAGCGCGGCCTGCGCCACGCCCAGGTAGACGGCGCTCACCGTGCCCATAAACCACGCGTTGACGCTCTTGGGCCCCTTGCCCGATGGCCCCTCGGCGCCGCGGTTGAGCATGGCAGCGTCCTCCACGCAAACGTCGCGCAAGTAGACATCGTGCGAGCCGGTGGTGCGCATGCCCAGCGCATCCCACGTTTCCACAATCTCCAGCCCTGGCCCTGCGGGCACAAGGAAGCGGGCCACCTCGTCGCTGCCATCCTCCAGCGCCGCAGGGATGATCATGTAGTCCAGCACGGGGCTCATGCTCGCAAAGTTCTTGTGGCCGTTGATGCGCCACTGCACAACGCGCCCAGCGCCGTCGCGCACCGGTGTGGCCGTCGTCTGGGGCTTGCCGCCGCGGCTGGGGCTGCCAAGAGCCGGCTCGGAGGCAATCGAGTTGACGAGCGCACCCTCTTCCACGGCAGCGCGGCAGAGGTGCGCAAAGAGGGGCGCAGGCCACGCGTCCGCCTCTGCGGCGCTGCCGATGGTCTGCACGTGCATGGTGAAACTGAGCGCCGTACTGCCGTCTCCGCGCGCCAGTTCCTCAATGACCATGATGCTGTCGAGCAGCGACGCGCCCATGCCGCCGAATTCGGCGGGAACGCTCAGCGCGGGCAGCCCGGCGGCGCGCAGGTCGGCATAGTTCTCAAAGGGGAAGTCGCCGGCGCGGTCATGCGCAGCGGCGCGCTCACTGAAGCCGGCCGCGAGGACGCGTGCCGTGGCGACAAGCGCATCCTGACTTTTTGTACGTGGAAAATCCATGACGGTGGAACACTCCTTTGGCCACGCACTCATGCCGGCACGGCGTGGCTCACTTGGTATGCGCGCAGCACTTGCACGCTACTCACTATGCAGCATGGCCCGTGCGCGCCAAGCCGAGTAGGCGAAACCCAGCGTAATCAACGCCCAGGCCAGGCGCTCCCACCATTGCTCTGTGGAAAGCGCTGCGCCAAGTCCGACAAGTAGAAGACCGCTGTAGAGCGCAAGCGCGTACAGCGGCGTCTCCAACAGGGATCGAAGACGCGCGCCGGCGGCCCAGGCTTGCCAGTCAGCATAGCTGATCGTGGCAATGCTGATGGCCAGCCCCACAAGCCAGATCGCATTGGTGAAAACGTTGAGCCAGTCGATCATCGCTGCACTTCGCTCATCGCTGCACTTCGCTGGGTGGGCGGGAGAGGAACAAGAGCGCAATCAGACCGAGCAGCATCCAGAAGGCGATGCCTGGCTTTGCCCCAAGCGCAATGGTGTCGGTCATGCCGTAGACTGCCCAGGCAAGCAGGGCGGCAGCAAAACCGGCCGCGGCCGCGCGCTCCAGGCCAGGTGCAGAGCGCCGCCAAATCACAAGCAGCATGGCCCCCGTTGCGCCCCATAGCGCAAGCCATGCGACGAGACCGGGCAGCCCCAGGTCGACTGCAACCTGGAGCATGTGGTTATGCGCATGTGCGATATCCAGCCCCGGCGGGATGATAAACGTGGGGTAGAGGATGGGCATAACGCGCCGAAAGTTGTTGAGACCCATGCCCGTAAAAGGGAAATCATGAATGGTATAGAGGGCGCGCGTCCAGATTTCGACACGGCTGCTGGCATCCAGGCTGCCCACGAACGCGGCCGTCGCAGGCGTATCACTGCCGGCGTCGAGCAATTGCGGCGCGCCCATGGCCACGAAGGCAACCATTCCGGCCCCAACAGCCAGCAGCGTCGTGATCCGCCCCCAGCGACCGCCCAGCCAGAGCAGCAGCAGCATGGACAACGCCAGCCCCAGGATTGCGCTGCGCGATTGGCCAACCAATAGCGCCAGGCTGCCCAGGAGGCCGCCGGTGAGGAGGAGCACGGCGAGCCAGACGCGCTGGCTGCCGCTGCGCCGTGTAATCAGACTGGCCGCAATTGCAAAGTAGACGGGCACAAACCAGAGCAGTGCGCCACCCACTTCATTGGGATTCAACCCATTTTCGGCATTGACCAGGCCGCTGAAGAGCGGCGGAATGCGTGCGACGAGCCCATTGATAAAGGGCAGCTTGCTGCCCAGTTGCAGGCCGAAAATCCCTAATACGGCCAGTGCCACGCCACCAAGCAAGTAGACAGCGACCGCCGGTCGAAACCACTTGAATTCCAGTTCTGCCATTGCATAGTAAATGCCAACGCCCAGGACGATTCCCGTAATCTTGGGCAGGCTGAAGAGAATGTCGAAGGTCACCATGACGCTGACCAGAACCATGAGCAGGAGCAGCGCCAGAGCCCAATCGTTTGGGGTGCGGCGGACGAAGCGGCCACGCGCCAACTTGCGCGCCATCCAGAGAAACGGCACGACAAGCATCACAGGCGAGCGGGCGGCGTTGGGAAAGACGAGAAAGGGGGTTGCCAGAAGCAATATGGGCAGTTCGAGACGAACCACCCATTCGGCCGCGCGCGTGATCATGCCAAAATTCTATCACTCCGGAATACAATAGGAGAATGCTCAGCCTGCCTTGATCCAGGCCTCCCGGACCGTGTTTCGCCGCAATGGGACATTTCGCCACGAAAATGCAGACGATTGTCAGATGCGCGCGCGCGCCGAAGGTGGTACACTCTGCGCGACAGGCTGCCGCACGTTAAAACGCCGCGGCCGTCCCGTTTGTTACCGAAATCCTGCTTGAAGAATTCCTCGGTTGGCGGGTCCTTATGTGGGGCCGTTGCGCAAGGAGAACTCATGAGTGACTCGCTTTCCAGCGACAGAAAGATACGCGTACTGGTGGCCAAACCCGGCCTCGACGGCCACGACCGCGGCGCCAAAGTGGTGGCACGCATGTTGCGCGATGCGGGCTTTGAGGTTATCTACACCGGCATTCGCCAAACGCCGCAGATGATTGCCGAGGCGGCGTTGCAGGAAGATGTCGACGTCGTGGGCATGAGCATCCTCAGCGGCGCGCACAACACACTCTGCCCCAAGGTGGTCGAACTGCTGCGTGCGCAGGGACAAGATGATGTGGTTGTCGTCGTCGGCGGCATCATCCCCGAGGAGGACATTGTCACGCTCAAGGCGGCGGGCGTGCACGGCGTCTTTGGCCCCGGCACCTCCTCCGAGGAGTATGTCGGCTTTATTCGCGCGCACGTGGGCGTTGCGGCGTGATTTTCAGTAAGGAAGCGACAGCAGCCTCTGCGCTGGTGGAGGGGTTGCTTGCGGGCAACCGGCTGGCGCTGGCGCGCGCCATCAGCCGCGTCGAGAATCAATCCGGCGACAGCGCTGCCATCCTGCAAGCGGCCTATGTGCATGCGGGCCGCGCTCACATTGTCGGTGTCACCGGCGCACCGGGCACGGGAAAATCCACGCTCGTCACCGCGTTGGCACAAAACTGGCGCACACAAGGCTTGACCGTGGGCATCGTCGCAGTCGACCCCACCAGCCCCTTTACGGGCGGTGCAGTGCTGGGCGATCGCGTGCGCATGCGCGCGCTTGCAGGTGATGCCGGCGTCTTCATGCGCTCCATGGCCACGCGCGGCAGCCTGGGCGGGCTGAGCATGAGCACGAACGATGCCGTGTTGCTGCTCGATGCCGCGGGCTTTGACCGCATTCTTGTCGAGACTGTGGGCGTGGGCCAGGCTGAGGTGGAGATCGCCGGCACGGCGCACACAACGCTCGTGGTCGAAGCGCCGGGGCTGGGCGATGAGGTGCAGGCAATCAAGGCGGGCATTCTTGAGATTGCCGATGTGCTCGTGGTCAACAAGGCGGACAGGCCGGGGGCCGACCGCACAATCCGCGCCCTGGAGATGATGCTCGAGATTGAGGGCGATGGTCCCCGCCTTGTGCGCCACCACGGGCAAATTCTGCGCGTCGATTCGCCGGACTTGCCCGAAGCGGCAGGCGAGGGCTCGCGCGCCTGGAAGGTGCAGGTGCTCAAGACCGTGGCGGCCGACGGCGGCGGCGTGCCCGAACTCGCCGCGCGCATTGAGGCGCACCGCATCTGGCTGCACGCCTCGGGTGAAATTGTCATCCGCGAGCAACTGCGCATTGCCCACAGCATCGAAAACATCGTGCGCGCCGAACTCAACCGGCGCATGCTCCAGCGCATCCCCGCCACAGGCATCAGCGCCCTGGTCGAGGCCGTGCGCACCCGCCAGAGCGACCCGTATGCGGCGGCGCAGACGCTGCTCCAACACCTGTAAAGGCGTAATTGGTAAGTGGTAATTGGTCATTGTGCGCGCAGCTGCCGCGCTTGCGCGCCCAATGACCAATTACCACTTACCAATTACGCCTTTAGGCGCCCCACAATTTGCGGCAGTTTCTCGAGCACATACTCCACATCCGCCGGGGTGGTGTGGCGGCCCAGGCTCAAGCGCAGGCCGGAGGCGGCGGCACGTGCGGGTACGCCAATTGCCTCGAGCACGTGGCTGGGGCGCTGCGCTGCACTGTTGCAGGCGCTGCCGCTGCTCGCCGCCACACCGGCCATGTCCAGCGCAATCAGCACCCCCTCCGCCTCAACGCCCTCAATCAGGAAACTGGCGTGGTTGTCCAGCCGCTGCGTGGCGTGGCCGGTAAGCCGCGCTCCCTCAATCCCCTCGAGAATCCCACCGATGAGTTGGTCGCGCAGAACGCGCAGGCGCGCCATTTCGTCGAGCCGCTCGGCCTCAGCCAAACTCAGCGCCGCGGCCATGCCCACAATCAGCGCCAAATTCTCCGTGCCGGCGCGGCGGCCTCCCTCGTGTCCGCCACCGGTCTGCACCGGCACAAAAGGTGTGCCGCCGCGCAAATAGAGAAAGCCTACGCCCTTGGGGCCATAGAACTTGTGCGCGCCCGCGCTCAGTGCATCCACGCCCAGAGCTTCCACATCGAGCGAGAGCTTGCCCCCTGCCTGCACGGCGTCTGTGTGCAGTGGCACACCTGCGCTGCGGCAGCGCGCACCGATCTCCGCCAGGGGCATGATTGTGCCGATCTCGTTGTTGGCCAACATGATGCTCACCACGGCCACGTCGCCGCCCGCCAGCGCTGCGTCCAGGTCATCAAGTGAAATCAGCCCGTCGCTGTCCACAGGCAATACGGTGAGCGCAAAACCGGCATGGTCACGCAACGCTTCCGCCGTGGTGAGCACGGCGTGGTGCTCCACAGCGCTGGTGACGATGCGGCTGGCCCCCGTGCGCTCGCGGCGCGCCAGCGCGATGCCGCGCAAGGCGGCGTTGTCACTCTCGCTGCCGCAGCCGGTGAAGATGATCTCGCTGGGGCGGGCGCCCACGGTTGCCGCAATCGTGCGGCGCGCCTGTGTCAGCGCCGCGGCCGCCTGCCGCCCCGTCGAGTGGATGCTTGAGGGGTTGCCGTACACCTCGCCGAAATACGGCAGCATGGCCTCCACCACGGCGGGCCGCACCGGCGTCGTGGCGGCATTGTCCATGTAGATGTTGCGACGGGTCGCGTCCATAATTACTTCCTCCCGCTGCGATTGTACCATGCTCGCAATACACCCGTACGCAGACGTTCATGCCTTGTCGGCACAACGCAGGATGAAAATGGTTCAGTGTGTGTAGCGG
>CAYJNV010000242.1:0-6953 GCA_964370975.1 uncultured Caldilineaceae bacterium | reverse complement strand
CAGTGGTGTGACGGCCGGGCTTGCCTCCGCCACCATGGCGTGGACATCGCCCGTGGTGGCAGCGAGCGATACGACAACGCGCACCGCAGCGACCATTCTCAGTTCAACCGGCGGCTCCTGGCTTACGACCAATACCACGATCGCGCCCGACCTGCAGAGCTACCCCGACATGGGTTTTCCAATCGAGGGCGAACAACGCGCACAGTCGCTGGGCGTGGCCGTGACGGGCGTCTTCGACTCCTTCTTTGCCGGGAAGCCTTCGCCGCTGGCGCAGAGCAGCGACCCGAACGCCGCCGCACCCACCGGCCCAATCCCAGCCACTATTGCGCAATCGCCCGACAGCGCGCGCCTGGTTGTCTTTGGCAGCAGCGAGTTCGCCGACGACGCGGTTCTGCAGGTGCTGGCGCAGATGATCGGTGATCAGGCTATGAACAATGTGCAGTTCATCCAGAACGGGATTGACTGGGCGGTGGAGGATGCCGACCTTGCCGCCATTCGCGGGCGCGGCGCTGGCGTGCGCTTGCTCGATCCGCTCACCGAACAGGAGCAGACGACGTGGGAGATTGGCAACTATCTGGTGGCGCTGCTGCTGGTTGCTGGTGTGGGCGGGTGGTTCCTGCTGCGCCGCCGCAACGAGCAACCCATGCAGCTTGAGCCGAGCGACGAGGTGAAATCATGACACTACAACCGAACGAGACAGCCGCTCCGCGACCGGCCGCACGCGGCTCGCTCGCGATTCTGGTGCTGGCGCTAGTGGCGGTGGCGCAATTGGCGCTGATTGGCTGGCTCTTCTGGCCCCAACCTTCGCAGGCCGCGGCGGGCGCGCTCTTTGCCGGGCTCGATCCGACACAGGCGCAAAGCCTTGCCATCGACTGGGAAGGCAAGGCCATTACGCTGACGCGCAGCGGCGACGGCTGGGTGCTGCCCGAAAAGGGCGACTTCCCCGTCAACACCAGCGCCGTGACTGACCTGCTGACGAAGCTTGCGCAGATTGACACCAGCCGCCTGGTGGCCGGCAACGCCGCCAGCCACGCGCGCCTGCGTGTTGACGAGCAGAACCCTGTGCGCCTCGTAGATATCACAACGGCGGACGGCACGAAGTTGACACTCTACGTGGGTACGTCGCCCAACGCTCGCGCGACCAACGTGCGCGCCGGTGGCAGCGACAATGTCTATCTGACAAGCGCGCTTTCCACGGGCGATCTGCGCGTGGACACGACTGCGTGGGTGGACACCCAGTTTCTGAGCCTTGACCCTGCGACGATTGACAGCCTGAACGTAGAAAACGCACAGGGCGTCTTCACGCTCACAAAGGAGAGCAGCGGTGCATGGACTTTGCCCGACCTGGCCGCCGGCGAGACGATGATCACCGATACGGTGGAGGGATGGGTGCGCAACCTGGCCACGTTGGGGCTGAGCGACGTACTGGGACGCGAGAGCCTGCCCGCGTACGGCCTCGACGCACCCACTGCCACGCTGACGCTCGACTTCCAGGCTACGCCCGCGCTCACCGGTACGGTTGTGCCCACGATCCCCGTGCAACTGATGATTGGCGCCAAGGATGCCGCCAGCGGCAGCTATGCCGTCAAGTCGTCGACATCGCCCTGGATTGTGCGCGTGGCGGCCGCCACGCTGGACCCGCTGGTGATGGCCGACCGTTCCACACTTGTGACCGCGCCGCCCGTAACTGAGAGCGCGACGATAACGGAGACGGCGGCGCTCACGGCTACGGAGAGCGTGACGCCGTAGGCCAAGTCTCCTGGCGTGACGACCACAATGCCCTGCAAGGTTCCGTAGCGGGGGGCTTCCCAGCCCCCCGTTTTCGATCCCGGCGTCACGCCGGCCACGGCATTACGCCGGAGACTTGACCTGCGCGCGCTATATGACTTCCAGGTGGTTGATGTCCGGCAGCGGAGGGAACGGCGCGTGCGGTTCAGCCTGATACCAGAATGAGGTCGAGGCGATGTCGTCCTGCAGCGCAAGGTAACGCCGCTTGCCCTCGCGGTTTGCGCGCCAGCCCAGCGCCTGGATGGTGACACGCAGATCCTGTTGAAAACGAATCGGATCCATGATGTGCCAGCGGTACATGCCAAAGCGCATCTGGCTGCTGAACGCGCCATCTGGGCGAATGATTTGAGGTAGCCCCAGAAAAGGCGTCGAGTAGGTGGCATAGTGGCCATCGGGCTGCTCAAAGCACCATGCGCCGCCAAAGTAATCCTCGGTGCCCGTGCCGCAGATGGTGGGCCACGTGCCATCGCCATCGATGAAGAACTTGATTTCCCCCTCGCCCCACCAGCCGTTGTTGTTGACACCCCAGGCAATGTAGGTGCCCACATAGTGGCCCTGTCCGGTGACACCGTCGAGCAGGGTATGCACCTCCTTGTAGGGCAGCGGGTTGCTGCGCCGCCACTGGGCATGCAGATAGGCGCGGTCGGCGGGCACATCGGTCAGTGTATAGTCGATTTGGTAGAAGAACTCGTCCACTTCATCCGGCGCGAGATTCTCGATGGTCATGCGCGCATGACTGCGGAAGGGCATTTCCCAGTAGCTGTTGAAGGCGCCGGCGGGATTGACGGCAATGGGCAGCGAGTTGATCTCGCCGCGCACACACCAGCCCTGGCAGAAGAAGTCGCCAAAGGGGACCTCGATCGAGGGCTGCTCTTCGTCGTCCCAATAGAAGCGGATAATCAGGGAGCGCCAGTGTGCGGCGCGCGCCGTAATCCAGATATGCTGGATGCAGCCGGGGCCGTCGATGTCGGCCAACACGGTCGTGCTCTTGCCCGGCAGGCTGATGCAGGGGGAGACCTTCCAGCCCTGCCCCAACTCGCGTGCTGCGACCTTGCCCATGCCTTCCGTTGCCATGCCGCCCAGCCCCTTGCCGCCCGTGGGGTTCTCTGCGCTGATGGAGCGCGTGACGGCGCTGGAGAGACGTGCAAGGTTGCCCAGGCTCATGCCCAGGCCGTCAAACGAATTGATCATTGCAGTCATACCCTCGCTGGGTGCTGTGTCTCGCGCGTGAACGACCGCCCTTGTTCAAGTGCAAGATGGAGTAGGAAATTGATGCCAATCGGACGCCCCATTGTCCACGCAAGGGCACATGGCGCGCAAGCAGGGTTACTCGAGAATTGGGATCGCGGCACGAACGACACCTCACCCCTGGCCCCTCGCCATGCGGAGAGGGGTCAAAAACGCCGCCCCCGTAGGTCACGTCTCCGACGTGACGCAGTTGCTTTGCCATCGCCTCCAAATGGCGAGGCGCCTGGGTGAGGTGGAATTTTGCACAGCGAAGACGCATGAGAAGCTCTGGCAGACGCGCAATTGCTAGTTGCATAGTCTATATTTCCAATATATACTCGTCACCATGGAACCAACATCACCGGGCGTGCGCATGGCCAGGCTCTTTGCCAATGGGCAGAGCCAGGCCGTGCGTCTGCCCAAGGAGTTCCGCTTCGCGGGCGACCGCGTCTACGTCGCACGCATGGGCCAGGCCGTGGTCCTGTTGCCCTGGCATGCGCCGTGGCAGACGCTCGTCGAAAGCCTTGAACAGTTCAGCGAGGATTTTGCTGATGGGCGCGGCTAGCGTTGCGCGTGCCACCGCGCCCGACGCTGCGCACGTGCGTGCGCTGGTGGACCTCTCCTTCTGCCTCGCGCTGATTGGTACGTGTGACGCACGCTTGATTGACGCGGTGCAGGGGTTCGCCCCGGGCGCGCTGGGCATCTCGGCAGTGACAACCGCCGCGCTGCACCTACGCGCGGCACGCAGCAGCAATCCACAGCGCAACCGCGCTGCGCTGGCGCAATTCCTGCTGCCACTGGTCACGGTGGATTTTGGTGCAAGCGCGGCGACGGCCTTGGCGGCGCTGGAACGGGGCGCATCCACTACCGCTGCACCCTCCAATGAGGCGGTGATGGTGGCGGCGCAAGGTGTGGCGCTTGACGCCGAAGTGCTGACCTGCGCGCCCCAGTTGTACGCAACCTTTGCCGGCGTGCGCCTGCGCACGCTTGCGATTGCTCCCCAACTCGTCGCCGCCTCACTCGACGTGCAGCCGCACAGCCTCATTTTGGCCATGGGCAGCCACGACCTGACGCTGGATCTGGTGGGCGAGCGGCTGCATGCGCAGCAACCGGCGCTGCTCTTCTGCACTTCGCACGTGGGCAGCATGGATGGGTTGTTGGCGCTGCGCCGCGGCGCGGCGCACCTGGCCGGCGCGCATCTGCTCGACGCTGAGACGGGCGATTACAACGTGGCCCAGGTGCGGCGCGTGCTGGGTGACGAAGGCTGCCACGGCGTTGTCGTGGGCTTTGTGCAGCGCACGCAGGGGTTGATTGTTGCGCGAGGCAATCCCAAGGGCATCCACGCGATCGCCGACCTGCAGCGCGCCGACGTGCGCTTCATCAATCGCCAGCCGGGCGCGGGCACGCGCGTCCTGCTCGATCACCTGTTGCGACAGAATGGGATTGCCCCCGCCGAGGTCAACGGCTATGGCCGTGAGGAGAGTTCGCACACAGGCATCACCGCGGCGATTGGCGCGGCGACGGCCGATTGCGGTTTGGGCATCCAGGCGGCGGCTGCGGCGCACGATCTGGGCTTTGTCCCACTCTGCCACGAACGGTATGATTTGGTGATTCCTGCGGAGCACTTCACCGGCGCACTGCTGGCCCCACTGCTTGCGCTTCTGCGCAAGCCCGAGCCCGACCTCCTGCGTGCCATCGGCGCGCTGGGGGGCTACAGCACGGAGGGCATGGGGCGCGTATTGGCCGAGTTCTGAGTGCGCGGGAAGACGCAAACCGTGGGCAGAGTGCTGCCTGCGCGACGACGCCAGACTGCGCGTTCCGAGGAGGCCGGAAGATGGAAGTACGACTCTTTGCGACACTTCGCCCCATTGTGGGCGGGCCCGTTGTACAGTTGCAGACCGAACCGGGCGCATCGGTGCGCACGCTGCTCGATGAAATGATCGCCCGCTATCCTGCCATGCAGAAGGAACTCTTCGATGGCGAGGGCAAGCTGCACAACAACATCCATGTCTTCATCAACGGGCGCGACGTGCGTTACGTCGGCGGGCTGGACGTTGCCATTCCCGAGGGAGCGAGTATCCGCATCTTCCCGCCCGTAGGGGGCGGCCGCCATGCATGAGTCGCGGCAGGGCGGCGAAGTACAACCCGAGGGCATCTTTGACTACTACAGCGTGCCACTTTGGATGATGAAGGGTTATCTGGAGCAACTGGGCGGGCGCGAAGGCGCGGAGAACGTCTTTGCCGGCGACGGTTGGCAGGCTACCTTGAGCGCGGCGCCGTGGCGGCACATCGGCTCGCTGCGCGTGGGGGGCACGCGTGTTGCCTTCACAGGCACACCGCCGGTGCTCGACGCGCTGTATGTGGAACTACACAAGAAGACCATGCGTGGCGGGGGGTAGTCTATCCGCGAGCTTTTGAGTGGCCTGCTACAGGCGTTTCAGTTGATCTTCGCGGGCGATGCTGCGATCGCCCAGATTGTGCTGCTTTCGCTGCGCGTCTCGGGCGTCGCGCTGCTGATCAGCACGCTGTCGGGCATCCCTGCCGGGGCATACCTGGGGCTGCGGCGCTTTCGCGGGCGGCGCTTCGTCGTCACCCTAATCTATACGGGCATGGCCTTCCCGCCGGTGGTGATCGGCCTCTTCGTTTACATCTTTCTCTCGCGCAGCGGCGTGCTGGGTGGCTACAACTGGTGGTGGGTGCCGTCGCTCTTCACCCCCGCCGCGATGATTGTGGCGCAGACGATCATCGCATTCCCGCTGGTGGCAGGCTTCACCATGGCCGCCGTGATGGGTGTGGACCCCAATCTGCGCCTGCAGGTGCGCTCGCTGGGCGCATCACCCTGGCAGAGCACGTGGGCTATTCTCGACGAGGCGCGCACGGGGGTGATCGCTGCGGTCGTCGCCGGCTTCGGGGGCATTATCTCCGAGGTGGGTGCCGTCATGGTCGTGGGCGGCAACATCCAGGGGCGGACGCGTGTGCTGACCACAGCAATTGTGCTGGAAACCAACAAAGGCAATTTCGCCATGGCGCTGGCACTTGGCATCATCCTGATTGGCATTGCCTTCGTCACCAATTTCTTCGTGCTGCGATTGCAGGGGCGAACGTTTAAATGAGCATTTCGTCTCCGCTTTACCGGCTGTGTGGTGTGACAAAGTGTTATGAGGGCGCGCAGAGCGGTGTGCGCACGGTGCTCAACGTTGCTGGCCTGGCGATTCCGCGCGGGTCGATTATGGCGCTGGTGGGCCCCAGCGGCGCGGGCAAGAGTACGCTGCTGCGGCTGCTCAACTGGTTGGAGACACCCGACAGCGGCGAGATTCGCTTTGATAACAACGCGTATGGTGCAGAGAACGAGCCGACGCTGGCCGTGCGCCGGCGTGTGACGACCGTTTTCCAGCGACCGGTGTTGCTTCAGCGCAGCGTGGCGGAGAATGTGGCCTATGGGCTGCGGCTACGTGGCCAGCGCCACGACGACGCCCGCGTGGCTCAGGCGTTGGCCGATGTGGGGCTTGAGGCCCTGGCCACGCACCCGGCGCGCACCCTTTCGGGCGGTGAGGCGCAGCGCGTGGCGCTGGCCCGCGCCATAATTCTCGAGCCGACCGCACTGCTGCTGGACGAACCGACCGCCAATCTCGACCCCTACAATGTGGGCATGATCGAGCAGACGGTTCGACGACTGAACGAGACGCGCGGCACGACAATTGTGCTGGTGACGCACAATGTCTTCCAGGCGCAGCGGCTTGCGCACAGGGTGGCGCTGCTGCTTGAAGGCGTGGTGGTGGAGGAAGGCCCAAGCGAGCAATTCTTCCACGCCCCACACGACCCGCGCACGGGCGCATTTGTACGCGGCGAGATGGTCTACTAAAAGAGGTTCAAGCACTCAAAGGTTCACGGGTTCGAGGGTTGGGCGCGCGGTCGAGGAAGTTGTCTACCCTCAGCCC
>CAYJNV010000241.1:0-6969 GCA_964370975.1 uncultured Caldilineaceae bacterium | reverse complement strand
ACACGGGGCGCTGGAGCCACTGGTCCAACCCGCTGCAGTTCACGGCCGCTGCTCCGACCACGCCTGTGATGCAGGACCTGCTGCTCACCGAAATCATGTACAACCCGTTGCCTTGGGGCAACACGCCGGGCGACGAGCTCGAATTCATTGAGTTGACCAACAAGACCAATCGCACCGTGACGCTCGGTGGGCTGCGCGTGACGGGCGGCATTGACTTCACCTTCCCGCCCAACAGTGTCATAGGGCCCAACAAGACGATTGTGCTGGCGAAGGACGCCCGCGCCTTTGCGCGCCGCTACGGCTTCAACCCCTTTGGCGCCTACGACCGCAAGCTGAGCAACGGCGGTGACACCATCGAGATTGTGGATGCCTGGGGTCGCAGCGCGCTCAAGGTGACTTATGCCGACAAGGAGCCGTGGCCGCTCGACGCCGACGGCAAGGGCTACTCGCTGATCTACAGCCCCGTGCTGGGCGCGCCCGCCAACGGCGCATCATGGCGGCGCAGCCTGAGCATTGGCGGTTCGCCCGGCGGGCCCGAGCCGGTCTCGATTGTCATCAACGAGCTGCAGCTCAACCCACCCCTGCAGCGCGCGGTTGAGCTCTACAACCCCGGCGAGCTCGAGGTCGACGTCAGCCGCTGGTTCTTGAGCGACTCGACCAGGGAGCCGCGCAAGGTTTGGCTGCCCGACAACAGCAAGATTCCGCCGCGCGGCTATCTTGTCGTGGGCTACAGCCAATTAAACCAGCCCTCGTTTGACGGCCGCCTGGAGCTGGAGCCGCCGGTTTCCAACCAGATTGTGCTCTCAGCGGGCAACGCCGCAGGCACGCTCACCGGCTACCAAATGCGCGTGACCTATCCGCCACTCGAGTCGGGCGTGAGCTTTGGGCGCATTCTTGACAGCCTGGGGCGCGCGTCGTGGGTGCTGCTCGCGCGGCCCACCATCGGCGGCGAGAACAGTGGCCCGCGCCTGGGGCCGCTGATTATCAGCGCCGTCAACTACGCGCCCACGGGCGCCATGCCCGAGTATGTGGAGCTGACCAACGGCTCAAGCGCCCCGGTTGCGCTCTTTGACCGCAACAATCCGCAGGCGTGGACCCTGTTCGGCGGCTACCTGAGCGTGCCCGCGGGGATTACCCTGCGTCCCGCCGAGCGGCTGCTTGCCGTCTCCGTAGCCCCGGAGCAGGCATGCCAGACGCTGGGCAACCGTGGCTTCGTGCGCATTGTGGGCCCCTACACGCCGCAGCTTTCGGACACCGGGCAGATGGTGGCGCTGATGCAGCCGCCGGCTGCAGGAAGCCAGAACGCGTGGGTAACGAACGACTCGGTGCAGTATGCGGCAACGGCGCCGTGGCCCGTGCAGGCTGCCGGGCAGGGCGCTGCGCTGCGCCGCGTCGATTTTACCGCCTGGGGCAGCGACCCAATTGCATGGCAGCCCGGCGCCGATTTGCCGGGCGCCGAAGTGGCAGCTGTCGCAACGACCCTCTGCAGTTTCACCGCCATCCCAAACACACAGGGCAAGACCGTGCTCACGTGGGCGCTGGCGGGCGCGCCGCTCTCGGCGTCCGTCACCGGATTCAAGCTGTTCCGCAGCCCAAGCCTGGACTTTGCGCAGGCCGTTGAGGTGGCAACTGTGAGCGTGGCCGAGAGCGCCGCCGTTGATGCCAACGGCGTGGCGCTGGCCAACGCCTGGAGTGTGACCGACCCCTCAGCCGCAAGCGGCGCGGCCGCCTTCTACTGGCTCAAGAGCGTCGACGCCGGTGGCAATACAGTTGCCGACCTGGGGCAAACCTCGCGCCAAACGCCCTATCAATTCATCTACATGCCCGCAGTCAAGCGCTGATGATCCGGCGCGCGCTGCCCAACCTTCGCTCACAATCTGGTGCCAACATGAACACGAGAGAAATCGATCGTACAGTCAGCCGTCTCGCCGTGCTGGGCGCATTTGCGCTATTGTGCATGCTGCTGCCCACAATTGCCCGCGCGCAGGATGTTGCGCCCGACGCCGTACCGCCCGCGCAGGCCGTGCTGCGCATCAACGAGTTTGTGGCAGCCAACGGCGCCTTTGCGATTGACCCCGCGCAACCCGAAAGGACGCCCGACTGGATTGAGATCTATAATCCCGGCGCAATAGCGGTGGATATGAAGGGGCTTTCGCTCAGCGACGACCCCATCACGCCCGACAAGAATCCGATCACCCAGACGGTGATCATTCCTGCCGGAGGCTATCTGCTCTTCTTCGAGGGCGAGGATGCAAACAAGCGGCCGCTCAGCCCTGTGCACTTCACCTTTGGCCTCAGCGCCGCGGGCGAATCCATCGGCCTCTATGTGACGGCCACGGGCGAAAAGGTGGACGAGTATACATTTGGCGCGCAGGTTCAGAATGTGTCCGAGGGGCGCTACCCGGACGGCGCCGCGACCTGGCGCACCTTTACCGTGCCCACCCCCGGCGAAAGCAACAGCAAGAACGCACCGGTGATTGTGAGTGTGACACGCGCAGTGGTGCAGCCGCAGGCCGCAGACGCCGTAACCGTGACCGCGCTGATTACCGACGACCAGAGCATTGTCAGCGCCACGCTCGTCTACACGGTGGGCACAACCGCTACGTCGCTGAACATGGCCAGCCTGGGCAGCAACCGCTGGCAGGCCACCATCCCGCCCTTCCCCAATGGCACGTTTGTGGCTTACCAGGTGAAGGCCAAAGACAACGAGGCGAACGAAACGCTCTCGCTGCAGGGTGGCTATGAGGTGGGTTATGTGCCGCCCGATCTGCGCATCAATGAGTTCATGGCCGAAAACTTCAGCCTGGTGGAAGATGCCGACGACCCCGGCGAGTTCCCCGATTGGATGGAGCTTTATAACCCCACAACTTCACCCATTGCGCTGGATGGCCTCTTCCTCACCGATAACAAGCTCGCGCCGGCGCAGTTTGCCATTCCCAATGGTCTCAGCGTCCCCGCCAAGGGCTTTTTGATCTTCTGGCTTGATGGCGACGCGGGCAAGAACCAGGGGCCCACGCATACCAACTTCAGCCTCAACAAGGACGGCGACTTCCTGGGCCTCTTTGGCGCCCAGGGCACCGTGCAGATAGATGGCCTAACCTTTGGCAAGCAGACGGACAACGTCGCCATGGGGCGAATCCCCGACGGCGCGGGCAGCGTCAACAACGCGGCCAGTTTCCAGTTTCTTGTCTGCGTCACGGCGGGCAAGGCCAACATGCTGTGCGAGAAGAAGAACTTCATGCCCGTGGTGCGCGCGCCGGCCCCATGAAAGGTTCAAGGGTTTAAGAGTTCAAGTGTTCAAGAGTTCAAGGGGTACATTGGGGACCAACCTTGAACTCTTGAACTTCCAAACTCTTGAACTTTCAACTTGCCGTGATCCAGCTCACCACCTGCTCAATCTGCTCGTCCCAGTAACTCCACTCGTGCGCAGCCGGGCCGGTGACCCAGGTGTGCGCAATGCCGAGTTTGGTCAGGTGGCGGTGGAAGGCGGTGTTGTCCTTGTAAAGAAAGTCCGCCGTGCCGCATGCCTGGTAGATGCGCGGCTGCGCCACGCCTGCAGCGGCGATCTTCTCGGCCAAATGCTCGGCCAGTGTGAAGAGATCAGTAGGGCCGCCCTTGATACCGCTGAGCCTGCCATAGATAGCGCGCATCTCGTCGCGCACGATTGGGTCATTCATGCGCTTGTGGCCATAGGCCGTGGCCCCCGAAAGGCTGGCGATGGCGGCGTAGCGGTCGGGGTGGGTGAGGCCCACACGCAGCGCGCCATAGCCGCCCATGGAGAGCCCCGCCACGAAATTGTCGGCGCGGTCGGCGGAGAGCGGAAGCCAGGCGCGCATCCGCTCAGGCAACTCCTCGCTCACATAGCTCCAGTAGGCGGGTCCGTATAAAGTATCCTGGTAGAAGGAGCGGTTGACGGCTGGCATGACGACAGCCAGCGGTTGCCCCTCGACATAGCGCTCGATGGCCGTACGCCGCTGCCAGATCGTGTGGTCGTCGCTCAGCCCGTGCAGCAGGTAGAGCGTGGGCCAGGTGCGGCGGGGCAGAGGCTCGGGCCATTTGCCCTCTTGCGGCAGAATGACGTTGACCGCTGTGTGGATATTGAGCGCGTGCGAGAAGAAGTTGACGGTGAGGAATGCCATATTGGCTGCTTTCTGGTGATGGGATTGTGTGTGTGGCCGCAGCCATGCTTGTACGATACTGCGCAATACGGAAGAACGTCAACTGCGCACCCACCGCCTCCTGCCTACTTTTGTTGAATTGATGACGACCCTATGACGAATGAACCAACTCTGTCCGGCAAGGCGCCGCGCGTGCTGTTCGCGGCCCTCTGGCTGTTGGCCGCCCTGCTCGTTCCCGCACGGGCCGGCGCTGCGCGTCCCTCCGACGTACGCCAGAACGAGCCGCCCGTAACGGGTGCAGCCGTGGGCGCCTTCTATCCACTTGCCGCTGCGGGCATTCCCCTGGAAGGGCCGCTGCCCATTGACCTCAACCTGCGCGGGGCGCATTCGGTGCGCGCCGCTGATTTCAACGGCGATGGCCGGCAGGATGTGGTGGCCGCAGCGCGCGATGACGGTCGCATCGTCTGGTATCACAATGACGGCGGCGCAACACCCACCTTCAGCGCACGGCCCGTAGGCGTTGTCCCCGGCGCCTATCTGGCGCTGCCCGCCGACATCGATCGCGACGGGCAAATCGACATCCTTGTGATTGGCGTCAGTGTCGTGGCGCCCTCAACGGCCGAAACCGGCGCGACTGCCACGGTCCCGGCGGAGACGCTGGGCACGGGGCAGGTCGTCTGGTTCGAGAATGACGGCCAGGCGGCGCCCGGCTTCGTACCGCGTGCGCTGGCTGCGGGCCTCAACTACCCCGTCTCGGCGGCCGTGGCCGACCTGGATGGGGACGGCCACCCCGATGTGGTGGTGGCCTCGCGCGACGACGGCACGCTGCGCTGGTTTGCCAATAACGGCGCGCCCGTTCCCGCCTTTGCCTCGAGCCAGGTGATCGCCGGTCTCGACGGGGCCGTCTCCGTGGATGTGGGCGACATGGATCGCGATGGCGACCCTGATCTGGTCTCGGCCTCCGAAAATGATGACCGCATTGTCTGGCACGTCAACAACGGCACCGGAGCTTTTTCACCCGTCGTCATTCGCCCGGGCGCGCCCGTGCCCGAGAAGGACTTCGCCAAATCGGTGCGCCTGGCTGACATGGAAGGCGACGGCGACCTTGACGTGCTCTACGCCTCCGAAGGGGGCAACGAGATTGGCTGGTATGTCAGCAGCGGCGGCCGCACGCCCACCTTCACGCAGGTCCCGCTCTATCATGATGCGAATCACGCCAAGTTCGTCACGGCGGCCGACCTTGACCGCGACGGTGCGCCCGACATTCTGTGGGCGGCCTCCGGTGATCCGGCACACGGCGGCCAGGCGCGAGTGGGCTGGCTGCGCAGCAACGGCGCGCTGCCACCCCAGTTCGCGCCCCTCATCATCCAGCCTGCGGCACCCGGCGCACGCTATGTCACCGCGGCCGACCTGGACGGGGACGGCGACCTCGATGTGCTGACGGCAGCGCGTGAAAGCGGCCAGATCGTTTGGTTCAACAACCGCACAATCCACCGCAGCGCACTCTATCCATTGGCCAATGTCAACGTGCTGGGCATCTACAAATTGGCGCGCCATGTGGCGGCGGGCGACCTTGACGGCGACGGCGACCCCGATGTGGTCTCGCTGGGGCAGAACGACATGATTTGGTACACGAACAACGGCGGCTCGCCCCCCAGTTTCACGCCCACCCCAATCCGCTCGCAGCAATACCAGGGGCGCTGGGCGGAAATTGTTGACATGGACCGCGACGGCGACAACGACATTGTCGTCGCCTCCTATGAGAACGGGCGCATTTTCTGGTACGAGAACAACGGCGCGCGCCCGCCCGCATTTACCGAGCGTGTGATGAGCACGGTGGCGCGCGGGCCGCGCGCCGTTCTTGCCGCCGACCTCGACGGCGACGGCGACATGGACGCCTACGTCGCCTCCGATATTGACAACCGCATCGCCTGGATGGAGAACGACGGCGCGCATCCGCCCGAGTTCATTACGCACGACATCGACACCGAGGCCAGTTATCCCCGCTCGGTCTACGCGTTCGATATGGACGCCGACGGCGACCTGGATATTGTGGCGGCGTCGCAGGGCTCTGACAATGTGTTCTTCTTCGAGAATCGGGGCGGCGCGCCGCTGCAATGGGCGCGCCGAATCATCGGCCAGGGCGATGGCGCCCAACATGTGCACGCGGCCGACATGGATGGCGACGGCGACGGCGACGTCGTGGTGGCCAGCGAAGGCACAACCGGCGCGCAGCCGCAGAATCTCATCAAGGTGCTGATCAACGCAGATGGGCGCGGTCAGTCATTCACTGAATTGATTGTGGACCCCTCGGCGCGTCAACCCCATGCCGTGGTGACCGGCGACGCCGATGGCGATGGCGACCAGGATATCTTCGCCGCAATTGAGGGTGACAACCAGATCGTCTGGTATGAAAACAACGGGCGCAACCCGCCCGCATTTGCCAAGCACCTGATCTACGACAAGGCCTTCGTTGCCCACGGCGTGAATGTAGCCGACCTCGACGGCGACGGCGACCTGGACGCACTGGCGGCCTCGCGCGACAGCGGCGCGGTGATCTGGGCCGAAAACCTGGGCGGCCAGTACCGCTTCGCCGAGGGTGCCTTTGCGCTGGGGCCACGCGCCATACTCACGGTGAACGCCCTGCATACGGGCCGTGCCGGCGACCTGGCGCTGCAAATGGCAACGCTCGACGTGCGCTTTGAGGATGGCGCAGGCAATCGACTGACAACCGCGCAGGTGGCTGCGCGTGTGCAATCGCTCTCTGCCTATGTCGAGAGCAACGGCAATGCCCGTTTTGACGACGGCGACCTCCGGCTTGCCACGCAAACCGACATGACGCAGGCGACAA
>CAYJNV010000240.1:0-6976 GCA_964370975.1 uncultured Caldilineaceae bacterium | reverse complement strand
CTTTTGTACCCACCCCCAACCGCCACTATGCGAACCGATTTGCGCGAAACTAAAGCTGATCAGTGATCATTGATCATTGATCATTGATCATTGAAGATCGACGGTCCTTCAACATGCCACGCCCGGCTATTCCCCTTCGCTCGCGCGGGCGGCTGCGATGAAGGTCACAATCTGCGGCCCGGTGCTGGCCAGGCCGCTGGTCTTGTAACCGGGAATCGCTTCGAGCGCATCAAGCGAAGCCGGTGCGAAGCGAGCGATCTCCTTGAGCAGCGTGTTCGATGCCAGGTCGCTGGCCCGGCCACGCGCGGCGACGGCCTGCTTCTGGCGCATCTCCTGCAACTTCATGAAGATCTTCCGCTCAAGACGTGGCGTTACGCTCGCCGCGGCGGCGCGCTTCTCGGCCGCGTGCGCCTTGTTTTCGGCCTGCGCCGAACGCTGCACCTGCAGCAACTGCACATCCTCCAGCCCCGCCGGATTAAGAATTATCAGGTCTATGATGGTAGGGCCGTAGTGCTCCATACGTTGTGCGCCCATGCCCGGCAGCGTCGCCAGCGCCTCCAGCGAGGAAGGCCGCATCTCGGCAATCTGCAGCATCAGTTCATTGCTCATCACAATGTATGGGGGTTGACCCAAGTCCTCGGCCAGCCGCCGCCGCCACAGCCAAAGCGCCTTCTGCAGGGCAGTATAGGTGATCGTCTCCGCGTCATCCAGCGCGTTTGCGTCGCTCTCCTCGCCGCCCTCTTCGGTGGGCGGGGCATCGCCGTAAGCGGCCATATCGGGATGCTCGGCCAGCCACGCATCGGCCTCGGCGCGACCGCTGAGAGTGGGCGCAAGCACATTGTAGCCCTGGCGCTCATATTGGCGCAGCTTGCCGCTCTCGAGCAGGTCGTCGACGTATTCGGCTACACCTCCTTCGCCCAACCCCTTGAGTGCACCGTGGTGGCGCGCCTTGTCGGGCGTGACCGGCGAACGCAAATGGCCCACCAGAATACGCGCCAGTCCGCCGCGCCCCACCGGCCGGGCCAGGCTCACCAGACAATCGATGATCATGGGGATGATCTCGCCATCCTCAGGCAGCGGATGGTGCGTCTCGCCGGGGGTAGGAATTGCCGGACGAATCCCCGTGCAAATGTCGCAGACCGTGCATTTGGCGCGTGGCGGGCTGCCGAAATGCGCGCTGATGTAGCCGTGGCGGCAGCCGTCGGTTGTGGCATAGCCGACCATGTCATCAATGCGGCGCTGGCCCAGCGCCTGCGATTGCCCGAGCAAACGCTCCAACCGCTCTGGCTGGTCCGCAGGGCGCGGCGGCAACGTAATCGACATCGCGCGGTGGCTGCGGGCGATCTTGAGATAGCCCGCAGTTTCCCAGTCGAGCAACACGCTCTCCAGGTCGGAAACCGTCCAGCCCATGAATTGCGCAATAGCGTTGACCTTGAAGGGCGCGCTCTGCCCCGCCGCCAGGCCCAGGCCACGCAACAGGTCGAGAAAATCGGCATCATCGCGCGCGGCGTCGGGCAGTTTGCGTGGCAGTGACACGCTGACCTCCTGCGCCACATCAAAGCTGCGGCTCAGCAGGTCGGCGCGCTCGAGCAGACTCACGCCCACGCGCACGGCGGTCTCGTCCCCATTGAGCACACGCTGCAGGCGGCGCGCATCCACGGCGCCGACCAGCGTCTCGCTGCGCGCCTCGTCACCCGCGCCCAGTTGCGCGGCGACCGCTGCGTAGACGCGCTCGAGAAACTCTACGCCATACTCGTCGGCACGCGCCCAGCGGCGCAGGTTCGCCCAATCATTTGTGCTGTAGAAGAGCACACCCTGGCTCGGCTTGCCGTCGCGCCCGGCGCGGCCCACCTCCTGATAGTAACCCGCCAGGCTGCGCGAGGGGTGAAAATGGACAATGAAGCGAATATCGGCCTTGTCGATGCCCATGCCGAAGGCGACTGTAGCAACCACGACGCGCGTCTTGTTGGCCATGAAGCGGTCCTGAATTGCGCCACGATTCTCCATGCCGGCGTGGTATGCCTCCGCCAACACGCCCGCATCGCGCAGCGCATATGCCAGTGCCTCGGCCTTGTGGCGCGTGTTGACGTAGATGATGCCACTGCCTGACGTCTCGACGGTGAACTTGAGCACCGCCTCCAGCTTTTCCTCCTCATTGTTGAAGCGCAACGCAGAGAGGTGCAGATTGTCGCGAAAAATATCCAGCGCAATCACATGCGGCGGCACGCCAACCTGCAGCGTCGCGCCGCTCTCGGCGGCATTCGCTGCAGCGCCTGGGTCCGGCGGGCTGTCATTGCGCATGTACTCGATGATTTCATCGCGCACGCGTGGCGGCGCCGTAGCGGTCATCGCCAGCGTGGTGGGGTTGCCCAGTTCGTGGCGCGCCTCCTGCAGGAAGAGGTAGTCGGGGCGAAAGTCGTGGCCCCACAGGCTGACACAGTGCGCCTCGTCAATCACAAAGAGGTCCAGCCCGGCATGGCGCAGCGCGCGCAGGAACTCGCGCTGGCGCAGCCGTTCTGGCGCGGCATAGATCAATTTATATTGCCCCTGCGCGACGCCGGCCATGCGTTCGGCAATCTCATCATCGGTCAGCGTGCTGTTAATGAAGGTGGCGCGGGCACGCGACGCAGCCGGCAGACTCTCCACCTGGTCCTTCATAAGTGCAATCAGCGGGCTAATGATGAGCGAACTGCGCGGCAGCACAAGCGCCGGCAACTGGTAGCAGAGCGACTTGCCCGCGCCCGTGGGCATGACGGCCAGGATCGACTCGCCACGCAACACTGCCGCCACCGTATTCGCCTGTCCATCGCGCAAAGAGGTGAAGCCAAAGTGGCGCGTCGCCTCAAGCGTTACGCGTCGCTGCTCGTCCCGCGTGACGGGCACCGAATCGGGGCCGTGAATGTTACGGTAGATGGCGGCGCTGTCCACGTACGCGCCCGGGGCCAGCGACGTGTAGGGGGCGAGCAACTCCGCCAGGTGTGCAAAGTGCAGTTGCCTGCGCCGTTCGCGCTCCAGGCGCACGGCCGCTGCGCTCTCGCTGCGACCCAGCGCCTCAAGCAATACCGCTAGGTCGGTCAGGTGCGCGTCGGGCAGGTTGGCAGGTACGCCGGGGCCGAGGCGCTCGGCCATTTCGCCGGCCAGGGTGGCGTCGCCGCTCTCAAGCGCCAGCCGCGCCAGCGTGAGGGTAGCCACGGGTTCGCCTGGTGCATAGACAAGATAGGCCTCGAGCAGGGTGCGCCCAGCAGCAAATTCGCCTGAGCGCGCAAGGACCGTGGCTGCGGCGACCTGTGCCGTTAGCGACTTGGGGTACGTTATGGCAAGTTCATCGGCGATCTGGCGCGCATGCGCTATCTGCCCCAACGCCTGGAGCACGCGTGCGTCAAACGCCTGCCCGGCAATGGTGCTGCTGCGCCGCTGCCGTCTCTCATTCGTTTGTTGCGCAAGCGCGATGTCGCCCAGCGCTTCGTGGGCGGCCGCCTGCACGTCGAGCAGATAGAGCAGCGGGCCGTGCGCCTCGCGCAGCAGTTCCGCAACCTCAAGCGTCTCTGCAGGCTCGCCCCATATCTGCACATGCTCGATGAGACACTCACGTGCGTCCGGCGGCAGGTTCCCCAGTAGCGCGTCATCGAGACCGAGCGCCTGGCGCACCGCCCTGTGATCCGGCTTATCCGTCCCGTTGCTTGTGTGCAAAAAATCTATCGCGGCGGGCTTGTTCGCTTGTTTCAGGTTCTGCTGCACATTTCCTCCATCCAGCCCAACGAGCGCACGGCACGCTCTGTCGCGATCTGAGGCCCTATCCTACCACCGGTGCACGCTGCAAGCGAAGATGCGTATGTGGGGCGACGCGGGCGCGTCGCCCCGCGCCGCTCTCTGACGGCGGCGCGCGCTTTGTCCCATTCCCTGCGCCTGCATATAATGAGCGGGATCGCAGGCCGGCAACGCCTTCGCACTCGGGCCATGGCGCGGCAACTCTTGCCGTCACTCAGGTTGATTGCCCAACCTAAATCGACTCGCAACTGAAGAAAGAAACCAACGTTATGACGCGCGTTTTTGTCACGGGCATGGGTGTTGTCACGCCCATCGGCAGTGATGTCCCCACCTACTGGGCGAACCTGCTCGCCGGCAAGTCGGGTGCAGCCAAGATTACCGGCTTTGACTACGGCGACATGCCCTACAACATCGCCTGTGAAGTCAAGGACTTCAATCCTTCCGACTGGATGGAGCACAAAGCGGCGCGGCGCGTGGCGCGCTCGAGCCAGTTCGCCGTAGCCGCCGCCAAGATGGCGCTCATCGATGCCGGCGTGGAGATTACGCCTGCCAATCGCAATGACATCGGCGTGCTCATGGCCACCGGCGGTGGCGGCATTACCGACCTCGAGAATGAGTCGGTCGCAATGGCGCATCGCGGCTGGCGCTCGGTCGGCCCGTTTGCCGTACCCAAGACCATGGCCAACGCCGTCAGCTGTGTCGTCTCCATTGAGACGGGCGCACGCGGCCCCGTGATGACCAGCGCCGCCGCCTGTGCCAGCGGTCACTATTCCATGATCGAAGCCTATCACTTCCTGCAGCGTGGCGAGGCGGACTACTTCATCGCAGGGGGCGCCGAATCGGCCGTCTCACTCCTCACCATGTCTGCGTTCGGGCGCATGGGCCCTCTCTCCAGCCGCATGGATGACCCCGAGCACGCCTGCCGTCCCTTCTCAATCGATCGCGACGGCTTTGTGGCCGCCGAAGGCGCGGGCGCCGTCATCATGGAGACCGAGGAACACGCGCGCGCGCGTGGCGCCACGCTCTACGCCGAAGTGCTGGGAGGCCGCCTCACCGGCGACGCCTATCACATCACCGCACCCGATCCAGAGGGCGATGGCGCGGCACGAGCCCTCGCCGGCGCGCTCAAGAACACCGGTCTGCGCCCCGAAGATATTGACCTTGTTTTCGCCCACGGCACAGGTACTGCGCTCAACGACGCCGGCGAGTCCAAAGCACTCAAGCTGGTCTTCGGCGAGCATATCCACAACATGCGCATTACCAGCATCAAGAGCATGATAGGCCATGCGCTGGGTGCAGCCGGCGCACAGTCGGCGATTGCGGCCATCATGGCGTTGCGCACAGGCAAGATTCCGCCCACTATCAACTATACGCCCGACCCCGCGATCGACATCCCGATTGTGGGCAATGTGGCGCAGGATGTGCCGCACGCGCGCACGGCCATTGTCGACGCCTTTGGCTTCGGCGGGCAGAATGTTGTTGCCATCTTCAGGAAACTGGACGAATAAGGCTGCAGCCGCCGCCACCTGGCGGTTCGACCGGGAGGTCACGCGTGGTCCGCACCATGCCGCAAGTCCACAATGAGGATATTGACCTCTACATTCGCACCTATTACTCGCTCCTGCGCTCCAGCGAACCCATTCGCATCCGCAGCCTCGAGGAGACGCACGCTGCCATGAACTCAAGCCTGCACCAGCAGGCGGGCAGCAGCGAGATCGACATTTCGGCGCTCTCCTATTGCGCGCTGCGCGTGCCCGACGTCATGCCGCAGGTAGCGCTTCTGCTGCTGGGACAGATGGCCGACGTCTTCACACGAGAGGGCTACGAGAATGTAGAGCAGTGGCGCCCGGTGAAGGCACGTGCCCGCCGCCGGAAGTTCTACTATGACGAGGAGGCGGGGCTGCTCGCTGCCTTCATCGCGTCCGTCAGCGATATTGACGACCTCATTCCCTGTCTGACCACGCTGCAAATCGAGTGGAACAAGATTCACTTCAAGCTTGCCGCCGACGCCGTGGGCGCGGCGCTGCAGGCATTGCCCGAGGAAGCGGCTACGCTCGAGGAACCGCTTGCTTCGGAGGTGCAGCGCGCGCTGGGGTTGAGTGCCGAGGATTTTGCCAAGATCGCTCAGGTCTGGGCAGGTGGCACCCTGCTCGACAACCTGCGCCGCGCCGCCGCCGCGCCGCTGGACATGCGCGTGCGCGTCCTGGGCAGCGGCCTCAGCGACTATCGCCGCAGCGTGCAGCAGTGGTGGCGTGCGCTGGTGGCCGAAAGCGGCGCCATGGACCTCGCCTCACGTCCCATCTACTTCATCAGCAGCAACGTGCACAGCATGGTCAACCTGCTTTCGGGCTATGTGCCGGCGCACCGTGAGCAAATTCTGCGCTTTGTGCAGCAGAACAACCCCGAGGACCTGGTTGAGGAACTGGAGCGCCTGCCTGCAGCCGATAACGGCCACCTTATCAATCTTCTCTACTATGCTTCGCGCCAGTACGCCGCGTGGAGCGACAGCCGTGTCACCGCCCTGCGCATGGAGGAGGAGGTGGGCATCCGCCGTGTTGCCGAGCCTCACTGCCTTGACGTCGAGGCGCAGGTCATTGACCTGAGCAAACTCGACCCGGCGCGCATGGACCCGCGCGTCACGGGCTGTTTCAGCGCCGAGGAACTCGAACTGCTTACGCAGAGCGACGCGCTCATCTTCAACATCGACTATCCGCTGGGTATGGCTGCCTATCACATATTCAGCCAGGTGAGTACGGCCGGCGGGCGCATTCTGGGCGTTTACATTCTGGGCAAAGCCGCTACACTCAACGGCCGCGTGGGCGATGTGATGATCCCCAACGTGGTGTACGACGAACACTCGCGCAACTCATTCCTTTTCCGCAACTCCTTCAGCGCGCAGGACATCGCGCCAATGCTCAACTACGGCACGGTCTTTGACAACCAGAAGGCTGTCACCGTGCGCGGCACCATCCTCCAGAACCGCCGCTTCATGGGCGTCTTCTATCGCGAGGGCTACACCGATATCGAGATGGAGTCGGGCCCCTACCTGGCGGGCATCTATGAGGACGTCTACCCGCAACGCTACCCCATGGACGAAATCGTCAACCTCTTCATCAACGTGCCTTATGACATCGGCGTGATTCACTACGCGTCGGACACACCGATTTCGCGGCGGCAGGCGTTGCTGAGCAAGAGCCTGAGTTACTTC
>CAYJNV010000239.1:0-6998 GCA_964370975.1 uncultured Caldilineaceae bacterium | reverse complement strand
TGGTCCCGGTTCGACCACACTGCCCATCTATGTCTACGGGCTGCTGCGCCGCACGGTCACGCCCGAGGTCAACGCCCTCTCCACCGTGTGGATTCTGGCCGTGCTCGTGCTGGTGCTCTTCTACCAGCGCATTGAAGCGCGCGACTGAGGCACGCGATTCGGGTACACACTGCAGCGCTTTGCGCGAAGAGTGCGCCCGCATCGCACCCGCACGATCAGCACTTTTCATGCCGTTTCGAGCCCCACGGCTTCTCAAGAGTCATAAACGCGGCGCCTGCTCGTGCCGCGTTCCTGACTTTTGAGAAGCCGTGTTTCGAGCGCGCAACAACATTGACACGCCCTTTGCCGCGTGGTATTCTCGCCCGGCGTTTCAAGGCCCCCCCGCAAAATGCGCGCGTCTGCGCTCTATTTTCACTGTAGGGGGTTCAACAGATGTCTTCAACCAAAACGCGAGTCATAACGGCCGCTGCCGTATGTGCCGCGTTCGTGTTAATTGCCTTGGTTGGTCTCTTTCCGCAGCGCCTCACGGCCGCGCCTGCCGGTCTTCCATCTTTAGCGAATCCGGCGACGAGCACGCCGATCACTACACCGATCAACACACTGATCAAGTTGGCGACGAACACATCGACGACCACATCCGCGGAGAGCGGCGTGTTCAGCGATGACCTGGTCGTGGGTGGGCTCTTCACCTCCTACGACTTCGCCTTCGCTCCCGATGGCCGCATTCTTATCCTCGAGACCGGCAGCAGCACCAGCGACGACATCAACTTCGCCAGCGTGCGCGTCTTCAAGAACGGTGCGCTGCTGCCCCAACGGGCGCTCACACTCACCGTCTGCGGCGATGGCGAACGCGGGCTGCTGGGCATCACGCTCGATCCGGGCTTTGTCCAAAACGGCCATCTCTATCTCTACTACACGCGCCAGTCCACCAGCGGCAGCCTCTGCGCCTACGGCACCTACACCAATAACCAGCCCGGCCCGCGCAACCGCGTTTCACGCTTCACGATGGTCGGCGACACGATTGACCCCGCCTCCGAGCGCATCCTGCTTGACAATATTGCCACCGACTCGGGCATCCACAACGCCGGCGACCTCAACTTTGGCGCCGACGGCAATCTCTACATCAGCGTCGGCGACTCGAACATCGTCCCCAGCCCGGCGCATGACACAAACAATCTCAACGGCAAAATTCTGCGCATTCGCCCCAACACCACCACCGGCGGCGGCTACACAGTTCCGGCCGGCAACCCGTTTGCCACGACCACAGGCAGTGTTTCCTGCAACCCTGCCCAGGCGCTGCCCGCCCCCGGCCCCTGCCGGGAGATCTTTGCGTACGGGTTCCGCAATCCCTTCCGCTTCAGCATCCGCCCGGGCACGAGCACGCCCTGGGTGGGCGATGTCGGCGGCGGGGCGTGGGAGGAGATTGACGAGGTGACGGCGGGCGACTATGGTTACCCGGCGCGCGAAGGTCCCTGCCCGGCGGGGGTATTCTGCACGCTGCCGCAGCCGCCTTCGGGTTATTCCGAACCGGTCTTCAGCTACAGCCATATCGTCGACAACGTCCAGGTGGATTCGGCGGTGATGGGCGGCACGTTCTACATCGGCCCCAGCAACGGCGCGGTGGCGTACCCGGCGGCGTATGTGGGCAACTACTTCTACGCCGACTTTGTGCGCGGGTTTATCCGGCGGCTGGCCTACAACGGCGCGACCGCGAAGTGGGAGGCGGTGGCGGGCGACTTCGCCACGGGCAAGGCTGGCCTGATCGGCTTGCAGCGCGACCTCAATGGCGACCTCTGTTACCTGATCCTCCTGCCGAATACGCCGCCCGGCAACCAGATACGCTGCTACCGCTACCACACCAGCGGCAACCTGGCGCCCAGCGTCCAACTCGGCGTGACGCCGCTCAACGGACCGCTGAACACGGTCTACCAGTTCTCGGCGGCCGGTTCGAGCGACCCGGACAACAACCTGCCGCTGACGTACCTGTGGAGCTTTGGCGACGGCGCCACGGCGCAGACCAGCGTACCCAACACCAGCCATACCTACGCCACGGCGGTCAACGTCACGGCTTCGGTGGTGGTGCGCGATGCGGGCAACCCGCCCGCCAGTTCGGACCCCGCGAGCGTGACGCTCTATCCGGGCAACAGCCTGCCAACGGCCACGATTGTGCTGAGCAACCTCACCGACCCCAGCCGCAGCAACGGCTACTATGCGGGCGACACCTGGGGCTACCAGGCCGTCAACGTCAACGACGATGCGCCGCTACCAGCCAATCCATACGCATGGGATGTCGAGTTCCACCACCGTGATCATAAGCACCCGTTTCTGGCCAGCCTGAGTGGGGATCAGGGGCAGTTCACAATTCCGACGATGGGTGAGATCGAGCCTCTGGTCTGGTACCGGGTGGTGCTGCACATCACCGATGCGCGCGGGCAGACGGCGACGCAGTTCACGGACGTGCTTCCGGTGACGCGCACTCTGACTTTCCAAACGCAACCGGCGGGCGGGCAGATCAGTCTGGACGGGGCATTGACGACCACACCGTTCCAGGTGACGCGTGTGGTGGGGCTGAATGAAGCGCTGGATGCGCCCAGCCCGCAGGTGATTGGCGGCAGCAGCTATTCGTTCTCTTCATGGTCGCAGGGCGGCGCCAAACAGCAGACGCTGGTTGTACCTGCCGTGAATACTACATACACCGCCAACTACGTCGCAGTTGTGGGTCCCACGCCGACAAATACACCTGTCCCGCCGACGAATACACCTGCCCCGCCGGGGAGCACGCCTGTCGCGCCGACGATTACGCCTGTCCCGCCGGGGAGCACGCCGACCAGCACACCTGTCTCGCCGAAAATTACGCCGGCGGCCAACGGCTACCAGCTGTACTTCCCGATCGCAGGTCGCTAGATCGGGCCCGTGCGCCTATCCCCTCTCTGTTCATGCGATGGAGAGGGGATGGGCACGCGATCAGTGAACTGGCTCAGCGCCGCCGCAACTGCCCGGTGTGCTTGCGCCCTTGCTCCGTGGAGGGCCGCCTCGCGTCCTGCGCCTGCAGAACTCTTGCCGGCGCGGCGCATCGCGATGCACAACGACTCGCTACACTGCGGGCTACCCGATCCATTCCTTCGTTCGCAACTTCTCTGCTTGCCTCTCCTTTACGCCATACAACAACGATTCTCCACCAGCTTTGGCACAGTCACCGCTTCTGTCGCTGCTACACACACGTATCGCAGTTGATGTACAATCGTCGATACGCACTTTGCGCGCGTTTGCAACCAGGAGATTCCGTTTGCGCACATCCATTCCCCACCGTCCCGTCTTCGCATTGCTTGTCGTTATCATTGGCCTGCTACCACTGCTGAGCGCGTGCGTCGCACCTCTGCAGCCCGACGCGGCAGTGCCCGACGCCGCCTTCGTCTGCCCACCCGCCGAACCGCGCCTGGCGCTGACCTCCACCGAACTCAACCTGTACACCTTTGCCGAGTACGTGCCGCAGGATCACATTCGCTGCTTTGCCGAGGCGTATGGCGTCAAGGTCAACCAGGATGTCTACTCGACCAACAGCGAGATGTACGCCAAGCTGGCGGCGGGCGGCGCAAGCTACGACGTTGTGCAGCCCACCGACTATATCGTGGAGTTGCTCATCCGCCAGGGGCTGCTGCAAAAGCTCGATAAGGCGCAGCTCACCGCCCTGGACGGTATCAACCCCGCCTACCTCAACCTGCCCTTTGATCCCGGCAACAACTACACAGTACCCTATCAGTCGGGCACCTATGCCATCGCCGTCAATACAGCCGCTGTGGAGAACGTGCCCGCCTCCTGGGCGGACCTGTGGAATGACGAATATGCCGGCCGCATGGTCTTCCTGGATGACGCGCGCTCGGTCATCGGCCTGACGCTGCTGACGCTCGGCTACGACCTCAACAGCACCGACCCGGCGCAACTCGAAGAGGCCAAAGCCAAATTGGCCGAACTCGTGCCCCGCATCAAGCTCTTCGAGAGCGACAGCCCCAAAACGGCGCTGATCGCCGGCGACGTGGACCTGGGCATGGTGTGGACGGGCGAAGCCGTGCTGGCGCAGCGTGAACTGCCCGCGATCGAGTATGTCTATCCCAGCGAGGGGGCCATCCTCTGGCAGGACAATTACGCCATTCCCGCCAGCGCGCCCCACGCCGACGCCGCGCTGGCATTCATTAACTACACGCTCCAACCCGACCTTTTCTGGCTGACGCTGCGCGACTTCCCCTACACAAACCCCAACGACGCAGCCCTCGAGTACGCGCGCGTTCAGCAGCCCGAGCTCTACGCTGCGTATACAGAGTCGCCCATTACCAACACCCCGCCCGAGGCGCTGGCCAACGGCCACCATTTGCAGGATGTGGGCGAGGCGCTTGTTCTCTACGACAGGGTGTGGACAGAAGTGAAGGCGCGGTAGTCACTGCGCCTGTGCACACGCGATGGAACGCTTGCGAAGTGTTCAACGTATGCAAGTGGTAGAACATACGGTTCTTTCTGGAAGTGCATGTGTTCAGCCGCCCCGCCGCGGGCCTGCAAGGAGCTTACTGCGAGATGAGAAACCCGTTTCCCCGTCTGCCTGGTTATGGCCTGATGATGGCAAGCCTGATGCTGCTGACCGCCTGTGCCGGCGGCGCGTCTGGTGGCGCCGCGACCGGCGAATCCGCGGCCAGTGACGCCGCGACCGCTGCCGAATTCAGTTGCCCCGAACCCAACCCGCGCGGTGAAGTCACCTCCAGTGAGCTCAACCTCTTTGTGTGGACGGAGTACATCCCAGCCGAGATGATCGACTGCTTCGAGCAGGTGTATGACATCAAGGTCAACACCAGCGAGTTCTCGAGCAATGAGGAGATGTACGCCAAACTCTCGGCGGGCAATACAAGCTACGACCTGGCGCAGCCCACCGATCAGCTTGTGGGGCTGATGATTCGCCAGAATGTGATCGAAAAGCTGGATGCGAGCAAGCTGCCCGTGCTGGCCAACTTCAGCCCCGCCTCGCTCAACCAACCGTTTGACCCGGATAACGAGTACACAGTCCCCTACCAGGCCGGCATGGATGCCATCGTGGTCAACACGGCCACCGTGGACAACATGCCCGTCGCCTTCGCCGACCTCTGGAAGGACGAGTACGCAGGGCGCATGGTGATGGTCGATGACGCACGCGCAATCATCGGGGCCACATTGCTCACACTGGGCTATGACCCCAACACAACGGATCCTGCGCAACTCGACGAGGCCAAAGCCCGTCTCATTACGCTTGTGCCCAATGTCAAGATCTGGGACAGTGACAGCCCCAAGACGGCGCTGATTGCCGGCGATGCCGACCTGGGCATTGTGTGGACGGGTGAGGCGCGCCTCGCCAAGGATGAACTGGAGAGCATCGAGTTCATCTACCCCAGCGAGGGCGCAATCAGCTGGCAGGACAACTGGGCCATCCCCACGGGCGCGCCACACCCCGACGCGGCCTACGCCTGGCTCAACTACATCAACCAGCCCGAGCTCTTCTGGATGACCATGCGCGATTTTCCCTACGTCAACCCCAACCAGGCATCGCTGGCCTACGCACAAGCCAGCCAGCCTGAGCTCTACGCCAAGTACATGGAGTCCAGCATTACCAATGTGCCCGCTGATGCCGTGGCAGCCGCCCACCGCATTGAGGACGTGGGCGACGCCACCGTGCTCTACGACCGCATCTGGACCGAAGTGAAGGGGCAGTAGCGGCCGGGCGTGGGGAGCAGGACGTCGACACCCGACGCCCGACATGTGACGCCCCTTACGTGCCGCGGCCGCTTGTACGGCTATACTGGCGTTGTAGCCGTTTGGCACTGTCGTTTGCTCTGTTGGAGGTGAAGTGTGCGCTTCGAGAATCCGTTCAAGCGCGTTGAGCAGTTGAAGCGCGTCAAGAATGTGCCCAGGGAATCTCAAGGTGAGCGCGTGCCGCCGGGGCAGTTCCTTACCGGGCGCTTTCCGGTGCTCCACTATGGCTCAACGCCCCAGTATGATTCGCTTGCCGGCTGGAACTTCCGCGTCTTTGGCCTGGTGGAGCAGGAGCGCACCTTCACCTGGGATGAGATGATGGCGCTGCCCACCAACACCGAAACTGTGGACATCCACTGCGTGACGCGCTGGAGCAAGCTGGACACCACCTGGACGGGCATCCCCTGGCGCGTCTTTCTGCAACAGATTCAGGTGCAGGCTTCGGCGACGCATGTGATGGCGCATTGCGAGAATGGCTTCACCACCAACATTGCGCTCGAAGTGCTCGACGACGATGACACCATGCTTGCCTACATGTACGAGGGCAAGCCGCTCGAGCCGGACCACGGCTACCCCATGCGCCTGCTCGTGCCCAAGAAGTACTTCTGGAAGAGCGCCAAATGGATTCGTGGCCTCGAGTTCATGCACGGTGACCGCCCCGGCTTCTGGGAGCGCGCGGGTTACCACATGGAAGGTGACCCCTGGGCCGAGGAGCGCTTCGGCTGGTAGTACCCATCCAACCAAAATCGGCGGGCCCACCCGCGGCGGGGCGGCCCTCCTATTTATGTTGCGTGCAGTGATTGGCTGCGGCCTGTCTATTACTCCACAATCACCTTGTCGCTGGCGCTGCGGCCAAAGACCTCAGGCGAGTACATCTCCTCGGCCTTGGTGGGTGGCACAACGTAGGTGCCCGGCGTGGTGGCACGCGCCACATAGGTGTAATCGTACACCCCGTCCCACAGCAGTGAGGTGAAGGCCTCGGCGCGGTTGTCGCGCAGATTCTGGTGCTCGTACCAGGTGCCGTACCACCACCAACCGTAGGGCTGCAGGCTTGGGTCGTTCTCTGGGATGGACTCGCTCACGGCCAGCGCGGGGTTGATTGCCTCGAGGCCGGCAGGCAGCGGATCCACCAGCGCGACGTGATAGCGACGGTTGTCAGCCACCATCTGCAGGCGAATGCGCACGCGCGCCCCCGCCTTCATGCGCCACGTGCCGTCGGCATCGCGCTG
>CAYJNV010000238.1:1547-7014 GCA_964370975.1 uncultured Caldilineaceae bacterium | reverse complement strand
GTCCCGATATGGCGGCGTACTGGTTGCCCTTGCTACATCATTGTCCGGTTGTGGAGCAGGTCCACATAGCGCTCCGTGGGCGACTTGTCGCCGGGCGCCGTCTCGCCGTCGCCCAGTTCGTTGGGCACGGGCAGGCGCGCCGGGCCAATCCCCGGCACATCCACCAGCGCCTGCGCCTCGCTCTGCGCCAGCTTGAGCACGCCGCTCGCCAGCGCATCGCTGGCCAGTTCGCGCTGCCGGATGGCGCTGTTGCCCAGGAAGTCCTTTGTCTTGGCAATCAGGTTGAAGGTGTCGTGCACAGGCTTGGTAATCGCGCCGATGAGCAGGCCGGTGAGCAGCACGTCAATCCCCGCGGGCACGCCCGAAACAAATGAAGGCAGCAGCGGACCGAAGTACTCGAAGAGGCGCATCCCCGTGATGCTCACAATCAGCATGCCCAACACAGCGCCAATCAGCAGGCTGGTGCCGCTCTTGAATTGCTGATACTGGGGCGACTTGATGTCCGACGCCTTCCAGTCGCGCACATTCATCAGGAACCACTCGAGGTAGTTCCACACAACCTCGATCAGCAACTGCACGGCGGTGGCCACCATCACGATGGCCAGCACAACCAGCGCCGCGCGCGTCGGCGCGCCCTCCAGCGCGGGGTCACTCTGCGCCAGCGCGGGCGTGGCTGCGAGCAGCGTAAGCAGCGCCGCGCCCACCAGTGCGCGGCTCCAGCGACCAGTCATTACATTCTTCACTTGGCAGCCTCTCCTTCCGGCAGCGCGGGAATCGCGCTCGCATCGAACGCACGCGCCAACTCCACCAGCAGCCGCACGCCGTACCCCGTGGCCCCCTTGGGATTCACCGCATCCTTGTCCGCCGTCGTCCACGCCGTAGAGGCAATGTCGAGATGTGCCCAGGGGTAGCCTTCAATGAAATGTTCAATGAACTTCGCGCTCGTGGCCACGCCACCACCTCGCGCGCCACTGTTCTTCACCTCGGCCAGATCGCCCTTGATGAATTCCTCGTATTCCTCGTACATTGGCATGGGCCACAGCCGCTCGCCCGAGCGGTCCGACGCGTGCAGCAGCGCGTCCTTCAATGCCTCGCTGTTGTAGAAGAGCCCCGCGGCCAATGAACCGAGCGCAATCCCGATTGCACCTGTCAGCGTCGCAAGATCGACCACCGCCGCCGGATCGAAGCGCTTGACATAGGCCAGCGCGTCCGCCAAAATCAACCGCCCCTCGGCGTCGGTGCTCAGAATTTCGGCCGTCTTGCCTGTCATCCCCGTGAGGATGTCGCCGGGGCGGAAGGCGTTGCCGTCGGGCATGTTCTCCACGCACGCCGCCACGCCAATCACCCGCTGCGGCAGGCCAAGGCGCGCAATCGCCTCCATCGCGCCGATCACCGCCGCCGCGCCGCTCATGTCGTGCTTCATCTCCTCCATGCGCTCCGACGGCTTGATGCTGATGCCGCCCGTGTCAAAGGTAATGCCCTTGCCCACAAGCACCAGCGGCGGCTTGTTCTTGCTCCCAGCCGGGCGGTGCTCGAGAATCACCAGTTGCGCCTCGTTGACGCTGCCCCGGCTCACCGCCAGCAGGATGTTCATCTTCTCCTTGGCCATTTCCGACTCGCCCAGGACTGTGCAGGTCAGCCCCGTGCGCTTGGCCATTGCCTTGGCGCGCGTCGCCATCTCCACCGGCGAGAGCACGTTGGGTGGCTCGTTGCTCAGGTTGCGCGCCGTGTTCGCGCTCTCGGCAATCGCCTGACCGTCGGCAATGCCCGCCTGGAAGTCCGTCAGCCTCTCGCCGTGGAAATCCACCACGATGCAGGTCTCGGGGCGCGGGTCGGCAGCGTCGCGCTTGTAGTGGGGCGGCTGGTAGAACGAGAGCACGATGCCCTCGGCAAAGGCCTGCGCGGCCTCCCACGCCGTCAGCGGCCCCTCGCCTGCGCCCAGCACGACCGATGCGATGGTCTTCACCTTCTTCATCTTGGCCAGCGCGCGCCCCGCCGTGGCTGCGGCCGTGCGCGCCGCGCGATTGTCAAACTTGGCAGGCTTGCCCAACCCCACCACCAGCACGCGCGCCGCATTCACGCGCCCGTTGGTGTAGAGCAGCGCCGTGCTGCCTGCCTTGCCCGTGAAGTCGCCCCCGGCCAGCAGCGCCGTCACAGCGCCGCCCAGCGCCTCGTCCAGCCACTGGCCGGCGCGCTTGGGCGTCTCCTCCCCTTCAAAGTGGTCGATCACCAGACAGTCGACCGACTGATCCTTGATATCACCCTGCACGACGTTGAATTTCATGCTGATTCCTTATCTCTTCGGTTGTTTGTGTCTCGCAATTGGAAACAACGGAACATGCACCCAACACCACACGCGCCGTCTTCGCATTTTCCGTGTACCCAATTGTGGTTCTTGCTGTTCTTGCAGTTGCCCGTCTTTGCGTGTCCTCTGCGCCTTTGCGCCTTTGCGTCGTATCTACACTTTCAGCCGCGCGGCCGCTTCGTCAAGCGTTTCGTCCGTCTTGCAAAAGCAGAAGCGTGCCAGATTGCCCACGAGCCCCTGATGCGGCGCGCTGTAGAAGGCGCTGGGCGGAATGGCCGCTACACCTACCTGCGTCGTCAGCCAGCGGCAAACGGACACATCACGCAACCCGCCTTCATCTACATGGGCAGCCAGTGTGCTCGTGTCGGCCAGGACAAAATAGGCGCCGTCGGGCACAACCGGCGTCATCCCCGCGCTGCGCAATGCTGCCAGCAACCTGTCGCGCTTGGCAACGTACATCTGCGGCAGCCACTCAAAGTAGCCGCTGCGCGCGCCCTCGCCAAAGGCCGTCGCGACTGCATCCTGCAGCGGCGTGGCCACGGCGTAGGGAATCCACTGATGCGCCATCTGCAGCGCGTGCGCCAAATGCGGCGGCGCAATCGCCCAGCCGATCTTCCAGCCCGTCACCGAGAAGGTCTTGCCGGCGCTGCCCAGCGTAATCGTGCGCTCGGCCATCCCCGGCAGCGTGGCGATACGCACATGCGTCGCCGGCGCATAGACCATCCACTCGTACACCTCGTCGCTAAGCACAAACAGATTGTGGCGCAGCACAATCTCCGCCAGCGCGGCAAGTTCGCTCTGCGTAAAGACCTTTCCCACCGGGTTCATGGGTGTGTTGATCACCAGCAGGCGCGTGCGCGCCGTGATCGCCGCCGCCAGCTCGTCCATGTCCAGATACCACTCGCCGGCACGCTGCGCATTGATTGGTGCGCGCAGCGGTACGTACACGGGCACGCCCCCCGCCATCGTCACCGCCGCCGGGTACGAATCATAGAAGGGCTCAATCAGGATGACCTCGTCGGCGGGATCAACCAGCGCCTGCATCGTGGCGAAGATGCCCTCGGTCGCGCCGGTCGTCACCACAACCTCGCGCTGCGGGTCCAGCGTACGCCCGAAGAGGGGGCTATAGGCCTGCGCCAGCGTCTCTACCAGCGGCAGGTGGCCTGCACTGCGCGCATACTGGTTCAGGTCGCCGGCAATCGCCGCCTGCGCCGCCTGCTTGATGAAGTCGGGCGCAGCGAAGTTGGGAAAGCCCTGTCCCAGGTTCACGGCCCCGTGTGCCAGCGCCAGCGCCGAAAACTCGCCAAAGACCGTCGCCCCAAAGCCCTGGACGCGGGCAGCGGGGTGGAAGGCGATGTTGTTTGTCAATTCCGACTTGTTGGTCATCTTGTGCGCTCGTGCTGCGCCTCGACAGCACCCCGGCGCGCTGCCATTATAGCCGCGCCCGTCGCGCGGCAGCCAACCGCACGCAGCGCACGCGCGGAACGACCACCGCAATTTCCTTGACACCCTCTCGCACAAGTGTTACGCTAGTTGCGTCCCGTTCACAACCTACCACACCGGTCATAGTCCGTCGCCGCATAGCACCGCGGCGCAGATGAGTTCGAGCCAATCGGTCACACATCCGCAGCTTGCGTCCGCCGGGACTTTGCACGTCGCACGCTCGTCCCCTGGGCTTGCTTGCGTATTGGTCGTTCATCTTTTCGCGTTGTACCACAATCCAACACAACTAGAGGAGGCTGGCATGCGTAGCACGTCCAAAATCTGGTTCTCGATCAGCGCGCTCGCTCTTGTCCTGGCAATGATGGCAGGCTGCGTCGCCCCGGCTGCACCGGGGGCAGCCGCGCCTGCCGCAGAGAGCGCCCCCGCCGGCGGCGCCGAGATCACAGTCACGTATATGGCCTCCGGCACCTACGACAAGGCGGCCGAGGCGACCAAGCCCATCTATGAAGCTGCAACCGGCAACACCGCCGAAATCGTCACCGCCCCGTGGGATGTCCTCAACCAGAATCACATCACCGACCTGACGACCGGCACGGGCGCATACGACGTCATGTCGGGCGAATTCTGGATTGCCGATGTCTTTGACAAGATGCTCCCGCTCGACGACTACGTCACGCGCGACAACTATGGCAGCGAGTTCGTCGATCAGATCTGGTCGCCCGGTCCGTCCAACTTCTTTGACGGCAAGCGCATTGGCGTGCCCTACAGCGCCGACGCCTACGGCATCTACTATCGCACCGACATCTTTGAGGAGGCGGGCGTCAGCGCCGACTGGGAGACGTGGGACGACTATATCGCCGTGCTCGAGACACTCCAGGCGCATCTGGAGGGGACCGACGTCGCCCCGATGGTGCACTACTGGGGGCAGATTGAGCAGCCCGCAGCCATCTTCCTTGGCATGTACGACAGCTACATGGTAAGGAAGGATGGCACCTACGGCCTCGACCGCGAGAAGGCCGTGGCCGCCCTCGACAAGATGCAGAGCCTGCTCGCCTTCAACCCGGAGGGTTCGCTCAGCCTCGACATCAACGCCGGCAACGCGCTCTTCCTGAACGGACAGGCAGCCACAATGGTCGGCTGGCCGAGCTTCATCCGCGCAGATGCCGACAACCCCGAGAAGTCGCAGGTCGTCGGCAAGTGGGCAATGGCCGCCTGGCCGGGCCCTGGCTTCCCCATGGTCAGCGCGTGGAATATGTTCATCTCCAAGGACAGCAAGAACCCGGATGCGGCGTGGGAATGGATCAAGGCCTATGCCAACCCCGAGAATGGCACCGCGTGGATGAACGAGTATGGCATCGGCTCGCCATTCAAGGCCACCTATGAGGATGCGACCAACGTCGAGAAGCTGCCCTACTTCTATCCGGTCCAGATGGAAAACCTGAACCGGGCCAAGTCACTGCCGTGGACCTTTGCCGCCTTTGAGGCCTTCTTCCGCAACGAAGGCGACTTCCACCAGGGCACAATCACGGCTGAGGAAATGCTCGACCGCACGCAGACCCAGTGGGACGAGATTGCCGTGCCGCCTGCCCTGCTGCAGTTGGCCGAGGCCCAGGGTCTGACGGAACAGTAGACCGCCCGCTCTTCTTCCTGCACCCCGTAATGGTGGGTGGGGGGGGGGGAAGAGATCGCCCCCCCCCCCAAGGTTTCACGCCCCCCCGC
>CAYJNV010000238.1:0-1537 GCA_964370975.1 uncultured Caldilineaceae bacterium | reverse complement strand
ATCCCACCCCCCCTTAGTGGGGGGGGGGGGCGCTAAACCGGCGCCCCCACCCGCCTGATTCAACCTCGCCCAGGCGCACATGCTCTCCAATCAGAGTGCTGGACAAAACGTTTCACGCGCGCGGCCAAAGCGTATTCGGCTGGGCCATGACTGGCAGTGGATGGCCGCGTTTGTTGTGCCCGCGCTCCTCATCGTGATTGCCGTCCAGATGTATCCCCTGCTCTTCAGCGCCTACCTTGCCACCCAGGAGTGGACGCTCACCAAGTCCGATGCATCGCTCGGCTTCGTGGGAATCGACAACTTCGTCAAGATCCTGAATGACCAGGTGTTTCAGCGCGCGGTGCGCAACAGCGCCATCATCGCCGGTTCGGCGGTGCTGGTTGAGCTGTTGCTGGGCACCTCGCTGGCCTATCTCGCCTCAGGCACGAGTTGGACCATGCGCATCGTCCGCACCATCCTCATTCTGCCCATGGTCATTGCACCAGTCGCCGCCGGCACCCTCTGGCGCATGATGCTCAACTCGCGCATGGGTCTCACAAATTACCTGCTCGGCTTTCTCGGCGTGGATGGGCCCGACTGGCTCGGCGTCTCGGCGTGGGCCGTGGTCTCGGTCATCATCGTGGACATCTGGATGGCGACCCCCTTTGTCTTTCTGGTCGTCTCGGCAGGCATCTCCGGCATTCCCGCCGAATTGCTCGAGTCTGCATCCCTCGATGGCGCCACGCGCTGGCAATCCTTCTGGCGCATCGACGTGCCGCTGCTCCTGCCGCTGCTCCTGCTCACGGTCATGTTCCGCATGCTCGAGTCGTTGCTCTCGCTTGACTCGATCTACACGCTTACGCTGGGCGGGCCCGGCTACGCAACATTCACGATGACCTACTTCATCTACACGCTCGGCCTGCGCAGCTTTAATCTGGGCCTCGCCGCCGCCGCATCCTGGCTCTTCATGGCCTTCGCGGCAACCGCGCTGGCATTCGTCTTCTGGCTGCAACGACGCAACCAGACCGCGCGCTGAGGCTTCCCATGCACACATCGGTTCGACCCTCTCCCCGCAAAGTGGCCCTGCAATTGCTGCGCGTCTTCCTGCTGCTCGTCGCCTGCCTGGCAGTCCTGGTGCCGCTCATCTACCTTGTCATCAACAGCGTCAAGCTCGAGCGCGACATGTACACCGTGCCGCCCGTCATCATCCCGCGCCAAATCACCTTCGAGCACTTCCAGACTACCCTCAGCAATCCCCGGACGCTGCGCAACCTGATCAACAGCCTCACCGTCACCACCATCACAACCATCGTAACGGTGCTCACGGGCACGCTGGCCGCCTACGGCTTGGCGCGCCTGGGCCTGCGCCAGCGCTGGCTCACATTCGTTCTCTTCATCTTTCTCTTCATTCGCTTCTATCCGCGCATCAGCACCGTCATCCCCTACTTCCTCTTCATGCGCGACCTGAACCTGCTGGACACCGTGTGGGCCATCATCATCGGCCACCTCGGTATTACCATTCCGTTTGTCACCTGGCTGCTGCTCATCGTCTTCCAGG
>CAYJNV010000237.1:0-7036 GCA_964370975.1 uncultured Caldilineaceae bacterium | reverse complement strand
CATGGGCATGGTGGCCGGTGCGCTTCTCTTCGGCATGGTAGCAGGCTTCTTCCGGCTTTTCGGCATACCGCTCAACAGTTCGTGGCTGCTGGAGCTTGTGCCCGCGCTGCTTGCCTTTGGCCTGGGGTTCGCCCAGGAGTCGATTTACGGGACGCGCGAGTAGCGCTCCTGGCGAGTTGCACGAGGCGCGCGTCAACCTTTTACCTCAGCCCAACCGGGGTGCTTCACCCGGCCTGGATCATCCCGAGCGCTTACCCATGGAATTTGCCGAGGTCGTCGTCAACGTGCAGGTGCGCGGCCCGCTCGCGCGCACGCGCACCGACGCGCCCTTTGCGCCAGGCCCCGGCGCAAATCTCGACGATGACGACTTGACGCAGGACGACGCAGACGCTCCTCCTCCGCCGCCGCCGGAACCGCCCGATCCCCCCTTCCAGACATTCACCTATCATCTGCCGCGTGAATTGGAGGGGTCCATAGAGACCGGTCATCTCGTGTGGGTGCCCTTTCGCGGCCGCACCATTCAGGCCATCGTGGTCGCCTTGCGCGGCAGCGCGCCCATCAAGGATGGCGCACCGGTGCGCACGCGCGCGTTGTTGCGGCTGGCGCGCGACGAGCCTGTACTCACCGCCGGACAGATGCGTCTGGCCGCGTGGATTGCCGATACCTATGTGGCGCCCATTGCCGAGGCAGTGCGCCTGCTGCTGCCGCCGGGCTTGCTGCAAAGCGCGCCCGAACGGCTGGGCGCGCACGTCAAACGCGTGCCGCAAATTGAGTTTGTGGCGGCGGCCGCGGCGGTTGATGCCGCGTTGGCTGCAGCTGCCCGCGCCACGCCCGAGGCGCGCATTCTGACATGGTTCATTGTGCACCCCGGTGCAACAGCCGAGGAAGGGTTGCTCAGGCAGGAGTGCGCTCTCAGCACACTGCTGCCGCTGGCAAGGCTGGTGGCTGCGGGCGCACTGGCAGGTGGTGGAGACCAGGGGTATCGCGCAACGGGCACCGTCGAGGCACTGACGATGGCGCTGGACGAAGCGCAGGGCACGGCGCGCTACCGCCGCCCCCTGGCGATTCTCGCTGATGCGGAGCGCCCCCTCTGGCGAGACGAACTCTACGAACGATGGGGCGACGCGCGGCCCGGCAACGCCGCCGCGTTGCTGCGCGAACTCGAGACGTGGGGGCTCGTTACAGTCACCGAGCGCGTGCGCTTCCGCGACCCGCTGGAGGGGCGCGACTACCGCCGCACGCATGCGCCGCTGCTCACGGGCGAACAGGGAGCAGCGTGGGCGCTCATCCACGCCGAGGGCTTTGGCGCGACGGCAGAGGGTGCGGATCGCGCCGCGCCGCGCCGCTTCCTGCTGCATGGCGTGACGGGCAGCGGCAAGACCGAAATCTACCTCCGCGCCATTGAGGAGACGCTGGCGCACGGCAGGCAGGCGATTGTGCTTGTTCCCGAGATTGCACTGGCCCCGCAAACTGTGGCGCGCTTTGCCGGGCGCTTTCCGGGTCGCGTCACGGTCATCCATTCGGCGCTTAATGGCGGCGAGCGCTATGACGTCTGGAGGGCCTTGCGCGCCGGCGAGTTTGACATTGTTGTCGGCCCGCGCAGCGCGCTCTTTGCACCCATGCCCAACCTGGGGCTGATTGTGATTGACGAGGAGCACGAATCCTCGTATAAGCAGGACGCTGAAGAGTGGGGCAGCCGCGCCGTCTTCTACGATGCGCGCTCAGTGGCGCGGCGGCTGGCCGAAATGAGCGGCAGCGTGCTGATCATGGGCAGCGCCACCCCTAGCCTTGAGGCCTACGCCGAGGCGCTGGCTGGCGGCGCGACGCTGATCAGCCTGCCCCAGCGCGTAGTGGGCCATGGACCCGGTCCGGTCGCCGGCGTTGCTGCCGAGGTGACTGCCTACGGCGGCATGCCCCCTGTGGAGGTTGTGGATATGCGTCAGGAGCTGCGCGCAGGTAACCGCAGCATCTTCAGCCGCAGCCTGCAGAATGAACTCCACGCTACGCTGGATGCAGGGGAGCAGGCCATCCTCTTTCTCAACCGGCGGGGCAGCAGCACCTTTGTCATGTGCCGCGACTGCGGCTACGTGGCGCAATGTCCCACATGTGAAGCGCCATTGATCTATCATGAAGGGGTGAAACAACTGGTTTGCCACCGCTGCAACCAACGCACGCCCATTCCCGAGCGCTGCCCCACATGCCAGAGTGCGCGCATTCGCTACTTTGGAAGCGGCACCGAGCAGATTGAGCGGCGCGTACATGAGGTTGCGCCCGGCGCGCGTCTGCTGCGCTGGGACGCCGACACCACGAGCGCGCGCGGCAGCCATGAGGCGCTACTGCAGCGCTTTGCCGCGCACGAGGCCGATGTGCTGGTGGGCACACAGATGATTGCCAAGGGGCTTGACCTGCCTCTGGTCACGCTTGTCGGCGTGATTTCCGCCGACGTGGGGCTGCATCTGCCCGACTTCCGCGCCGGCGAGCGCTCCTTCCAGTTGCTGACGCAGGTGGCGGGGCGCGCCGGGCGCAGCCGCCGCGGCGGGCGCGTGGTTATTCAGACCTACACGCCTGAGCATTACGCAATTCAGGCCGCGGCGCTGCACGATTATCACGCCTTCTACCGGAAGGAGATTGCGTTCCGTCGCGAACAAGGCTACCCGCCGCTGCGGCGCATGGCGCGGCTTGTCTTCTGGGAGAAGAATCCCCAGAAGGCGCGCACGGAGCCCAAGCGGCTGGCGGTGGAACTCAAGGCCGAACTCAAGGCCCTCGCGCTGGAGGACGAAACGCGCGTCTTTGGCCCTGCGCCTGCCTTCTTTGCGCGCAGCCGCGGTTACTATCGCTGGCAGATTCTCCTGCTCGCGAATGACCCGGCCGCGATTGTGCGCCGGCTTGATTTTCCCCACGGCTGGCGCGTGGACATCGACCCGGTGACGACACTGTAAATTGCGAAACGAGCATTTTGATGATGGAGAGCGAATCCAGCCAGCCATCCAGCGCACCCCCAACCGAACCGCGCTGGCTCACGCTCAAGCAAGCGAGCGACTTTCTGGGCATCCATTTCACAACCCTGCGCGCCTGGGCTGATCGGGGTGAGGTGCCGACATTCCGCACGCCAGGCGGCCATCGCCGCTTCTCCGCCGACGACTTGCGTCGCTTCCTGGAGGAGCGCAGCGCCCACAGCACGCCTCCCAACGCCGCCGCCGTGATAGAGACTGCGCTCGTGCGCGTGCGTGCATCGCTCGAAAGCACGGCGGCGGGGAGGCCCGGTTGGCGTGAGGGCTTTGGCGGTGAAGACAACGACGCGCGTCGCCAGCGCGGCCGCCAACTCTTTGGACTGGCGCTGGCCTATGTACTTAAGCCGGCGCAGCGCGAGCGCACCCTCGCCGAGGGGCAACGCCTGGGCTATGAATATGGGCGCGAGGCGGCGCTCAGCGGCGTGAACCTGGCCGAAACCGGGCGCGCCGTCCAGTTCTTCCGCGGGCAATTGCTGCACGCCGTGCACAGCAATGAGTCGGGGGCGCCCGACGCCGACGACATGCGCGTGGCACAGTGGATAGACCATTTTCTGGACGAGGTTCTCTACACTGTGCTTGAAGGCTATGAATCTGCCGTGAAACCGGATGCACCCATATTGCCTTAAGCCTGCTTTTTGCTGTACGACTTGCCTACGCTGATGAGAGGCGACCAATCGTCAGGTTAGCGTATGAGAAGGTGATTGAAGCAGAGAAGCGCCTCATTTCAGGAGTAGGCGCCTGCGCGGCAGGGGCATTTGTGCGGTGCGAATCAGGAATTCTTGCCTCTTGCAAGTCTGTGCGTGAAATGGGCAGTTGCGCGCCGCCTCGAGGAGTGTTATACTGCCCTCAGCCCAAATGACCCGGAAAACCGGCCGCACAGGTTGCAGCGCCCAGGCGTTGTTCTCCCGCCGTTGCCATCGCTGCAAGGTGCCTAATTTCGTCAGCCGGCGTTGAGGTTGTGCCGCACACAGCGATTTCTTGACTTGCGTGGCTGCGGTATGATTGACGAACGTGCTATAATGCAGTCGCACAGCACAAGTCGCACAGCATGAACGAACAGAACCGCACCTTGCAATAGAGCCGCACCTTGGGGCCGCGAGTTTGTGGAGACTGTGAACGGGTGTTATTGCGTCCGCAGCGTCATGTCCACCCTCGCCCCCTTGCATGGCTTTTTCAACGCTCGATACTGTCCGCTTTGCAGGTGACGTAAATATCTGCAAGTCGGGCTTTTAGCGAGGCAATTTCGTAATGCAGGCACTCATCGTCTGCATTCCGATTGCTGTACTAAAGATTCCCAGTCACCTAATTCAATCTTTACCCAAAGGGAGGTATCTATGCAGTTTCGTAGACTCGGGCTGGTACTGGTGGCTCTCCTGATCGTACTCGCAAGCCTGGCTGGTTGTGTGGCGGCAGGCGACATGAGTTGGCCGGATCGCGAGATCACGACCGACGTAGACACAGCACTGGTTGCGCAGGACATGGCCATGGCCGGCTTGATGACGGGTTCCGTCACATGGTCCGAAGCCGAATTCTCCAGCTTCCTGACCTTCCTCACCAAGCAGAACACCGGTGGTGCACTGCCCCTGGACGAGATCAAGGTCTGGTTTGAGCCGGGCAATGAGGTCTTCATTGAACTCACCCCGACCGCAGGCGGCATGTTGACCGCCCCCGTGCGCCTGGCTGGCACGTTGGCCGTTGTTGACAACATGGTCCAGGTCAATGTCAGCGAAGCCGCCGTCGGTGGCGCTGCTGTCATGGGCCCGCTCCTGGACGTTGTCAATGGCGCCGTCAACCGCGCGCTGGGTGACCCGAGCCTGGGTGTTGCCGTGGATGTGGCGACCGACGCTGGTTCGATCACGGTTGGTCTCGGTAGCTAGTTGTTGTTGCACGCTTGCAGTGTTTGACATGGCCCGGCGGCAATTGCCGCCGGGCCGTTTCTTTTGCCATGACACGCACCACAAAGCCGGAGTCATCGCCTCATGCTCGATTTGGCCCAAGTGACAACCCCCACGCTGCTGCTCGACGAAGTGCGCGCCCGCACCAACATTGCGCGCATGGCGGCACGCGCGCGGCGGCAAGGCATCCGCTTTCGGCCTCACTTCAAAACGCACCAGGCTGCCGCTATGGGCGCCTGGTTTCGGGCTGAAGGCGTCGGCGCGATAACTGTCTCCTCCGTGCGCATGGCACGCTACTTTGCCGACGCCGGCTGGAACGACATCACAATTGCGTTTCCGGTAAACGTGCGTCAGTTGCCGGAAATGGCCTGCCTCGCCGCGCGAGTACGCCTGGGGCTGCTTGTCGATTCGGTAGAGGCCGTTGAGGCGATTGCCGGCGCGATTGTGCAGTCGGTGGAACTGTGGCTCGAGGTGGACACGGGCTATCACCGCAGCGGCATTGAGGTTACGGACGTGCAGGCCTGTGCAGAGCTGTTGCGTGCGGCCGCTGCGCACCCTGCGCTGCACGTACGCGGCTTGCTCACGCATACGGGGCACAGTTACGCACTCCAGGGGAGCGCCGCGCTTTGCGCGCTGCACGCCGAGACGATGGGCGCGCTGACAGCACTGCGCGCCGCCCTCGTTACAGCCGGCTTTTCGGGGCTGGAACTGAGCATCGGCGACACACCAATTTGCAGCGTGGTGGACGACCTGGGCACTGTGGACGAGATGCGCCCCGGCAACTTCGTCTTCTACGACTGGACGCAGCATACAATTGGCGCATGTAGCGAAGCGGAGATCGCCGTGGCTGTCGCCTGCCCGGTGGTGGCCATCTACCCGGCGCGCAACGAGGTGATTCTCTATGGGGGTGCGGTGCACCTTTCCAAGGACTTTGTGCGCGGCGTCGATGGTGCGCCCGACTTTGGTCACGCGGCGGCGCTGGGCGCAGATGGCTGGGGTGCAGCCTGGCCAGGCGTGCACCTGCGCTCGCTCTCGCAGGAGCACGGCATTCTGCATGCCGCCGACGCGCACGCGTTTGCCGCACATCTGGCGTCTTTGCGCGTGGGCGACCTGGTGGCGGTGCTGCCAATCCACTCCTGCCTCACCGCCGACTTGCTCAAGCAGTACGTCACGCTGGAAGGCGAACCCATCGCGATGATGGAGTGACCGCATCTTTAAAACAGGGGCACTTGGTTCACGGAGGAAAAGCGGAGAAACACGGAGGACAGCAACAACAGAATTCGTTGCGGAAGTCCTCCTGACCTTCACTGTGCGGCACCCGGATACGCGGCCAACAAAACGAAGGCCAGGAGGCCTTCCGCTACGAGACCTTTTGTTGCTGTTCTCTGCATTTCTCCGCTTTTCCTCGGTGATCTCTGTGTCAATCCGTTTTCCGCCGTCGTAGATTCGTTTTGGCGTGCAAAGATTTGACCGTGCCCGAGTGGCTGTGCTACACTCACTGTTCGTGGGCGCATACGCCTGTCCACCATTTTTGTATGCTCGAGACGATACCGGCGCGCCGCGCCGGTTTTCATACGCATTTGCACGAGAGCAATACATCAGCAACGTGATGCGCGTCCCGAAAGGGATATCAGCCATCACCTGGAGCGCAACGGAGGAATCGTTTGCCCACCATAAATCAGCTGGTCCGCAAGGGCCGCAAGAGCGAACCGAGCAAAGAGAAGGCCCCTGCGCTTCGGTGGAACAAGAACTCAATCACAGGGCGGTCGACGCGTGTCCCTACGGGCAACCCGCAGAAGCGCGGCGTCTGCACGCAGGTGCGCACCACCACTCCCAAGAAGCCGAACTCGGCGCTGCGCAAGGTGGCGCGCGTGCGCCTGACCAACGGCATTGAAGTGACGGCCTACATTCCCGGCGAGGGTCACAACCTGCAGGAGCACAGCGTGGTGCTGGTGCGCGGCGGTCGTGTCAAGGACTTGCCTGGTGTGCGCTATCACATTGTGCGCGGTGCGCTGGACAGCCAGGGCGTTGACAAGCGCAAGCGTGCCCGCAGCAAGTATGGCACCAAGCGCCCCAAGCCGGGCCAGGTAGTTGCCACAAAGGGCAAGCGCTAAAGCGGCTGCGCTGGGT
>CAYJNV010000236.1:0-7061 GCA_964370975.1 uncultured Caldilineaceae bacterium | reverse complement strand
GGTAGAGGGTGCCGATCTGCGCAGGGCCGGGACCATCTTCGGGCTCGACGCGCGCCTCCACCTGCAGCGTCTTCGCCATAAAGAATTGGAGAGGACACGAGATGTAGCTTTCAATCGCGGTGGCGCTCCAAGTGTGTGCAGGCGGATAGGCGTCGCGCACTGCCTCGGCATGGTCTCGCAGGTCGCCATCCCATGGCGAGGAGGCAAGCGTCACACGGTCACCAAGGATCTGCGCACGTTCGGCCAGCCGCGCGCGCAGCGGCGCACCGATCGCACCAAACGCTTGTCCGTCAACGGCCGCGGGCGCGACGGCCAGCGACTCGAGCAACTCGGCCAACGAGGCGGCGCTTGTGGGTGCGACCGCGTGGCCCAGCGCCACAGTATGCGGCTGCGCGTCGACGCGCGCGCGCAGATCGTGCCAGTAGATCGAAGGCTCCCACATTGCGCCCGTAGCTGAGATGCGCGGGCGCACGAGCAACAGCGCTTGCTGCGGGCGCGCAATCGTGTCGAGGAAGAATTCCGCCTCGGCGCTCTCCGTCGACGGCCTGATGCCGGGGCAGTGCTTGCGCAGCGCAGTACGGTCCGTCTCGCGCAGAAATGGGTCTTCGCCAATGCGGGCGGGTAGTTCGCCTTCGGCCATGCCCAGGACGGCCACCAGCTGGTAGGGCACGCCGCGGGCCTGCACGGTTTCGCCCGCGAAGATGGCAGATTCGTCGGCCGTCGGCGTCCTGAAACTGGTCGCTTCGACGGCAGCAGCAAGGTCGCCGGCAAAGGTGGCGTAGGGTTGCATGGGGCTGCCCACAACCTCTTCGGCCCATATCAGGCCGCGCAGGAGCTCCTTGAACTTGCGCATGGCGGCAAAATCGCGCTGCGCTGTCGCGTTAAGCGACGTCCTGTCACCACCAATTGAGCGCATCATGCTGAGGCTGGATGACGCGTCATGTGCGACTGCGCCGTGCGATTCATCGAGTGTGTCTTCGACATCGTCACCGATAATCTCCTCGAGCCAGCGGACATGCTCCTCCACTGTCGCGCTGCTGCAGGGTCGCAGGCGACTCACAAGCGCCTCGAATGCGACGGATAGCCGCTGTGCAACGTCCGCCGTAATATGAGTGGTGACAGGCTCGTCAACGTCGGTGGTTTCCGCATCGGGGACAGCAAGGCTGGACGCTCGGTTCGCGCCCGCCGCCCCAAGCCGGTGAAAGGCGGCGCGCCATTCAGCCAGCCCCCCTGCGACCAATCCATGTCGACCCACAGCGTCGAGAGAGTCCACGTCGCCGGGTTGCACACCAAAGGGCGCGAGGTCGAGGTACGGCGACCGCCAGAGCTCGGCAAGAGTACGGCGCGGCAGCGTGGGCTCACCGTCGCCGCCGGGAAGCAGAACGCGCAGCAGCTGCAGAATGGTGGCGATGGCAGGGTTGGCCGCGAGCGGCAGGCCGCCTTCAATGTGCACCCGCATGCCAAATTCGGCGGATGTTTGGTCAATGAGCTGGCGGTAGGGCTGCATGGAGCGGGCCAGCAGCGCGCATGCCGATGGCGAGACTCCATCCTGCAGAATGCGCCGCTTGAGCCAACGCAGCGCGGCGCGCACTTCAAGCGCACGTGTGGATGCCTCGATGAACTCGACAGCCCCGCCTGCCGGCTGCTGTGCAGCGTCGGGCAACAGAAAGTTGTCTCGCAGGTGAAGGAGCGGTGCATTCCAGGCGCTTGTGGGGCGCATACTGGGCAGTGGTGCGCCGGCAACGCCTAACGTTTCCTCAAGTTCACGCCGCGTGGCGTGGAAGCGGCGGTGGACACTGCGCGCAGGGGCCGTGCCCGTGTCAGCGGGATCACCTGTCAGTGTGACTATGACGTCTCGGCTGGGGTTGGTGGCCAGTGCCTGCACCAGGGCGCGCTGCACGGCTGTGAAGCTGTCGAAGCCATCGAAGATGACTGGCGTGTGCTCCTGGGGCAGATCGGCGGCGCCTTGCTCGAGCGCTTCGACAGCAAGCCAGGCGATGCCTTCGAGGTCGACCCAGCCGCCTGCAACCAGACGCGCCTGCCACTGCGCATAGACGGTCGCCAGGTCGCGCAGTCGGGCCGGCGCATTCTCTTCCGTCCACAGCGCGAGCAGCGACGCCGGCGGCACGCGCGCGCCTTTGAATTCCGCCACGAGGCGGCGCAATTCGGCAATCAGACCGGGCTTGTCGACAATCGGGCCAAAGTGCTGCAATGCGCCGGCCGCTGCGGCGGACTCTACAACGTCGCGCATGAGGCGATATTGCACAGCCTCGTCAAGCTCCACATAAGTGGCAGCCGCGCCGGCGAGGATGGCGGTGTTGAGCGTGTCGAAGGTGAGGACGCGCACCCCCAGCGCGCCGCCGTGCGCCGCCAGCCGCTGCGTGGTGCTTGCGCGCTGCACGCGGGTGGGCACACAGATGATGGGCTGGGCGACCAGATTGTGGGCGGCGCGGCGTGCGACCTCCAGGATATGGTGGGTCTTCCCGCACGCGGCAGGGCCAATCAGCAGAGTTGCGGGCATGGTTGGGGGAACTCCACGTGGATTCGGTTGGCTGGCTGGCTACTTCACTGATTGTTCCGGCCTTGCTGCGCAATTCGCGACAAGAAATGGCGACGTAAAGAAGCACACCGTCCGCATGCTGGTGCGCGGGTCACGCATCCGGGCGGCAGCGTTTGCAGGCACGGAAGCCGGCAGCGCGCGCTGCAGCCTGTGTAACGAAGTAGCGAACGTGCGCGCGCAGCGGCGTGCGCGCGGGGCAACCAGGGCGACAGTAGATGCCTGTTGTGGTCACGGCATAAAAGATGTCGGCGCGCGGCTGCCGATTCACCAGCGCCTGCCAGCGCGCGTCGTCGTCTGCCTCATGTGCGGGGGAAAGTAGAATCGGTCGTTCGCTGTGCATCAAGCCTCCTCAGGAGACGGTATGGGTGCAGGACGTGGCCAAACTCCCCGCATAAGGCGACCATCAATGGTCAACAGGCCCAGCGCTATGCAGGCCATGCCCGCAAAGTCGGCGGCGTGCAGGCGCTCGCCCAGGAAGAGGGCGCCCAACAGGATCGCGCTGGCCGGAATGAGGAGCGTGACGAGCGATGCGTTGGTCGAGCCCGCAGAGGCAATCAGGCGGAAGTAGATGATGTAGGCGAGTGACGTGCTGATGAGGGCCAGCCCCGCAAGCGCGCCCCAGGTGGGAGCGCTGAGCGCGGGTAGCGTCCACGGGCGGTCGACAAGAAGAGACAGCGGCAACACGAGCGCCGTGGCCGCTGTGAGTTGGCCCGCCGCCGCGACGTAGGGGGACGTGGCGCGAAAGCGCCGTCCAAAGATGACCGCAATCGCATAGGAGAAGGACGCGCCGAGGATGGCTATCTCGGCCAGCAGGTTGAGCGAAACGCCACTGAAGGCATTGGGTCCGATCATGATCGCGACGCCAGCCAGACCGAGTACGACGCCCGCAATCTTGCCGCCTGTTAGCCGCTCATCACGCGTGAGCAGATGCGCCAGCAGCACCGTGAAAAGGGGTGTCGTCGCGTTGAGGATTGACGCCAGGCCACCAGGAATCTGCGTTTGGCCAAAGAGAATCAGCGACTGCGGGATTACGCTGTTGAATACGCCCATAAAGATGAAGGGTTGCCAGGCGCGCCATGTGCGTGGCATTTGCAGGCCGGCCACACGCACGGCGATGTTGAGCACCACCGCCGCCAGCGCCGCCCGCCCCAGCATGACCGTGAAGGGCGGCACTTCGCGCAGCGCAATGTGGTTGAAGAAGAAGGAGCCGCCCCACAGGAAAGAGAGGAGGAGCAACTGGCTCCATTCGGCGGCGCGCATGGTTTGACGCGGTGCGGATGTGACAGCGGCTGCGGCTGCTTGCGTTTGGCTCATGCAACTGAGTATAGCGCAGCCGCTGTACGTGGCCCACCCGATTCTTGCGCGCAATCGCGAGAGAGGCTTCCTATTTCGGAAGCCTCTCTCGCGTTGACTATGGCGACCGCCAGCGCTGCCTACTCGCTGACTGTGAAGAGCGAACCGGCGCTGCGTCCCCACACCTCGGTGAAGTACATCATCTCGGCGTAGGCGGGCAGCACGCGGTATTCTCCCGGCACCGTGGCGCGCACCTGGAAGCTGTACTGGTAGGTGCCCGGCGCGACGTAGCTCGAGAAAAGCGCCACGCGATCATCACGATAGTCCTTGTAGGTCGGGCTCCAGGCCAGCCAATCCCAGCGTTGCAACGGCTGGCCGTACTCATCGTATTGCGCTGCATTGTTCAGGTTCGGGTCAATGACCTCAGTGCCCGCCGGGATGGGCGCGTCGACGCGCATCTGGAAGAGGCTCGTCGGAGCAATCACGGTCACGGTCACACTGATGATGTCGCCCACTCGGGCGATTGTCACCGGCTCACCGTCCACGCTGAACTGACGATCGATGACAATGCCGCGATTGGCGGGCTGAACGGCCAGCGCGTCGAGGAAGTATTGCAGGTGCGCCGTGTAGTAGAGCTTGCCGCTGTCGTTGCTGCGCGCGATGCGCAGTGTGTTCGCCTCGCCACGCAGCAAGTCGGCCACGGCGGTGCGCAGCAGCACCGGCGCTGCCAGGGTGGATGAATCCACCGCACCGCTGCCCATGGGGCCATCGTTGAGCGCGACATTCCAGTCATAGCTAGCTGCCAGCTCGCCCGTGGTCGCCATCCAGTCGGTCAGCGCGATGATCGCCCACGCATTCTCCTGTGTGCTGCTCCACGTGCCGGCCTGACGCGCCTGCATCAGCCAGCGCACAACGTTGGGCAGCAATGGGTTGCTCGGGTCAATGCGCGTGAAGGCATCAAGGATTATCGAAGTGGAGCGGATGTCAGTGTTGAGGGTCTGCCAGTCGGCGTTCTCCTCCTGCCACCAGGCACCCGTTGCTGAGAGCGCGGCTGCCCCCGCCAGGTCGTCCATGAGCGTCATCACGCGGTCGTCGTTCGGTTCATCCATATACATGGCCATGGCGAGGTAGGCGCGGCCGTAGTGGTCGAGGCGCTCGCGCACATCGTAGAGCGTGCTCATGCGGCCGGGGTCCGCCTGGCCCATGTCGGCCAGCACAAAGTGGACGAAGGCCATCTGGTTCAGTTCCCAGTTGTCGGCCTCGAGCACATCCGTGGGGGCGACGAATTGCGCGTCGAGATAGGTGACAGCGCGGTCGAGCACCGACTGCGGCACGGCGAAGTCCATGTTCTGCGCGCTCTCGAGCCCCCACAGCACGTAGGCCGATACGAAGGCGTTGCTCTCTTCGTTGGGCCAGTAGCCCCAGCCGCCATCGAGATTCTGGCGATTAACCAGTTGTTGCACGCCGATACCCAACTGGTAGGCGAGATTGCTTTCAAGGGCGTTGTCGTCAACGCCCAGTGTGCGCAGCGCGCGCACCGTGAAGAGGTTGGGCAGGAAACGGCTCACCGTCTGTTCGTTGCACTCGTAGGGATAGTGCTCGAGGTAGCTCAAGCCCTCCAGCATGCCTGCAGCCAGGCTCGGCTCAATCTGCACGAGCAGCGCGCCGTCCTCGGTCGCCTCGTCGGGCACAAGGATTGACTCCACAGCTTCGGTGCCTTCCACCTGGCCGGAGGTTGCCACGACTTCAGGCGTTTGGTAGCGGTTGACGGGCACAACCACGCGCACGGCGTCCGTGAGGTCGCCGCCGTCGGCCGTCATCGTGACGGTGATGGCATCGGTCTTGCCACTTACGGTGACCGGGAAGTGGAAGGTTGTTGTTGCGCCTGCAGCAAGGTCGAGCTGCTGCTCGGTGGCTCCATCCACGTCTGCACCCTCAATCGCGAAGGTGAAGCTGCCGCCAGCGATGTCCACATCGCTCGTGTTGACGACCGCAGCGCCAATGCGTGCGCGGTCGCCTGCGGTGAAGAAGCGGGGCAGCAGCGGCCGCACCTGCAACTCCTTGGTTACGACGAGATCAAAGGTCTGGTCGCCCACGAGCGTGTCGGAGGTAACGGCGCGCGCTGTCATGCGCCACGTGGTGAGATTGTCGGGCATGGCCAGGGCGAAGGTGATCTTGCCGTCGGCGTCACTGACCAGGTCGGCGTGCCACAAGGCCGTATCGGGGAAGTCCTCGCGCACGTCAATCTCGCCGCCGCCGCCACCGCCACCGCCACCCTTGGCGCCGTCACTCAACTGCTGCGAGACGCGATCGCGGTTAATGATGAGCGTGGCGCCTGTGCTAACACCCAGCGGGCGCTCCCTCCAGAAGTAGTTGAGGAGCGAGCCCCCCGTAACGTCGGCGAGGCTGAGCAGCGCCTTGTCGATGATGGCGACGCTCATCTCGGCGTCGGGCACGGTTGCTCCTGCGCTGTCGCGCACGGTGAGCGTCCAGGTGACGACTTGGCCAGGCGCGGCCACCGGTTTCTCTGCGCCGGCGCTCGTAGTCACACCAATTGACAGAGCCTTGGAGTCGGTGTCGACGATGAGTTGCAGCAGTCCGACGCGAATGGCAGGCGCAGGGTTGGCCTCGTCAATTCCTTTGACGAGAACGACGCTGACGAAGAAATTGGGGATCTGCTCAACCGTAATCGGCACGGAAAGTGTGGGACTGCCGCCACGCAGCGTCATCACCTGCGCTTCGTCCACGCCCGAACGCTCGTAGGTCACGAGCGCCGTCACTTCGCCCTGGAAGGGGTTGGGCACAAGGATGCGCGCGGTTTCGCCGGGCATGTAGCTGTGCTTGTCGGCCACAAGTTCAATGCGGTCGTTGTTGTCGCGCCGCCACGCCGTCTCGCCGGTTGGGTCGGGATCGCTCACCCACACAAAGACGGCGCTGCTCATCTCGTTGCCGGCACTGTCGGTTCCCTGGGCCACAATCTGGTACTGGCCACCCTGCTTGGGCGTCCACGTGAAGGTGGCCTGCCCCTGCTGATCGGTGCGCACGCGCTCGCTCGAGACGGGCACACGCTCGACGCTGGTGGTCCAGGCAAAGCGACCGTCGGCCCCCTTCTCCTGCACGCTGTTCCATCGGTAGGCATAGGAGGTGACGTCGAGGTCAACGCCGCCCACGGGATTGCCGGTGGGGGCGACGGTGACGAGGTCAATGG
>CAYJNV010000235.1:4238-7216 GCA_964370975.1 uncultured Caldilineaceae bacterium | reverse complement strand
GGCGCGACGTGAGCAAACTCGACGGCCCTGCGCTGCGCGCCCTGCGCGGCAAGGAGATCGCCATGATCTTCCAGGACCCGCTGAGTACGCTCAATCCTGCGTTTCACGTGGGCGAGCAAATTCGCGAGTCGCTGCGCTTGCACAACATGTACCCTGGCCCGCCCATCTGGCCGCTGGATCGCGGTCGGCGCAGCCGCGAGCAGGCGCGCGTGCTTGAGGTGATGACTGAGGTCGGTATCCCTGCGCCCGTGGCGCGCTACCGCGCCTACCCTCACGAGTTCAGTGGGGGCATGCAGCAACGCGCGCTCATCGCCATCGGCCTCTCCTGCAACCCCAAGGTGCTGCTGGCCGATGAACCCACGACAGCGCTCGACGTGACGATTCAGGCGCAGATTCTCGATTTGATGAAGCGCATCAACCGCGAACACGGCACGGCCATCATTCTCGTCACGCACGATCTGGGGTTGGCGGCAGAGTTCTGTGACCACATTGCCGTGATGTACGCCGGGCGCATTGTGGAGATCGGCGCGACCGACGCCGTGATCGAAAATACACAGCACCCCTACACGAAAGGGCTGCTCGAGTGCATCCCCAACATCAAACAGCGGCGCGCCATCAAGCCGATTCTGGGCAGCGTGCCGGACCTGGCGGAACTGCCCCCTGGCTGTGCCTTTGCGCCGCGCTGCAATGTTGCCCAGCCCATTTGCAGCCAGGCTTTCTTTCGCCTGCAAACAATCAGCGGTGAACCGGCCCTGGGCATGCAGCGCAGCGGCGAGGTGCACATGGCGCGCTGCCTGCAGTTGACCAACTACCAACTGCCGGCTGATGGCTGAACGCGCCGCGCACCGCCGTCGTAGGTCACGTCTCCGACGTGACGCAGTTGTTGGTGCATTCATTCCTGAATATGCATAAGCCGCCGCTACGCTACGCAACTGCTGCCGCTGCAGTCTTGCGTTCTTCGCCTCCTCTTCACCGTTGCTTCGGGAGAGCAATACATGCAACAAGTGGATCGCAGCACCGTGCCGCTGGTTGAGGCCAGAGGGATAGTCAAACAGTTCCACGTGCGCCACAGCCTGCTCGCGCGTTGGATTGCGGGCAAGCAGGAACAAGTTGTGCGCGCCGTGGATGGCGTGAATCTTGCTATCTGGAAGGGCGAAACGGTGGGGCTGGTGGGCGAGAGCGGCTGCGGCAAGACGACGCTGGGGCGTGTGTTGACGCTGCTCCACGAGCCGACGGCAGGCGATCTGCGCTTCATGGGGCGCGCGGTCGTTGACAAGCATGCAACGGTGGATGTTCCTGACGCGCCGCCCGTCGTCGTCCCCTACTACCGCGTGGCGCAAATCGTTTTTCAGAACCCCTATTCGTCGCTCAACCCCCGCAAGACGGTGCGCGAAATCCTCACCGTGCCGCTGCGCGCGCGCGGGGTTATGGAAGCCGCGGCCGTTGAAGATGAGGTGCAACTGCTGGTTGGGCGCGTGGGACTGAACGCACGCCATGTGGACCGCTACCCCCATCAGTTCAGTGGCGGACAGCGGCAGCGCATTGGCATTGCGCGCGCGCTGGCAATGCGCCCCCGCTTCGTCGTTGCCGACGAGCCGGTCTCCAGCTTGGATGTCTCAATTCAGGCGCAGGTGATCAATCTGCTGGAGGAGCTGCAGGAGGAGTTCCACCTTACCTTCCTCTTCATTGCGCACGACCTCAGCGTGATCTACCACATGAGCAACCGTGTAGCCGTGATGTACCTGGGGCGAATTGTGGAGGAAGGCGACACGGATGACCTCTTCCGCTCGCCGCTGCACCCCTACACCCAGGCGCTGCTCGCCGCAGTACCCGTGGTTGAGAAGGCGGCGCGACGGCATCGCATTCTCCTTTCCGGCGGCGTGCCCAGCCCCATTGACCCACCGTCGGGCTGCCATTTCCACCCTCGCTGCTTTGCCAAAAAGGGACCCATTTGCGAACAAGCGGCCCCGCCCTTCTTCAGGGTCAATGCACAGCGCGTCGCCTGCTGGCTCTACGATGACCAGCCTATCGCCAGTGCAGACGACCCTGCAAACGGCCAGCATGTAGCGGCCGAGCCTGCGACGGAAGCCCTGCACGGCGTTGCGGCATCACCCCAGCCGCTAACGGTCACTGCCGGTGGTGCGGCTGACAGCGCATCCGTAGCACAAGAGTCGAGTGCGATTCTTTGAGGGAGAAAACGCGATGTTCCCGCACCTGACTCTTGTCGGGACGCCCCATGAGATGGGTCGACAACACGCGCGCCAGATCCGTCCTCTGCGCACACTGTTGATGGGGGCATTTGAGGCGCGCCTTGCCGAAGTGCGCGTGCTGGGTGCAGACGCGCCCTCGGTGGTTGCGGAAGCCCAAAGCGCACTCGCAGCGCACGACCGTCCGCTGCTCGATTTTCTCGCGGGTCTCGCCGACGAGCTTGCGCTGCCTCCCGCTGATCTGCTCACCTATACGCTGGGATCGTACCTGCTCGACCTCTACAAGGTGACGCACCCTGTGCCGCCCATCATGCAGCAGATGATCGATGACGGCTGCACCACATGGGCCGCTGCCGCACCCTGGACTGCCGGCGATGGGCCTCTGCTGGCCAAAAACCGCGACTTCCGTCAGGACCACATTGCGCTTCAGATCCTCTGCACGGTACGGCCAACCGCCGGCTACCGCTACCTCTGCCTGGGCAGCGCGGGCAGCCCCCACGTCTATAGTTCGGGCATCAATGAGCGGGGCCTTGCCATCGCCGACACGCACGTCCTCTCCGCCGATCTGGGGCCGGGTGTACCGCGATCATCGCTCATGCGCACAGTGCTTGAGCAGCACGACACAACGCAGTCTGCGCTCGATTACCTGCGTTCGGTGCCTCACATGGGGGGTGGCACACTGATTCTGGCCGACGCACAGGGCGACCTGGCCGTCTGCGAGAGCGGCAATGCGCACTGTGGATTCCTGACGGCAGGCACGTTCGCTGCACC
>CAYJNV010000235.1:0-4228 GCA_964370975.1 uncultured Caldilineaceae bacterium | reverse complement strand
CCCCAGGACGGCAGCGTGCTTGCCAGCACCAACCACTTCGTCACTGCCGAGATGGCGGCGGCCTGGATAGAAGACGAGCCGCCAATGTTGATCGGCAATTCGCAGGCCCGCCGGGCGCGTGTACTCGCCGCTCTGGAGCGAGCGAAAGGCGTCGTGGATGCCAACTGGGCGCGGCAGATGATGGGCGCGCACGGCAGCCTGCAGGACGCAATCTGTCGGCACGCGCGCAGTCCGGACGACCAGTTGCCACCCGTCCGTATGGAGAGCAGCACAATCTCTTCAGTGATCTACCTGCCGCGGGGTGCGGCAGGCAAGGCCGCGGCTGCGCCTGCCGCATGGCTCATCAACGGTCCGCCTTGCGGAGACGACTGGGTTTGGGAGCGGCTTGCATAGTATTCGGCGCCGCACTTGGACGACAACCAACCCTTCTTGGTGCATCGCACCTCGTGTGAGGGTGCGTCGAAAGTGCATAACAAGTTCCAGACCGATCCGTCGACTACCCACCGCACTTGTCCATCCGTTCCTAACCGCACATCCACACAGATATCCACCGTCTTAGGTACAGTCACTCTTCACTGCGCTTGACACACACGGCCCTTCGCGCACACAATAGTGGCCTCGCATGTCATCTGCCCCACGTAGGCAGAGGCTGCCTGTAAATACGCTGCAGAGACCCTGCAGCGTCGCGCTTTGGCAGTGCGCCGTTTCTTGAATGGCGCCTATTTACCAGTAGTGCATAGCCACACGTCCGGCGGGCATAGCTTAAAGGCAAAGCCTCTGCCTTCCAAGCAGATGATGCGGCCCGTAAGGTGTGGCTGACTATCCCCCTCTTAAAACAGAGTAGTTCGCGAAAAACGACGTAAGGTAAAGGCCTTATGGAGACCCTGCCTACCTTGCGCCGTGACACGTCGTTCACCGATGCCGTCGATTTGCACACGCTCGATTGCCGGGCGCGCCGCCTCTCCCCGCGCACGCTCGAAGTCTACGCCCGCAACCTGACGCTCTTTCAGCGTTTTGCCGGCGACCTGCCCCTCACGTCCATCAGCCCCGCCCTGCTACGCCGCTTCCTCATTCACCTCGAGGAGCGTGGCCTGGCCAGCGTCAGCGCCCACCAAGCGATGCGCTGCCTGCGTGCGTTCTTCAACTTCTGCGTGGCCGAAGAGCTGCTCATACAGTCGCCCATGCGCACTGTGCGCATGCCCAAGGTGCCGCAGAAGATACTCGAGGCGCTCACCAGCGCACAGCTCACCGCCGTGCTGGGCGCCTGCGCAACGCCGCGCGACCGGGCACTCGTGCTGGTGCTGGTCGCATCCGGGGTGCGCGCCGCCGAGGCATGCGCGTTGCATATTGACGACGCCGACCTGAACGCCGGCACACTACACGTGCGGCGGGGCAAGGGTGCCAAGGGGCGTCTCGCCTGCATCGACACCGCGGCACGTAAGGCGCTCAAGCACTATCTCCTCACTCGCAAAGGTGCACCCCCCGGCGCGCCACTCTTTGTGGCGCTCAACGCGTATGAGAAGAGAATTACGCCGCACACCGTCGCCCAGATCTTCACCCGCCTACAGCGCGCCACCGGCATCCATGTCACCGCCCACGGCCTGCGCCGCACGTTTGCGCTGCGCGCCTTGCGCGCAGGCATGAATGTGCATACGCTGGCGCTGCTAATGGGTCACAGCGACATCAGCGTATTACGCCGCTACCTGCCCATTACCGAGCACGACGCCGCGGCGGAGTACCAGCGCCTCTTCGGTTGACAAGATTGTACGACGCGCCCGCGCGCAGAAAGGAAGCAACCATGATTCCGCCGAACGACCCTGAAGCACTGGCAAAGTGCCAAAGATTGTGCCCCGAAGTTGTCTACGCGTACTATCTTTACAATGACGACCCACAGAAGGAGCCTCTAGCGGTCTGCTTCAGGCGCTCGCCCGAAGAAACCTTACAGGATTTGCAGTGCGACTTGTTGCGTTGGGCGCTTGCCGAGGCCAACAAGGTGGCGGAGGCTGCTTCCCAGGCTTTGACGACCGCTAGCCAGGCCGCGACAGACGCCGCACTGACGGTGGAGGATCTCACCCGAAGACTTGCGGCGGCCGACGCCAATGCCGCCGAGTTGATCCGGAATCGCACTGCACCGCCTCCACCCACGACCGAATAGGCGGCTGTGACGTGCTATAGGCCCCGCCGGCGGCAGTGGATACTAGCGGCGTGCACGGGTCGCTGCAATCGCGTGCCTCTCATCCCTGCCCTGTCTGTACTTACTACCTGAGACAGCGTCGGTGCGAACTGCCTTCACGGGGTTTCTTCGGGGTACACCGGCGCCGTCTCATCTCTCTGTCTTCTCTATTTCAGTCGCGCGCCAATGCGCGTACCCTCTGCGTGAAACAGCGTCGACATGAGCGCGGCCGGATCGGCTCAAACGAGCAAACACCGACGCTATTTCTACATCCTTGATGCTACCAATCACGCAAGGGTCATGACTCTGTTTGTAGACCCACAGAGCCACATCCATACTGAATAAATGAGACAGCGTCAGCGTGCGCACTCTTCCAAGGGTTCGTTCGGGAGTTTCGTCGCTGTCGTCCCACCAATCGCCCCTTCCCGCCCCAGATGAGTCCGCTGCGCCCGCGCCCAAACAAGCCGCCCGCATGGACATTGACGGTTTCCTCACCGCCGACGGTCGGCTCGTGCATGAACGCGCCTAGAGAAACCTCAGCGCAGGCCGCGGCGTCGAGACCTCCATCACCAACGCGCTCAGTCCCGCATTGCTGCCGCCGCACCTTGGCCATTATCTTCGTACAGAATGACAACAGTCTGCTTGAGATGCGGCCGTAAGTGGGCCAAGAGAAGCTGGACACCGTCAATATCTACGTGCGCTTGGCGCAGGTTGACCTGCAAGAGGCGCAGAAGCGTGAGTCTAGCGGACAACTGCAAATGTAATCCATTATTCCAGTGCAGACTCGACAGCTGAGATCACTCCGCGCATAGCCAGCATGCAATCACTCGTCACCGGCAGCCAGCCCGCTTGCCTTGGCAGTGTCGCGCGCGTAATCTGCCTTCCACTGCTCCAGGTTCCGATAGTCACCGGCAAATGGAGAGTGGGTCGGCAGCACGGGCAACCGTAGTTCGATAGGTTCCCAGTCGTAGTAGCCGTAGTCAGCGAAGTGTGAGATCTCGAAAAGCCGCGGTTCGAGCGGGGCCCTTCCGAACGTCTGCACATACCCGAACGGTGGAAAGGAGAGTTCAGAACTGACCACCGACCTTCCGAAACGAGTGTTCCAATGGGCGATGATGCCCGTCGAGCGCATCATTCCCTCAACGTTGTAGTAGACGAAGATCCGATACATTGGTGGAAGATACTTGCGGTCTCGATTCAGGACGAAATCGACCAATTCTGGGTGCTTAGCGCTATACTCCACTCCGTTCGCTGAAAAGAACATGACCAGCACCTGCTTAATGACGCGGAGCGGATGGAGCCAATGATAGTAATAGAGAGTCGGTTTGCCCTTACTTTGGATAAGGATAGCCATTGCTTGGTAGCACCAGTTGGCGAATGCCGGAACATACCACTTCCCTGTGACTGAATTGCACCGCTCACACAGTGTGTACGCGCCTGCTCCCTTCTGCTGCACCCTTCCCCGGTACTCTTGCCCCGGTGGCCTCCCTATAAGCTTGTCAAAGTCGGCAATCAGTACCGGCTTGTCATTGAACGCGGATTTTGGGGGAACGTGCTCGAACGATAACTCGCCGTGAGAGCCGCAAATATGACAGGTGCCCGTCTTGCGCCTACTCTTCATGGGCTTCACCGAAATGGCTATGATTCTCACCGAGGTGCGTGATACATCTCTGCGGCCGTCGCTACCTTACTCAGTGCAGCACCAACCATGGCGATCAGGTCGTTCATCTTGTTTCTCGTCAGCGTCTGCGCGAAGACCCACATGGATGGTTCCAATGGAGATCCCTACAAACTTCAGCAGCCGGAGTTGCTTACTGATATCTGTGGTGAATGACCGGCCATGCACCAACGCGTGCCTGATGTCCACTAGCATCTCACCAAGCGCCAGTTCCGAGTTACCAATGCCTATTCGCCGATCGAACCGTTTGATCAGTTTGCCGAGGGATCAGCAATCCTTGAGGGCGTCAACTGGCAGAAATTGCTCTACAGCGGCATTTTCAACTGAGCGGTATTTGCGAAGGGAGCGTGGGGAGGATCTCCTTCGGTGTGCAGGAA
>CAYJNV010000234.1:0-7243 GCA_964370975.1 uncultured Caldilineaceae bacterium | reverse complement strand
CCCCACTCCCCACTCCCCATTGTCGCGCCCCGAATCCGCCAATTGTCTCCTATCATTTTCGCGTGTTGACAAAGGTTTCTGCCTCTCCTATAATGCGCCCCGTTGCATTCGGAACGATGCGGTTCCCCTCTTCCACCTGCGCAATGTCGCTCAGACCTCCGAAGTGACTGTCGTTATCGGCCTGCTCGCAAGTTGATTGCGCGCAACCTCATCCGTTTGCAACAAACCCGACTGCAGTTCAACCCAATATCCAAGCTGGACCCACGATTCCTCTACTTACACCACAAGCACAAGGAGATGGGAATGCGTAAGTTTACGACTCTGTTCAGTATAGTCATGGTCTTCGCTCTGCTGCTGGCAGGTTGCGGGTCGCCGCCGCCGGCGGCAGCGCCTGCTGCCGAAGCACCGGCTGCCGAAGCACCCGCCGCTGAAGCACCAGCTGCCGAAGCACCCGCCGCTGAAGCACCAGCTGCCGAAGCACCCGCCGCTGAAGCACCGGCCGCAGCCGCGTCCGGTACCGTGATCAAGGTCGCCTCGCAGACACCGCTTAGCGGCCCGCAGTCCTCGCTGGGCACCGCCATCAAGAATGGCGCACAGCTTGCCCTCGAGCAGTACGGTGGCAAAATTGGCGACTTCACCGTGGAGTTGGCTCCCTTTGACGACCAGGCCACGCCGGACATCGGCGTTGCCAATGCCAAGCAGATCGTCGGCGACCCTTCGATCCTTTGTCTGGACGGCCACCTCAACTCGGGCGTCATGATCCCCAGCTCTGAGGAGTACCACAATGCCGGGCTTGCCGCCGTCTCGCCGGCCAACACCAACCCCATCATCACCGACCGCGGCTATCCCGAAATCAACCGCATCGTCGGTCGCGATGACGTCCAGGGTGTTGTGGGTGCAAACTACGCGTTCAACGAAATGGGCCTGAAGTCCGTCTACATCATTCATGACAAGACTTCCTATGGCCAGGGCGTTGCCGAGTTCTTCCGCACGGAAGCCGGCAAACTGGGTATGGATGTAAAGGGCTTTGAAGGCACCGAAGAGCAGTCGAACTTCGACAGCATCATCACCCCGATCATTGCAGCCAATCCGGAAATGGTCTACTTCGGCGGCATTTACAGCCAGGGCGGTGTGCTGCTCAGGCAAATGCGCGAAAAGGGCCTCAACGTGCCCTTCATGGGCCCGGACGGCCTCGACAGCAGCGAGTTTGTGAACCTGGCCGGCGACGCCGCTGTGGACGTGAACTTCACGACGACTGCAGTCCCAGCGAGCGCTTTCCCGCGTGCTGGGGAACTGCAGGCACAGTACGAGGAGCGCTTCGGCGAGCAGTTCCAGTCCTACGCTGCCTATGGTTATGACGCCATGAACATCTGCCTTGAGGGCATTGCCCGTGCAGTCGAGGCCGCCGGCGGCATGCCCACACGTGCACAGGTTGCAGCAGAGGTGCGCGCCACAACCGACTTTGACGGCATCACCGGCATTAAGACCTTCAACGATATCGGCGACCTGACCGTGGCCCAGTACGTTGTGCTGCGCATCACCTCTGCCGACGCCGCCAAGTGGGGCGAGAACGAAGTCATCAAGGTGCTTGACGTTCCGGCGCCGACCGAATAAATCCCATCCCCATGCTTGCCGAAGGGTGCAGGTGGCTTCCCCGCCGCCTGCACCTTTCCCTGCATCAATCGGGCGACCCCCGGAAGAGCTTCCCCATTGACCTCTACTTGCGCCTCGCCCGCGCCGCATGAGGAGACCCCATGACGAACCCCACTGACGCAGGCGGCGCAGCCGCTGTGTCCCCCATGCCCGGCAGCGCGCCTTTGCGCGTCAGGCGTGTCAACCCGCTTAAAGAGATTTTGCGCCCTCTGGGCCAACTGCTCATCTTTGTGTTGGGCAGCTCGATTGTGGTCTCTGTAATTACAGTTCTGATTGCACTGTTTCTGCGCCCAACCCGCGAAGACATGGACCTGATGCAGATTACGCTGATTCTGCTGCCTCAGGTATTGATTGACGGGCTGGTGCTCGGCTTCATGTACGCCACCATTGCACTCGGATACACAATGGTCTATGGCGTGCTCGAATTCATCAACTTCGCGCATGGCGAAATCTTCATGTTCGGCGCCTTTGCCGGCCTCGAGTTGCTGCTGTGGGTTGAGCGCACAAATGGGCTGGACGTGGGCAACCTCGCCGCCTATGGGCTGATTACGATCGCGGTGATTGCCGGTATGGTTGTCTCGGGCCTGCTCGCGATTACCACCGAGCGCCTTGCCTACAGGCCACTGCGCGGCGCTCCACGCCTGATTCCGCTTATCTCTGCGATTGGCGTTTCCTTCTTCCTGCAGGACGCGATGCGCTTCATGCAGAGCGCCATAAATGGCGACTTCTACCGCACCTTCCCCGACTTTGGCCCCTTCGGCAAGCGCATCACACTCTTCTCCATGCCGCTGGATGACCGCACAATCGACATCGCAATTCAGGTCAAATCGCTCATCATCATCGTGGCGGCCATCATCATGCTGGTGGGTCTCAACTATCTGGTCAATGCCACCCGGCTGGGCAAGGCCATTCGCTCGGTGGCGCAGGACCAGCGCACCTCCAGCCTCATGGGCATCAACGTCAACCGCATCATCATGCTGACGTTTCTCATTGGTGGCGCTCTGGGCGGTGCGGCGGGTGTGCTCTTTGCCTTCAAATTCACGCGTGCCGACCCCTACATGGGCTTTCTGCCCGGCCTCAAGGCCTTTACGGCGGCTGTGTTGGGTGGCATCGGCAACATTACAGGGGCCATGCTCGGCGGCATTGTTTTGGGGCTGCTCGAATCATTCGCCGCAGCCTACCTGAGCATCTTCACCAACGGGGCGATGGGCGCCGAATATAAAGACATTCTCGCCTTCGCCATCCTGATTCTTATCCTCGTCTTCCGCCCCTCCGGCTTGCTGGGCAGCAAGACCACACAGAAGGCCTAAGGGGGAGCCATGAGCGAACAAACGACCAAAGCGAACAACGGCTCCAAATCCGCCAAGCGCAATCTCTCCGACGAAGGGTTGATTACGCGCCTGCTGGCAGGGCCGCTGGGATTGATCTTTGTGATTGCTTACCTGGGGACCGTCACCTGGTTTCTTTACCGTGAACCACGCGCGTTGCAGTTGCGCTTCCTGCTCTTCCTCGGCATCCTGCTGATCTACTACATGCCGCACAGAGGCTGGATCAAACTCATTCTCGCAGCCGTGACGGTGCTCGCCATCATCCCCGCGGTGGGGTTGAAAAACCCCTTCCTGGTTGAGATTGGCTTTCAGGTAGCCACCTTTGCCACGCTGGCGCTGGGTCTCAACATCGTGGTGGGCTTTGCCGGCCTGCTCGACCTGGGCTATGTTGCCTTCTTTGCGGTGGGCGCGTACATGTGGTCAATCTTCGGCTCACAACAAATGTGGCATCTGCACGATTCACCTGGCACGCTTCAGGTATTCGCTACATTTCCTCTCCATGCTGCGTGGTTCTGGCCTTTCCTCATCTTCGGGATTGCGGCCGCAGCCGGCGCAGGCATTCTGCTGGGCACGCCTGTGCTGCGGCTGCGTGGCGACTACCTGGCGATTGTGACGCTCGGCTTTGGCGAAGTGATCCGCGTGCTGGCCAACAACCTCGACAAGCCGCTCAACATCACCAACGGACCACAGGGCATTACGCCCATTCAGCGGCCCCCGCTGCCCGACTGGTTCCTGCGTGGGGCGCTGCCCGATACATTGGCGAGCTTTGCCGGGCGCACAATCGGCGAAGGTGACATGTACGCGTTCTTCTTCTACTTCCTGGCGGTAGCGTGGCTAGCCTTTACCATTGTCTTTGCCACGCGCCTGGAGAATTCGCGGCTGGGGCGCTCGTGGACGGCCATCCGCGAAGATGACGTGGCAGCCGTGGCGATGGGCGTGCCGCTGCGCCGCACAAAACTGACGGCCTTCGCTATCGGAGCAGCATTCTCGGGTGCCATGGGCGTTATCTACGCTGCCAACCGCACCTTTGTCAGCCCAGAGACCTTTTCACTCACGCAATCCATCAGCGTGCTGGTGATGGTGATTCTGGGCGGGCTCGGCAGCATCCCCGGTGTGGTGCTTGGTGCGGCGATTGTGACCATGCTCAACATCGACGTGCTGCAGACGCTCTCGCTACAACTGAGCAGCCTGCGCCAGGGCGTGACCATGATTCCGCTCACCAACATCCCGTGGTCGCAGTTGCCCACACAACTGGACCCGGCGCGCTACCAGCGCCTCGTCTTCGGCCTGCTGCTCATCGTGATGATGATCTTCAGGCCCGAGGGGATTATCCCATCACGCCGGCGTAAGCTGGAGCTGCACGAGGATGATGACACCATGGCGCCCCCTGCCAATTCCGACAACGTGCTCATCACCAGCATCGCAGGAGGGGACTGAACATGGCGCCCATCCTTGAACTGCGCAAGATCACCAAGCGTTTTGGCGGCCTCATCGCCGTAAACGGCGTGGAAATCAGCCTCGACAAGGGGCGGATTGCCAGCATCATCGGTCCCAATGGCGCCGGCAAGACAACCATCTTCAACAGCGTCACCGGCGTCTACAAGCCCGAAGAGGGTGAAGTCATCTTCAACGGCGAGAATATCACCGGCAAGCGCCCTGACCAGATTACCACCTTGGGCATGTGCCGCACCTTCCAGAATATTCGCCTCTTCCAAAACATGTCGGTCATGGAAAATGTGATGGTGGGCGCACACACGCGCACGACCAGGAGCACGGGCATCGGCGCTGTGTTGCGCACGCGCGCATTCCGCGAATCGGAGGAGTCGGCGCGCATTCGCGCCAAGGAGCTGTTGCGCTTCGTGGACCTGCCGCTTGGGCTTGGTGACCAACTGGCGCGCAACCTGCCCTATGGCCAGCAGCGCCGCATCGAGATCGCGCGCGCACTCGCTTCCGAGCCAAAGCTGATCCTGCTTGACGAGCCGACCGCAGGCATGAACCCGCAGGAAACCGAGGCCGCGATTCGTCTCTTCCGCCGCCTGCGTGACGAAATGGACATCACCGTTCTGCTGATTGAACACGACATGAAGGTCGTCATGGGCATCTCCGAGTGGGTATCGGTAATTGATTACGGCCAGAAAATCGCCGAAGGCACGCCTGCGGACGTGCGCAAGAACCAGCGCGTGATTGAAGCATATCTCGGCCGCCACGCGACCGTGCACGAGGGCTAGCATCATGGGGATTACGCTGCAAACCACGCGCAAAGTGGAGACCGAGGGCGAGGGCGAATTGCTCCTCGAACTGGACAACATCCACACATACTATGGCAAGATCCATGCGCTCAAAGGGATTTCTCTCAAGGTCAACAAGGGCGAAATTGTCACGTTGATTGGCAGTAATGGCGCAGGCAAGAGCACCACGCTGCGCACCATCTCGGGGTTACTCCACCCCAGGGAGGGTGATGTGCGCCTGGCCGGCAAGAGCTTGATCAACGTAGCCCCCCATCGCATTGTGGAGGCAGGCATTGGCCACGTGCCCGAAGGGCGCGGCGTCTTCCCCGGCCTGACGGTGCTTGAGAACCTGGAAATGGGCGCCTACCTGCTGCACGACCCCACTGAACTGGAAGCGCGCCTGGAAAATGTCTTCAACCTCTTCCCACGTCTGATGGAACGCATGCACCAGAAGGGGGGCACGCTCTCGGGTGGCGAGCAGCAGATGCTTGCGATTGGGCGCGGTCTCATGCAGCAGCCCAGTGTGCTGCTTATGGACGAGCCCTCGATGGGCCTCGCGCCGCTGCTGGTTGAGGAAATCTTCAACATCATCGACCGCCTCAACAAGGAGCAAGGCACGACGATTCTGCTGGTGGAGCAGAACGCCCAGGCGGCGCTGCAGGTGGCTCACCGCGCCTATGTGCTTGAGGTGGGGCAGGTCGCCATGTCGGGGTTGGCGGCCGACCTGCTGCACGACCCAAGGGTGAGCGAGGCGTATCTGGGGTTGTAGAAATACCAATACCTGTCCACCAAGCATTGGCAAACAGAAGCGAGGCCTCCGGAATCGGAAGCCTCGCTTCTGTTTTGAGGCACCCGTACACACTGGCTCAACACCCGAAGCGTTGATCTCCTGCCGCAACGCTCTCGCATGCAGCCTGCGCGTCGCAGTGCACAACTCACCCAATCATTTCCGCGACTGCTGCTCCCATCTGCAATCTTTGGTGCGCTGGCTACCAATCGCTGCAACGTGAACGCGCCCCAAGTGGCATCATGCTGACCCTTGACTGGCAGCGACGCGTGTGTTACTATAAAAAACGACCGTTCGTTTTATTTAGAGGCCGGCGAATGCCCAAAGTTGCTGAAGTCCACCGCGCCACCGAGCTGAGCACCGGTCGTGTGAATTGCGGGGCTGGGGAGAGTCGCTTGTCAACCCATTCTCAAGCGAGAGCATTCAAGGTGTCATCAATCACTACCTCGCCGCGCTGACCGAAATCGTCCGCCGGGCGCAGGCGTTGGGGCAACTCGATCCGTCATTCGATGCGCCCTCCTTTGGCCGCATCCTGCTGTCACTTTACTGCGGAGCCGAGTTGCGCAAGGCGCTTGATAATGATGTTGACATCGCCGCATAGGGCGAGTCCGTCGCGACATGGCTGCGCGCTGGGACGCTGCACCCTTGAACCACGTGGTTATTCCTCTTAGCCTGCACTGTGTGGGCGATGTGGTGGTGGCTTCAGTCAGGCTTTGGTGCGCGCGCGCGGGCGCGCACGACAACCGAGGGGAGGTCGAAGTGAGTGACGACACTTTCGTCAATACGCGTTGTGGCCGGTTGCACGTAAGCGAGGTCGGATCGGGTCCGGTCGCCTTGCTGTGGCACAGCCTGTTCGTAGACAGCGCGAGTTGGCGGCGCATTGCGCCGCTCCTCAGCGAGAGTCGACGGCTGATCCTCATCGATGGGCCCGGTCATGGTGCAAGCAGTGATCCCGACAAACGGTATACGATGCGCGAGTGTGCGGAAGCGTCGCTCGACGTGCTCGAGGCGCTCAGAGTGGTCGAACCGGTGGACTGGGTAGGCAACGCATGGGGTGGCCACGTTGGTATCACCCTGGCAGCAGCGCACCCCGAGCGACTGCGCAGCCTGGTCGCTATCGGAGCGCCCATTGCGGCGTACACGCAGTCCGAGGCTCGGGAGACCCGGCTTCTGCTTGGGATCTACAGGCTGACCGGTGCGGTGGGGTTCATCCGCAACGCCATTGCAGAGGCGCTCGTTTCGCCTGT
>CAYJNV010000233.1:0-7254 GCA_964370975.1 uncultured Caldilineaceae bacterium | reverse complement strand
TTCGACCCCACTCTTGCTTCGGCTGCTACTTGACTTTCAACACAGTATCTTTGCGACTTTGCGTCGTAGTGTATGCGCTAGATGCCGTAGGCGAGTGTGGCTGCAATGCGCGCAGCCTGAAGCACGTTGCTCATGAGCACTGCGTTGGTCATGGGGCCAATGCCACCGGGCACGGGGGTGAGCATGCCGGCGACCTCGGCCGCTGCGGCCTGGTCCACGTCACCCTTGAGGCCGGCCTCGGTGTAGGTCGTGCCGAAGTCCACCACAATCGCGCCGGGCTTGATCCAGTCGCCCTTGACCATCTCGGCGCGGCCAATGCCCACGCAGAGCAGGTCGGCGCTGCGGCAGACGGCGGGCAAATCCACCGTGCGGCTGTGCGCAATCGTCACGGTGCAGTGACGGTGGAGCAGGAGCATGGCCATAGGCTTGCCCACAATGTCGCTGCGCCCCACCATGACGGCGTTGAGCCCCTTGAAGACAACGCCTGCGTCCTCGAGCAGTCGAATCGCGCCGGCGGGCGTGGCGGGGACGAAGACGGGCGTCTTCTGCTGCGCCAGCCGCCCGGCGTTGAGCGGGTGCACGCCGTCTACATCCTTGTTGGGGTTTAGCATCTCCACGAGCGCCTCGAGGTTAATCTGTGTGGGCAGCGGCTCCAGGATCATGATGCCGTGCACAGCTTCGCTCTCGTTGAGGTCGGCAAGTGCCGCCGCCACTGTGGCCTGGTTGGCGTCATCGCCCAGCTCGACCGCCTGGAAAGCCACACCCACGCTCTTGCAGTTCTTCTCAATCGCGCGCGCATAGCCTGCGGCTGACTCGTCACTCCCCACGCGCAGCACAGCCAGTGTGGGGGGCGCGAGGAACTCGGCAGTGTATGCGGCAATTTCATCCTTCAGGTGCGCCTTCACTTGCTTGGCCAACGCGCTGCCGTCGAGGAGTTGCGCCGTCACAACGTCACCCCAATCGTCGCTGCACAGGCTGCCTTGCTGATCTCGACGGCGGTGCGCATGTCGTCGAGCACCAAGTTGCGGCGCTTCTCCCACTCGTCCACAAAGGCCTCGTCCTTGATGAGCTTGAGGTTGACGTTGACATTGGCGATGCCTGCGAGCAGCGCGGCCTGCGCCAGGTAGATGGCCGTCGCGGCGTCGCTCACCACGTTGGGGTTACCCTTAGCGCCCACAGGTTCGGCCAGTTTGATCACCTCCAGGCACTTCTCGGCGGTGACAAACGGGACGTGCGCGGCGTGTTTGAGCGCGTCCTGCATGGCGGCCGTACGCGCTTCCTTCTCGGCGTCCGTCTCCTTGGGCATGCCGTAGGTGGCGCTGACGGCGGTAAAGGCGTCGGCGTCGGCGTCGGCCAGGGCCAGCAACTCGCCACGCAGCCGCTCGCTCTCGGCGAGGTAACCGCGCAACTCGTCCTCCACTTCGGCGTACTTCTTCTTGCCCACGGTGAAGTTGATGACCATGCTCACCAGCGCGGCGGCCATGCTGCCGGTGAGGGCCGCTGCGCCGCCACCGCCGGGTGTGGAGGTCTGTGCGGCGAGCGCATCCACAAACGCGCCGGTGGTCATTTCGGGTATCGTGCTCATGTGGAGGTGTCCTTTGTGTGCACACGCGACGGTGCGTGTGGGTGGCACTGTTAGGTCAGTATAGCACAGCAGATCGTCGTGCCCCGGTCTTCAACCCCTGTTGTTATGCCATGCAATGACCATCTGGATACGCCCGCAGCACTTTGCAGCGCGTCAACTGTCACCTTGCCAACAAGGCTTGCGTGATGCGGTGTGCTATAATCATTCGATCGCAGCCCTCGCAGGCTGTGAGCGCGCGCCCGGCCTCCCCAGGCCCTTTGTTTTCACGCGCGACTATGCACGAGTACTGGTTGAGGTACATGAAAGATTTTTACGTGAATACCGGCGACGACGATTGGGATGAGCCGGATGAAGATGAAGTGATTTTTGAGTCGGAAGAGTTCAGCGCAGCACACGATCAACCTGCGATCGAATCCATCATTTCGGATGACCTGCCCGTTTTGCCGCTGCGTGGGGTCGTTGTTTACCCCATGATGTGGCTGCCTCTGCCGATTGGCCAGGAGCGCAGCATCCGCCTGGTAGAGGGCACGCTGCCCAACAATCGCATCATCGCCCTTGTCACCAGCAAGGATGAGAGCATCGAGGAGCCGGACCCCGACCAGATTCACACGGTGGGTACGGCAGCCCAGGTTCATCGCGTCCTCAAAACGCCTGATGGCAGCATGCGCCTGCTTGTGCAGGGGCAGGAGCGTATTCGCATTGGCGAATATGTGCAGGAGCAGCCATTCCTGCGCGCCCGCATCGAGATCATCCCCGAGGTGCTTGAGGATGGGCTTGAGATGGAAGCCGTCATGCGCGCCGTCCAGCAGCTCTTCCGCCGCCTGGTGGAGCTTGAGCCGCAGATGCCCGACGAGTTGGCCGTGATGGCTATCAACGTGGACGACGGCCGCCAGCTCGCCTACCTGGTCTGCAGCTCAATGCGCCTCAAAACCGACGAGGCGCAGACCATCCTCGAGATGGACTCGGTGCGCGACAAACTCTTCCACATTACCGAATTGCTCAAGAAGGAAGTCGAAGTCCTGGAGATGAGTCGCAAGATTCAGAGTGAAGCCCAGGGCGAGATGGAGAAGATGCAGCGCGACTACTTCCTGCGCGAGCAGATGCGCGCCATCCAGAAGGAGTTGGGCGAGGAGGACGAGCAATCCGCCGATCTGCGCGAGCTCGAAGAGCGAATTGCAGCGGCTGGCCTCTCTCCCGAGGCCGAGAAGGAAGCCCGGCGCGAACTGGGGCGCATGAAACGCATGCCCATCCAGGCGGCCGAGTACAGCGTCATCAAGACCTATCTTGATTTGCTGGTGAGCCTGCCCTGGCAGGTGAAGACCGAGGACAACCTCGACATCAAGCACGCGCGCGCCGTGCTCGATGAGGACCACTACGGCCTCACCGAGATCAAGGAGCGCATCCTCGAATTCCTGGCTGTGCGCAAGCTGCGCGCAGAACGGCGCGCCGACGGCACCTCCGAGGACCTGCAGGACAAGATCCGGCGCGAGCGCGAGGGTGTTGTGCTCTGCTTTGTGGGGCCGCCGGGCGTGGGCAAGACGAGCCTGGGCGTGAGCATTGCACGCGCCATGGATCGCAAGTTCGTGCGCCTGGCCTTGGGCGGCATTCGCGACGAGGCCGACATTCGCGGCTTCCGCCGCACCTACATAGGGTCCATGCCCGGCCGCATCATCCAGAGCCTGCACCGAATCGAGAGCAAGAACCCGGTCTTCATGCTCGACGAAGTCGACAAGTTGGGGCGCGACTTCCGCGGCGACCCGAGCAGCGCGCTTCTCGAGGTGCTGGACCCCGAGCAGAACCGCGAATTTCGCGACCACTACATCGACGTGCCGTTTGACCTGAGCCAGGTCTTCTTCATTACGACGGCCAATGTGCTCGACACGATTCCCCCTGCGCTGCGCGACCGCATGGAGATCATCGAGTTGAGCTCGTATACCGAGGACGAGAAGGTCAAGATTGCGCAGGGGTATCTCATCCCGCGCCAGATCAAGGAGAACGGCCTCATCAGCGATGAGGTGGAGTTCACCGCAGCCGCGCTGCACGAGATAATCCAGGGCTACACACGTGAGGCGGGCGTGCGCGGCATCGAGCGCAACATCGGCAAGATTTGCCGCAAGCTGGCGGCGCGCATTGCCGCGGGCGAAACAGGCAGTGTGACTATCGACGTCAACAATGTGACCACCTACCTGGGCAGACGGGAGGTGCATGAAGAAGAAGTGGCCGAGCGCACGGAAATCCCCGGTGTGGCCATTGGCCTGGCATGGACGGCAACCGGCGGCGACATCATGTTCTTCGAGGCCACGCGCATGCCGGGCGAGAAGGGCTTCACCCTGACCGGCCAGTTGGGTGATGTGATGAAGGAGAGCGCGCAAGCGGCGCTGAGCTATGTGCGCGGGCGCGCAACGCAGCTTGGCTTTGAGCCCACCTTCTTCCGCACGGCCGACATCCACCTGCACATACCCGCGGGGGCCATCCCCAAGGATGGACCGTCTGCAGGCATTACCATGGCCACGGCGCTGGCGAGCCTGCTCACGGGGCGGCCTGTGAAGCCGAACCTGGGCATGACCGGTGAGATTACGCTGCGCGGCAAGGTTTTGCCGATTGGCGGCCTCAAGGAGAAGGTACTGGCGGCGGCACGCTTTGGCCTCACTACGGTGATTCTGCCCAAGCGTAACGAGGCCGACCTCGAGGATGTGCCGCCTGAAATTCGCGCCACGATGACCTTCATCCCCGTAGATACGATGGAGGAAGTGCTGGCGCATGCACTCGACGCGCCACTCGCCAGCGACATTACTGCACCCAACGCAGAGCGTTCGCAACGTGATGGCGCAGAAAGCGCGCCTGATGTCGCGTCCGAGGCACCCGCCGGCAGCGCGCCGGGTGAGGGGAAAGCAGCGGCCAACGGCGGCAAAGCGGCGCGCAAACGGCGCACGCCACGCAAGGCGGGCGAAACGGCGGCATAGCATTTGCCGCAAACACGCATATGGGGTCAGCCCAGGCGAGGAGCAGCGCATCTTTCCCGCGTCGTTCCTGCTGCACTTTCCACGGCGGCTGCCTGCACCCCCACAGTACATTTGTTGTATATTTTGCCCGGCGGCAATTGAAACCAGCCGGGCTCAGATCAAGGATTTTTCACGTGACAAGAAGACGAAGACCGCGCAGCGGTGGCTACTCCGGTGGCACCGCCTCAAGCGGCAACACGAGCGGCAACGGCAACAGTTCGGCCGCCGCTCCCCCTGCGCAAGCAGACGCAACCCGGCCACCTACCCCCGAAGGGGCGCGCCGCTGGTACAAGATGGACCTGCACACGCATACACCTGCGAGCAGCGATTACGAAGAACCTGGCGTTACATACCTCGATTGGCTGAGGGTGGCTGCAAACAGGGGCCTGGACATTGTGGCGATTACCGACCACAACACCGTGGCGGGCGTAGCTGCTATCCGGCGCGAAATCGAGTGGCTTACGCGCCTCGAGCAGCAAAATCGCCTCAACGACGAGGAGCGCGCGGCGCTGTCCGCCTGGCGCGAGCTAAGCAACCGCGTGCTCGTGCTTCCCGGTTTTGAGTTCACCGCCACCTTTGGCTTTCATATTTTGGGCATCTTCCCGCCCGAGACCTCCGTGCGCACGCTGGAGCACATCCTGCTCTCGCTCAAGGTGCCGCCCGAGAAGATCGACATCGGCAGCACGGAGACTGGCTCGGCCACTGACGTGCTCTTCGCCTACCGCGTCATTCGCGAGGCGGGTGGGCTGGCGATTGCTGCCCACGCCAACAGCACGCATGGCGTTGCCATGCGCAATTTCCCCTTTGGTGGCCAGACCAAGATTGCCTACACCCAGGATGTCAACCTTGACGCCCTTGAGGTGACAGATCTTGAGCACCGCGGCTATTCCACGGCGCGCTTCTTTAACGGCAGCAAGTCCGAGTATCCGCGGCGCATGCACAGCGTCCAGGGCAGTGATGCGCATCGTTTGACGATGGACGCGAGTAACCCCAAGCGCCTGGGCATAGGCGAACGCGCCACCGAGGTCTTTCTCGAGGACAGCAGCTTCGAGGCGCTCGCGGCGCTCCTGCGCAGCACGGAGTGGGAGTTGGTGCGTCCGGCTCGCCCCAAGGAGCGCGCCTTTGATGCGCTGGCCACGGCGCGCGCGGCCGGCCCCGGCCTCTTGCAGTCGTTCCACGTTTCTGCAACCAAGGCGGGGGGCAATGCCGACGCCATCCTGGCCGACATTTGCGCCTTTGCCAATACCGCGGGCGGCGCGGTCTATGTAGGCGTCAGCCTGCGCCGAGATGGCCCCCAGGGGCTGGCTCGTCCCAATCAGGTGGAGCAGCAGATTCTTGACGCCGTGGGTGAGCGCATTGCACCATCGCTTGTGGTGCGGTCGGAGATCGTCAAGTCCGACGACGCCAACGTGCTGCGGCTGCAGGTGCCCAGGGGCGACGACCGCCCCTATGCAGTTGATGGCACGCAGATCTGGCTTCGTGACGACAAGCAAACGCGCGCGGCCACGCGCGACGAAATCGTCGCCATGGTGCTCGAGGCGATGGAGCAGCAGAGCGTGCCCCTCGCACCCGACGTGGAGATGATTGTCGAGCAGATCGCCGCTGCGGATGCGGTCGAGGGCACTGCCGCGCAGGTGGAGGAACAGACGACCAAGCCCAGGGCGCGCCGTTCGCGCCGTGGCGGCAGTCGCTCGGGCGCCCGCAAGGTTGTGCTGGAGAATGCCGATATAGCAGATGATCCTGCGGCAGACGCGCCAGAGGCGGAGGCTTCCGCTTCTGATCAACCGGTCGACGAAATGGCGTACGCTGCCCCACCAGCGACGGAGGCCGCGCTGGTCGCCGTGGAGTTTCCCACGGTCGAAGCGGTGACTGTGTCGCCCAGTGGGGTTTCTCCAGCGCACAAGCCGAAGGCGCGCCGCGGCCTCAAGAAGATGGCCGCTGTCGAAGTGGCGCCCACACTCGAGGCAGAGCCGGTCGCCGAGGCTCCAGTGGTTGCGCCGCCAGCAGAGACAAAGCCCAAAACGACGCGCCGCAAGTTGACCAGCACGGCCAGGAGCGCGACCGCCGACGCATCCACCAACAGAGCCACGACTGCGGAGGCCGCAACGGCAGAGCCCTCCACGGCCAAGGGCACGTCATCCAGAAGCACGACAACCAGGGGATCGCGCACCAGGAGCACGAAGTCTGTGCGAGGTGAAGGTGGCGCGCTGTCCGCAGCAGAGGCCAAAAAGGAATCAAAGCCCGCCAGGCCTGCCACGCGCGCAACCAGGTCCAAAGCGCCATCGCCAGCAGCCGCGCAGAGCGCAGCGGCGGCGGTTCTGCCTCAAATCGGCGTCGAAATTGTGGAAAGCGAAATGCGCGGCGGCGTGATGAACCACAGTATCCGCGACATGCGCAACGGCAGCATCATCAAGGGCGTCACCCGGCGCGGTGCGCGCGACTTGTGGAACTACGCGATCCGCGCGGTGGAAGAGAAGCGTTTCGACGTGGACGACGCCGAGTGGATGGGTGAGATTGGCCTGCTGCACGTGGAAAAACGCGCTGGCAAGACGCGCTATGATCTCGCCCTGCGCACGCCCGAAGGTGTCCGCGTCTTCTACGGCGTCACCGAGGAAGGCATGCCCGCGCCCTGGTCCCAGTTTGTGCTGGACGAAGACGAGCAGGCGG
>CAYJNV010000232.1:0-7290 GCA_964370975.1 uncultured Caldilineaceae bacterium | reverse complement strand
GTCACTCGGTTGCCCTTGTCCACCTCGAACTTGACTTTCGAGGGGAGTTCAATCGGGCTACGTCCAATACGTGACATTGTTTGCCTCCTCGCGTCCCAGGCCTACCAGACGTTGCAGAGAATCTCACCGCCCACACGAGCACGACGCGCCCGGCGGCCAGTCAGCAATCCTTGCGGTGTCGAAACGATATTAATGCCCAGCCCGCTGCGCACCCAGGGAATTTCCTTGTACCCTGCGTAGACGCGGCGTCCGGGGCGGCTTACACGCTCAAGACCGTTTACAACCGGCACACCCTTGCCTGTGTACTTGAGTTCAAGCACCAGGCTGGCTTGCGGCTTCTCGTCGGTGACGTTGAAGCTCTTGATGAAGCCTTCGTCATGCAAAATCCTGGCTATGCTCACCTTGATGGTGGAGGTGGGCATCACCACTTTCCGGTGCTGCACGAGACCGGCATTACGAATGCGAGTCAGCATGTCAGCAATTGGATCATTGACCATTCTGTCTTTTCCTCTTGCTTTCTCCTCGGGTAGCGCTTGCGTCTGGCTGAGCATTCCAGCTGCATGCAGCAGCCGGGCAATGCATAAACAGACGTAGTCCGCAACCGAACCGGGACAACAGCACGGGTTCGCCGGCCATCACCGCCTGCTGCCGCATCTGCTTCCGTGAGGAAACGCTGCGGGGCAGCCGGTTGCACCTGCGCCCGATCTAACCAATTTGTGAATCTACCAACTCGACTTGATCACGCCCGGCAGACGGCCCGCCAGTGCTTCTTCGCGGAAGCAGATGCGGCAGAGGCCGAAGCGGCGCATGTAGCCGCGCGGCCGCCCGCAAATGGAGCAGCGATTGCGCACCCGCACGGCAAACTTGCGGCGTGATTCGCGAATGACAATGGATGTCTTTGCCACGAAATCTCCTATCCCTTCCTGATACCTGCTCTGCCTTGCTGGATGACGCTCGCTTGCAGAACCAGTGACGGCTGATAAGCGCCGCTCCGTATTCGCCGGGCGACCGAAGTCGCCGCTACTTGTTACGCACGCTTGAAGGGCATGTCGAACAGTGCCAGCATGCGCCGCGACTCTTCGTCCGTGTTGGCGGTGGTGACAATCGTCACTTCCATGCCGCGCACCTTGTCCACCTTGTCGTAATCAATTTCGGGGAAGACAAGCTGCTCACGCAGGCCAATGCTGTAGTTGCCGCGGCCGTCAAACGAATCGGGCGAAACGCCCTGAAAGTCACGCTGGCGGGGCAGCACAATGTTGATCAGCCGGTCCAGGAAATCCCACATGCGCCGGCCACGCAGAGTGACCATGATGCCGATGGGCATGCCTTCGCGCAGCTTGTAGACGGCGATAGAGAGGCGCGCCTTGGTGACAACGGGCTTCTGCCCGGTAATCAGGACAAGGTCGCCTGTGGCTGCGTCAATCGCCTTGCTGTTCTGGATTGCCTCACCCAGGCCAATGTTTACTGATATTTTCGTGAGGCGCGGAACCTGCATGACGTTGTCGTAGCCAAACTCCTTCATGAGCGCTGGCACAATTTCCTTGCGGTAGCGCTCTTGCATGCGCGGCATGGGCAGTGGGCCGCTGGGGACTTCCGGCTCGTCGATGACCTCTACGGCCGGGGCCTGTTGAGGCTTGCCCCTGCCGCCTTTGTCACCCTTGTTGCCCTGGCCGCCTGCGCCGCCGGAGCCACCTTTGGGCTGCTTAGCGCCCTTTACATTGTCACTCATTCGTTACTCCTTGCATGCGCCCGCAAGCGCCGACGCGTCCGGCGCCAGTTCAGACGTTAATGACCGCAAAGACGATGCGACGCGCGGCCTGCGCGTGACCGCCTACTTGTCCTTCTTGGGGAGCGGCACACCGCTGCCCACTTCGACGCGCGACTTCTCGCCGCCGGCATCGACTTCATAGCGTACGCGCGTGGCGTCGCCCCCCTTACCCACCAGCATGACGTTGCTGATGTGGATGGGCATCTCACGCTCGATGCGCCCCGTCTGCGTGCGTACGCGCCCTGTCGAGCGCTGGTGCTTGATGGCGAGGTTTGCACCCGCCACCAGCACGTAGACCTTGTTGGGGTCGTAGGCGCCATCTGCCTTCTTGCGCCGCATCACGCGCTGCACCTCACCGCGGTGCCCTTTGTCTTCGCCGGCGATGACCTCGACGGTATCACCCTTCTTGATCTTCAGATTCATTGTCCGCTCCTTGCTCCCCGCCTGAGGCGGTTTTCACCGCCCGGGGCGGTGCGTGCCATGCCGGCGCGCGCTATAGCACTTCCGGCGCCAGCGACAGAATCTTCATGTAGCCGCCTTCGCGCAATTCCCGGGCCACCGGCCCAAAAATACGCGTGCCGCGCGGATTCTGGTTGTCGTCAATAATGACGGCGGCGTTTTCGTCAAAGCGGATGTACGAGCCGTCGGCGCGGCGCACGGCACGCTTGGTGCGTACAACCACGGCGCGCACAACATCACCCTTCTTGACGCTGCCCGTGGGAGATGCACTCTTGACCGTGGCGACGATGATGTCACCAATTGCAGCATAGCGGCGCGTGCTCCCACCCTTGACGCGGATGGTCAACAATTCCTTGGCGCCCGTGTTGTCGGCAACCTTGAGCCTTGATTCCTGTTGTAGCATCTCTTGACCCTCCGCCTAGACATTCGCCTCGGCGACTTGTACAACCTTGTTGAGAATCTCTTCCACGAAGAAGGTCTTGTCCTTGCTCATGGGGCGGCACTCGCGAATGCGCACAGTGTCCCCAATGCGAGCAGAGTTGTTCTCGTCGTGGGCCTTGTACTTCTTGTGTGTCTTGATGACCTTGCCGTAGAGGGGGTGGCGCGTGACGCGCACCACTTCCACAACAATCGTCTTCTCCATCTTGTCGCTTGTCACTACGCCTGTCAGGGCGCGCCGCTGTTCACGCATGCTTACTCTCCTTTGGCCTGATTGGCCTTCCAGCCTATCGGCTATTCCAGTGCTATCGGCTATTCAGCCGCGCCGGCCAATTCCCGCTCGCGCAGGATGGTCATGATGCGGGCAATATCGCGACGCACTTCACGCGTGCGGGCCGAGTTCTTGAGCTGGCCCGTTGCATTCTGGAAGCGCAGGTTGAAGAGTTCCTGGTGTGCGTCGTCCAACTTGTTGGCAAGTTCGCCGTTGGTCAACGAGCGAATTTCTTGGCTCTTCATCAGATTACTCCTCGTCTCCGCTGCCGGCAACGTGATCATCGCGCAAGACAAACTGGGTGCGCATGGGCAGCTTGAAGGCCGCCAGGCGCATGGCCTCGCGTGCCTGTTCTTCGCGAATGCCCGCCATCTCAAAGAGCACACGCCCGGCGCGTACAGGCGCCACCCAGTGCTCCACACTGCCCTTGCCGGAACCCATGCGGGTCTCGGCTGCGCGCTTGGTCCATGGCTTGTCGGGGAAGACGCGAATCCAGATCTTCCCACCGCGGCGGATGTAGCGCACCATGGCACGCCGCGCCGCCTCAATTTGGCGACTGGTAATGTAGTGCGATTCAACTGCCTGCAGGCCATAGGTGCCAAACGTCACGGAGTTGCCGCGCCACGCCTTGCCCTTCAGGCGTCCACGCATGACCTTGCGGTATTTGACTCGCTTTGGCATCAACATGGTCGTGACTCCTTCATTCTGTACTGCGCGTTCCTGCCGGCGCAATACGCTCTAGTGCGCAACCAAACCTGGTGCACAATCTCGCCGCGATGACGCGCGAGTGGTCAATTTGTTTCTCTCGCTACCATCACCGCCGTGGCCTCGCTCCAGCCTTTAGGCGGCAGCGGCGGCTTCGGTGGCGTAGCGGGCGTGGTACTCTTCGCCAGGCGCAACTTCGCCCACGTAGATCCACACCTTGACGCCGATGACGCCAAAGGTGGTGTTCGCCTCGGCTGTGCCGTAGTCGATATCGGCGCGCAGCGTGTGGCGGGGAATCCGCCCTTCACGCACGGTGTCGACGCGGCCCATATCAGCGCCGCCGAGCCGCCCTGCCACGGTGATCATGATCCCCTTGGCGCCCGAACGCATCGTCTTCTGGACGGACTGCTTCATCGCCCGCTTCCAGCTTACGCGGCGCTCAAGCTGCTCGGCAATGCTCTCGGCCACGAGCAGCGAGTTCAACTCCGGCCGGTCCACTTCCTTAACATCGATCTTGACCTTTTTGTCGGTCATTTCCTGCAAGTCGGTGCGCAGCACGTTGACGCTGGCGCCCTTGCGGCCAATAATGACACCGGGGCGCGCCGTCGATATGATGACGTGCACCTGGTTCGGCTGTCGATCAATCTCGATATCGCTGATGCCCGCCTTGGGCAATTCGCGCTGAACCATGGCCCGAATCTTGCGGTCCTCGTCCAGTTGCTCGGTATACTTCTTGCCGCTGGCGTACCAGCGACTGCGGTGTTCCTTGATGATCCCCAGGCGGAAGCCCAGCGGGTGTACTTTGCGACCCAAGTCTCTCCTCCTTACTTCCCAGCCGGTTTCTTGGATGCGGGCTTGTTGCCCGCAGCGGGCGCGGCCAGCGCGACACGCTCCTCGAGCACTACCGTTACGTGCGACGACGGTCGCCGCAAGGGCTTGAAGCGCCCACGGGCGCCAAAGCGGCGCCAGCGCCGGATGGGTGCCTGGTCGGCGAAAATCCTGGTAATGACCATATCCTCGGCGTCGTAGCCGTAATTCTCCACGGCGTTGGCCAGCGCGCTCTTCACCGTCTGGTAAATTACGCGCGCCGAAGGCTGAGGCATGAATTGTAGCAGCGCCATGGCTTCCTCGGCGCGCCTGCCGCGCATTTCGTCCAGGACCAACCGCGTCTTCTGGGCGCTCATGCCGGTGAACTTGGTTACCGCTCGAACTTCCATCGTCTCCCCCTCGCCTCTTTAGCCTCGGCCTGCCGGAACCGCAGCACGTACCTTAGTGCTCTTCTCCGACCGCACGTGACCACGGAAGAACCGGGTGGGGGCAAACTCGCCGAGCTTGTGGCCGACCATGTTCTCGCTGATGAATACAGGCACGTGGCGCCTGCCGTCATGCACGGCGATGGTGTGGCCAACAAACTGCGGAAAGACGGTGGACGCACGCGACCAGGTCTTGATCACCTTGCGCTCGCCCTTGCGGTTCATCTCTTCAATGCGCTTCAACAGTCTGGGCTCGATGAACGGCCCCTTCTTCAGTGAACGTGACACTCTTCACTCACCCTTTCTTCCAGGCCCATTACTTCTTTGAGGCGCTGCTGCGGCGCACAATGAACTTATTGGTGCGCTTGTTGGTGCGCGTCTTCAACCCCAACGCCACCTTGCCCCACGGCGTCTTGGGCGCCTTCATGCCAATGCCCGAGCGACCTTCACCACCACCATGCGGATGCGAGGAGGGGTCCATGGCCACGCCACGCGTTCCCGGGCGAATGCCCAGCCAGCGGCTGCGTCCGGCCTTGCCCAGGCTGACGTTGGCATGGTCCGGGTTGGAAACCTGGCCAATCGTGGCCATGCAGTTCATGTCCACATAGCGAACTTCGCCGCTGGGCAGACGCACCTGCGCCATTGTGCCCTCTTTGGCCAGAAGCTGCGCCTGATTGCCTGCGCTGCGCACCAACTGGCCGCCACGCCCAGGGTAGAGCTCAATGTTGTGAATCGTTGTGCCCAACGGGATATTCTTGATGGGCATCGCATTGCCGGGCCGAATGTCCGAACCGACGCCCGAGACGACCTTGTCACCTACACCCACCTGATTCGGGGCCAGAATATAGCGCTTGTCGCCATCGGTATAGACGACGAGGGCAATGCGCGCGCTGCGGTTGGGGTCATACTCAATCGAGGCAACCGTGCCCACAACACCCGTCTTGTCGCGCTTCCAGTCGATGATGCGATAGCGCCGCTTGTGGCCGCCGCCCTGGTGGCGGGTGGTGACCTTGCCGCGATTGTTGCGGCCCGACTTGCGCTTCAGCGGCTCAAGCAGCGAGCGCTCGGGCGTCGACTTGGTAATCTCTTCAAAGGTCGAGACGCTCGTATTGCGCCGCCCCGCCGATGTCGGTCGATAGATCTTGATAGGCATGTTCGTCCGCTCCCCTATACGCCTTCAAACAACTGGATGCGGTCGCCGGGCTTGAGCGTGACGACTGCCTTCTTCCACTTGCTGCGGCGCACGATCTCACGGCTGCCGCGCCGCGTAATCTTGGCCGGCATGATTAGCACGTTGACGTCGTAGACGGTGACTTTGAACGCAGTCTCCACGGCGTCTTTGACCTGCATCTTGTTGGCGCCCATGGCCACCTCAAAGGCATATTGCCCGAGGTCCGTGGCAATGGTGGACTTTTCAGTCACGACCGGGCGAATCAACACGTCATAGGTATGCATGGTTACTCGTTCCCTCCGTCGGCCTGGACTACGTCCTCGCTGGCCTGGACGGCGTCTTCACCGGCCTCTTCGCCTTCGACTGCCAGCCACGCTTCAATCTGCGGGAGGGCGGCGTTGGGCATAACGACCACATCGTGGCCCAGCAGGTCGCGTACATTCAGATAGTTGCTCAGCACCATTTTGATGTTGGGCAAGTTGTTGGCGCTCTTGCGCACATTCACATTCTTGTCCGCCATCACCAGAAGCACGCTGCGCTCGGCCACGCCCAGCGCGGCCAGCATCGCAGTCATCGTCTTGGTCTTGGGTGCATCCACGGACAGGCTGTCAAGGACGACGATGCCGCCGCTGGTGACCTTGGCCGTGAGGGCGCTGCGCAGTGCGGCGCGCTGCATCTTCTTGTTGAGCGACTGCGTATACTTGCGCGGCGTGGGGCCAAAGACTGTACCACCACCAACCCAGTTGGGCGCACGGGTGGAGCCCTGGCGTGCGCGGCCGGTGCCCTTCTGGCGCCACGGCTTCTTGCCGCCGCCCCGCACTTCGCCGCGCGTCTTGGTGTCATGCGTGCCCAGGCGGGCATTCGCCAGCTGGCGTATCAATGCCTGGTGCATCAGGGGCACATTCACCTGCGCCGCAAAGATCGAATCATTCAGTTCAGTCTGGCCGGCATCCTGCCCGGCCATATTCTTCATTGCAATTTTCACGTCATTTCTCCTCGTCTGCCCTGTGGCCTGCGGGTTACCCCGGCACGCTAGGACTTTTTCCCCGTGGCAGTCTTCTTGCGCGCCTTGACGGCCTCGCGCACCAGCACAAGGCTGCCGTTCGCACCAGGCACGGCCCCCTTGATGGCAAGCAGGTTGCGCTCGGGGTCCACCAGCGCGACCTTGAGGTTCATGACCGTGATGCGCGCCGCACCATAGTGGCCGGGGCCACGCGCGCCAAGC
>CAYJNV010000231.1:5402-7302 GCA_964370975.1 uncultured Caldilineaceae bacterium | reverse complement strand
CTCCACATCCTGCCCCTGCACAACCAGTTGCGCCACGGAGTAGGACGCACCTGCGTTCAGCCCTTCGCCTACGGCAATGTGGCCGATCTGGAAGTTGGCAATGCGGTGCGTGTGGCCCGCCAGCACCAGGTCCACAGTGGTGTCCTGAATCTGGTTGACGATATCTACAATCGGGCCCTGCCATGGCGAGGGCGACGTGCCATCAATGGCGTTGCTGCCCAGATTTGCACCTTCGTGGATCAGCACCACCTGAACCTTGATGCCCTGCTTGCGCAGTTTCTCCGACTCTGTCTTGATGGTTTGGACTGCGGGCAGGAACTTGAGCCCCGCGGTCGCACCTGCGCTCACCAGTTCGGGCGTCGTCTCCAGCCCAATGCCGATGACGCCGATGCGCACGTTGCCGTAGGTGAAGACATGCGTCCCCTTGACCCAGTTGGGGTTCTGCATGGTCACAGCGTCCACAATATTGGCACCCAGGAAGGGGAAGTTGGCGCGTGCCTGGTGCGCCTGCAGGCGCGCAATGCCGTAGTCGAACTCATGGTTGCCATAGGAAGTGGCGTTGAGCCCCCAGGCATTTTCCACGTCGATCGTGGGCATGTCCTCAAGCAGTCCCGAGATCGCGGGCGACGCGCCCACGTTGTCGCCCGAAGCGAAGCGGAAGGCGGGCTTGGCAAAAGCCGCCGCCTCTTCGTCAAACATCGTTGCCAGTTGCGCGGCCCCGCCCACAGGTATGTTGAGGCCGTCCACGCGCGTGGTGGTCTGCTCAAGCTGGCCGTGGAAGTCGGTGAGGCCGATGATGGGAACCAGTGTGCGTGCAGGGCCGCCGCGGATCAGGTCAAGGCGCACAACGCCCTGCGCGTGCTGCGGCTCGGGCACGCCCAGGATGTACGCGGCCGTCGGCGCAAGGTCAATCGAGCGGATGCCCTGCGCGGTGACCTTGGGCTGAATCATGCCGCCACCTGCAATGAAGGTGGAGCGCATGTTGATGTTGTTGGCCAGGTCCTGCATATCGGGCATGTAGCCGTGCTGGCCGAAGAAGGCCGAGCGCGCGACGAGGGTGCCGGGCGTGGCCGCATCGTACTGGTAGGGCGGGTAGGAGAAGACGACGAGATCGCCCGTGCGCGTGGGGTGCGCCATGTTGGCGGTGCTGCCTGCGCCATTGGGAATATAGCGCGCCTCGGCCTTGGTGTAGGCGCGGTCGATCATCTTCCAGCCTTCGGGATTGCCGTCGCCGGTCCAGTCGTTGGGATCAGTAAGGGCAAGGAAGGCGGCCTTGATCTGAGCGACCGTGGCGTCCACATCTGTTGCAGCCACCTGCTGGAAGCTGGCATTGACAGGGTCGCGGCCTGCCACATTGAGGTAGATCTGTACGGTGCCGCCCGCCCAGCAGGCCTTGGCCTTGCCAATTGTCTCGCCGGTCGCCGGGCGACAGTTGGATGTCTGCGGCGCAGAGAGCAGCCCGAGATCCACAAGCACCTTGCTCGCGTCAATGGCCAGAAACTGGGGCGCAAAGCCGTGGTCCGACGAGACAAAGGACGAGGCGCTCCAGGGCATGAGCCACTGGGTGAGCGCGAGCGTGGCGTCGGCCCCCATGAACGCGCGCTTGAGGAAGGCGTTGCGCTGCGCCACGCGGCCGTCGGGCGTACCGTTCACCTGCACGTCGTCATAGGCAGGGCTGGGCGCGCCGTTGGGCAGTGTGGGCGTCACAAGGCCCAGGAACTGATGCTGGAACTCATCGGTAATCGGATAGCCCACCAGCGCCAGATCTGGCTTGTAGGTGCGCAGGAGGTACCAGGTGAGCGGCCAGTAGAGGCGCTCCCAGTAGAGTCCCTGCTGCACGTATGTCTCCTCACTGACGATGCCCGCTTCGAGGATGGCAAAGTCGGCGGCGGTGGAGGTG
>CAYJNV010000231.1:0-5392 GCA_964370975.1 uncultured Caldilineaceae bacterium | reverse complement strand
AGCCCGCCATGCCCGGCCAATCCGCCCAGGTGGCGTTGGCGCGCGTGACGGAGGTGTGGAAGAGGCGCACCTTGCTCAGGTCGGGCGTCAATTCCTCCACCTTGACGAGCATGCCTGCGGTCTTGCCGGCCAGCGCGCCACCCGAAATCGTAACCTTTACATCTGCCCATTTGCCGGGCTTGACAACACCCTTGTTGCTGCTCGCATCTTTGTTGTCGTCGAGCAGCACACGGTCGTAGTTGATGGCGCCGTCGTCGGTGGAGTCAAAGATGTAGGCGTTGAGGCCGTACTTGTCCGTGCCGAAGTCGAGCACGCGCAGGCGCATCTCCTGCGCCGGGCTGTAGGAAGCGGGGACATTGCTCCAGCCTGTGGCGGCGGTGGGCGCAGCGCCGGGGAAGGCAGCCTGCCCGGCAAAGCCCGCCGGATGGTCAAACTGCAGGCCAAAGGAGGCGGTGAAGTTCGGGTCGTCCGTGGGGCTGATGTAGTTGGTGGCCACGCCGCGCCCCGAGAAGAAACCACGGTAGTCGACTGTGGGGCCATTGATGGCGCCGCTGCGACCGCCCGCCCACTCAATCTGGACAACCTTCTTGCCGCCGCGCTCGGCTGCCTGGGCCAGCGTCTCGGCCTGGAGTACGCCTTCGTCAAAAGCGGCGGTCCGGCTGGTAAATGTGGCGCCATTCTTGTGGAAGGTGTTGTTGGTGGAGCCTGTGACAGCGGGCCATGCGCCCGTGGCCAGTGTGAACCAGCCCGCGCCTGTGTTGGGCGGCGCCTGCGTGAGCAGGCCATTGTCGCCGGCCTTGGCGCCAGAGCGCAGCAAGCGCGCCATCGCGGGCAGCCAGCCGGCGCGTGCACCCTGCTCCACAAGGTCCTGGCGCAGGCCGTCGGCGGCGAAGAAGATCATGCTATCCTTGCGCCACGGCACCCAATGGTCGGCATTGTCGGCGCTTGCCGCGCCGGCGCCTTCACTCACAGGATTGCCTTCAGCATCAAATTTCAGGTCGGCAGGGGGCGCGCCCCAAACACCGCTGGCCACATCGGCCCAGACATCGGTGTAGAGATCGCCTGCAATTTCGCCCCATACATCGGTGGGCAGGTCGCCCGTGGCTGCGGCCGCGTTGCCGCCCTGCGTAACAAGTGGCAGGAAGGCTGCCGGTGGCGTGGCGATATCGGGCGTCTGCGCCAGGGCAGGCGCGGCGGGCAGGATAAGGCTGACGAGCGCAAGCACAAGCAAGGCGTTGCGCAGCACACGACTCCATCCTCGAGTAGACATGCAGATACACTCCTTTGTGTGAAATGGCGCGTACGACAGAGGTTAGAGACGCGCCCAAAGACGGCCGCGTCTTCCAGGCGAGGGGGGGTACGTTGGCAACTGCGCCGACCTTTCGGTCGATGCGCTTGCCGTCAACATCTGTACATCAGGGGATGACTCAAAGAATACAACTTACGGCGCTGCAAATCAAGTATACGCACAATGTAAGTTGCATACGACGAAACTCCACGGTGGTCAGGTTAGCACCGTATGTTCGGGGGGTTAGCGAGGGGTTAGCGGGGAGTTAGCGGGGAGTTAGCGGGGAGTTAGCGAGGGGGGTAACGAGGGATTAGCGAGGGATAAGCAGTGTGTACGCAGCTTCGGGGTCTGAAGCCGGGGCCATGCTGCCGTCACTGCCTTTGTCGCTCTGCCGCCCGATTCTACTCTAGTCATCCGCCCGCACGGGGCGCACACCACGCACCGCTCAGGTCTTCTCCATCTGCACCCATGCTTCCACAGGTGCGAAGCCGCGCGCCTCGTAGAGTCGAACGGCAGCGGCATTGCGCAGCAGGTGCGTCGTCAGCTCTACGCTGATCTGGCCACCATCAGGCTCGGGCAGCGTCCGCAGCCGGTGGAGTACGCTGTCAAGCAGGTAGCCACCCAACCCGCGCGTGCGCATCTCCGGGGCGACGCGGAAATCCGAAAAGGCGGTATGCCCGGCCAGCAACGGGTAGCAGACGGCGTGCGCAATGATGCGCTCGCTTGCATCCACAAGGGCAAGCGCGTCGAAAGGGTCGCCGCCATTGTCGCCCATGCGAGCGACCTGGGGTTGGCCATCAGGCGCGCGCCCAGAAAATGGGTGCGCGTTGTCGAAGTGAATAAGGCGCAGCCCCCGGTCGGCCAGGACAGGAGGTGGCGCGGGGGGTGTGGCCCAGCGCGCGCCGGATGCCGCGAGGTCGAGCACCATGGAGACATCGCCCACGCCTGTAACACGGTAGCCGCGCCGGCTGAGGAAGCGCGTGAGCGACGCATCGCGCGCGCCCACACCCATGTGTTCACTGCTGCCAAAGAAGGGCGCGTGATAGGCCTCCACCGTGCCATAGGCGGGCGTCCCCGGCCAGCCAACAAGCACGGGGCAATAGTAGAGCCAATTCTCGGCGGCTTGAATCAGGCGGCTGCCTACCCCTTGGCTGCGTGCGCTGGGGTGCACGTAGAGCAGCGCGAGCGCGTGACCTTCTCCCCATGCGGCGGCAGGCCCTACCTGCGGCGCAGGGCGGAAGGCGTGCGCCACACCCACGAGCGTCTCGCCGGTTTCCTCCTGCCGCCAGGCAAGGAGCAGGCCTTGTGCGTCAAACGCGGGGTGGGCAAGCACACGTTCGCTGAATGCATCTGCTGTCAGCGGCCGGAAGTTGCGCCGATCCGCAAAGGCCGCGTTCCAGAAGGCCACGAACGCGGGCAAATCGCCGCGCGCAAAGCTGCGCAGTGCAACTCTCTCACGCATGGGCACACGCGCTGCGGCGCACATCAGCCCCCCACATAGCGGGCGTAGAGGCTGCGCGCTGCGTCCACATCCTCGGTGCCCTTGATGATGGCGCGGTTGTCGGGGAAGATGGTGAACTCGTGGCCCGCCACCTGGGCGCGCAATAGAAAATCGTTGCGCTGCATGTGATCGGCCACGGGTGCGAGCTGCCGCTCGACCTGCGCGAGGTCAAGCGGCGGCGCGCCGCGCACCGTCACCTGAACGGCGTTGCGCCCGCAGAGCGTGGCGGCGGACGCACCGCTCTGGGCATCGAGAAACGCGTAGTCATGGCGGCCGCAGGCGGGGCAGTCGGGGTCGCGCGGCAGGCTGCCCAGCAACTCATACTCATGCGTCCACAAGTCCATGTGCAGCAGGCCCGCGTTGAGGTCGCCGTGGCCCACAACCAGCTTCATCGCCTCGGCGGCGCTGATCGAGGCGATCATGCCTACGGCCGGGCCCAGCACGCCTGCGGTGTCACAGCTGGGCGTTGTGCCCGGCGCGGGCATGTCGCCCAGCAGACAGCGCAGGCAGCCGGTGGCGGCGCGCGCGCCGGGCAGCACCGCGCCGTCGGGCACAAATGTGGCCGTCATGCCCCACGAGGCGATCACACCTGTGTAGACCCACGCCTTGCCCAGTTTGAGGCAGGCGTCGTTGAGCAAATAGCGCGTGGAAAAATTGTCGCTGCCGTCGAGCACAACCGTAGCGTCGGCCAGCAGCCCCAGCACGTTGCCGGGGTTGACATCGGCGACGATGCCCTCAATCTCGATTTCGCTGTTCATGCGCCGCAGGGTGCGCGCCGCCGCCTCGGACTTGGGTAGCGCCTGCGCAATGTCTTCCTCGCTGAAGAGCATTTGGCGCTGGAGGTTCGTCAATTCCACAAAGTCGCGGTCCACCACGCGCAGCCGTCCCACCCCGGCCCGCGCGAGCAGCATGGCCAGCATGGAGCCCGTAGCGCCGCAGCCGACGATCACGGCGGTGGCCGCGCGCAGACGCGCCTGCCCTGTCTGGCCAATGCCGGAGAAGATCATCTGACGTTGGTAGCGTGATTCGGTGGGCATAGGGAGAGGGGCGTTGACTGGTTGACTGGTTGACTGGTTGACTGGTTGACTACGCTGCCATTGTAGCCGCGATGGACGCATGGCGCGAACAACCACGCGACCCCCGACTCCCACCGTGCGCATCGCGTTGGCCACCACGCCGGCGTGGTGGCAACCTGGTTGAAGCGAGGCTTTCGATACTTGCGACAATGCTTTGGATGCGCCGGCGCCGCAGCCCTGTCCAGCGTGGTATAATCCCATGGCGCTCCGGAGCGGGGCGCGGCTGAAGGACTCAACGCCGTTGCGGCGTTTGCTTGCTCGAGAGGAGGCTGACAGTGAACCGTATTCAGGAACTCTATCAACTGGGCCAGAGCATTTGGCTGGACTTCATTGAGCGCGGCATGGTGCGCTCGGGTGAACTGCAGCGACTTGTGGACGACGGCGTCGCGGGCGTCACCTCCAACCCCACCATTTTCCAGCAGGCGCTTGCCAAGAGCGATGCCTATAACGACGATCTGCGCGACCTGCTTGCCCAGGAGAGCGATGCCAAGGCGATCTTCGAGGCGCTGGCTGTGGCCGACATTCAGGCCGCGGCCGACGTCCTGCGCCCCGTTTACGACCGCGCCCAGGGGCACGACGGCTTTGTGAGCCTCGAGGTCGCGCCCACGCTGGCATACGACACCGAGGCGACCGTGGCCGAGGCGCGCCGCCTGCATGGCCTCGTCAATCGGCCCAACCTCATGGTCAAGGTCCCCGCCACGCAGGAAGGGATTGACGCCATCCGCCGTCTGATTGCCGACGGCATCAACATCAACGTGACCCTCATCTTCAGCCTGGAGCGCTACGCCGCCGTCAAGGAGGCGTACATGCAGGGGCTGGAGGAGCGCCTGGCTGCGGGCAAGCCGGTAGATCGCGTGGCCAGTGTGGCGAGTTTCTTCGTCAGCCGCGTCGACAGCAACGTAGACGCCCGCCTCGAAGAGATTGCACTCGCCCACGCCAACAAGGCGGCCACAGCGCGCGCGCTGCAAAGCAAGGCCGCCGTCGCCAATGCCAAGCTTGCCTATCGCCAGTTTGAGGAAAAGTTCGCCGGCGCACGCTGGCAGGCGTTGGCCACTGCGGGCGCACGCGTGCAGCGCCCCCTCTGGGCCTCCACCAGCACCAAGAACCCGGCTCTGCCCGACCTCATGTATGTGGACACGCTCATGGGGCCGCACACCGTCAACACCATGCCCCCGGCCACGCTGGATTCCTTCCGCGATCACGGCACCGTCGCGCGCACCGTGGATGTGGGCGTGGATTTGGCCACCGCCGACATCGCCGCGCTTGAGGGGCTGGGTGTCTCCATGGAGCAGGTGACCGACGAACTCGAACGCGAGGGCGTGGACAAGTTCGCCAAGTCCTTTGCCGAGTTGCTCGACACCATCGAAGCCCGCCGCGCCGAATTTGCCGGCGCATAATCCCAACAAACTCCTTTGACGCAAAGACGCAAAGACGCAAAGAAACGCAAAGAAGAGCAACAACAAGAACTGCCTTTCTTGTTGTTGCTCTTCTTTGCGTTTCTTTGCGTCTTTGCGTCTTTGCGTCAAG
>CAYJNV010000230.1:3821-7365 GCA_964370975.1 uncultured Caldilineaceae bacterium | reverse complement strand
GCCTGCACCGTCTCGCCCTGGTGCGAACGCCAGATGATGGTGGCTCGCAAGACGGTCTGCGCTTGTTCGGTGCGGGCACGGCGCAGGCGGTCGATGGTCGTGGCTTCGTCGACTTGCAGCGGGCGTACCCGCAACGGTGGTGGCGCCATAGGGTTCCTCCTTCCTAAAGGACCCCTATTCTATACGTCACTTGCCGGATGCACCAGTAAGTGATAAGTGGTAAGTGACCACGCGCTGCACAACATGGGGTACCAATTCACCACTTACCATTTACCAATTGCGGTTTCCATACCCGCTCATTGTTGAAACGGCCCAGGAGGCCATCTGCCACACATGACCACAGCCGCTTCCACCCCACAGCCGCCTGCTGCGCGCCGCGCATCGCCGTTTTGGTTATTGCTCGCGCTCGTCATCCTGGTCGCGGGTGGGGCATGGGTCTGGGCCAACCGCGTGCCTGCCGACGCACTGGCCGAACTGCGCACGCCCGCGCCCGCCGTTGATCACCCCGCCCCCGACTTCACGGCGCCCCTCCTCTCCGGTGAAAGCTTCAGCCTGGGTGGCGCGCAGGGCACGCCCGTCGTCCTCAACTTCTGGGCGACCTGGTGCGGCCCCTGTCGCGCCGAGATGCCTGCTATCCAGAAGGCGGCCGACAACTACGGCGCGCGCGTGCGCTTCGTCGCCATTAATCAAGGCGAAAAGAGCGAAGTGATTCAACCTTTTGTGGATGAGTTCGGCCTCACCTTCCCCATCGCGCTCGATCAGGATCAGGCCGTGGGCAGCGATCTCTACAACGTGACGGGGTTGCCCACCACCTTCTTCATTGACGGTGATGGCACGGTGCGACGCGTGTGGATGGGTGAAATGAATGCGATTACGCTGGAGGAAGGGATTGCGGAGATTCTAGACTAGCCATCACGGCGAAGAGCGCCCAGACGGCCATAAGGTCGGGCAGGGCGTAGGAGACGTCGAGCAGGCCGTGCGCCAGCGCGGCCAGCAGCGCGGCTGCAATCCCCACATACAGCGCGGGCCACTGGGCGGGCGAAGGGCGCGTACCAATCCGCACAATGGTCCCGTTGAGCACCAGCAGCCAGAAGAAGAGTCCCAGCGCCATACCGGGCAAGCCCAGACGTGTCCACCAATCCAGCAGCCAGGTGTGGGGGTGGTTAAGGTTCGGCTCCATCCACGCCTGGGGCAGAATATATTGGCTGCGATAGGTGTAGAGGAAGTTGTCGGGTCCCACTCCCAACAGTTTGTGCTCGAGCCCCATCTCCCAACCACTGCGCCAGAGGTTGAGGCGCAGGAAGCCCGTACCTTGCGCGGTGTCAAGCAGATTCGAGAGGCGGTCGCTGCCCACAAAGGGGAGCAGCCCAATCGCTGCCAGCGCCACAACCCCGGCCAGCAACCAAAGGACGCGGCGCGAGCGTCCTGCCCGCCCCAGCAGCACCCAGCCGCCCGCCCAGAGCGTGGCCAGCATCACTGGTAGCGCGGCAAAGAGCCCCGCGCGGCTGAAGGTGAGCAGGTAGGCCGCGGCCTGTGGTAGAGCGAGAAGCAGGCAGACTGCGCGCACGCGCCACTCGCTGCGCAAGAGCGCAAGCGCCAGCGTAAACGCCAGCGTGCGGTCGAGATAGAGCGCAAGGTTGTTGGGTGATCCATAGAAGGCGCGCAGCCGGTTCACCCCCTCGGCCGGGATGATGACGCGCGCGCCGGGGTAGAGCAGCAGCGCCGCGCTCGCCATCATCGCTGCGCCCAGCAGCCAGCCGCCGAAGATAATGCTCACATCTCGCGGCAGCGCGCGCGAGGTTTGCAGGGTAAGCGCCAATCCAGCGGCCAGCGCCACAGCCATGAGGAATACAGTCCGCCACTCACGCTGCGCCACGCTGACATGCTCGGCGGCGAACACGGTCACCAGCGCCCAGGAGGCAAGCAGCGCCAGCAGGGTCATGGGGCCGGGGGCAAACCGGTAGCGGCGACGCGCGCCGCTCCAGTGGTCGAGCAGCCAGTGCGCCAGCGCCACGCCCAGCCCCAAAAAGACGCCTGTGTCCACAAGATTGAGGGCGCGGCCGGGCAGCAGCGGCAGCGCAAAGCTGAAGAAGAAGGGGAGCCCGAAGAAGAGCGCCGCGTACCAGAGCGATGGACGCACAACGCCCGCCACAGCCAGCAGCGCCAGCCCGCCCAAGCCAACTATCCAGTTGGCAAGCCAAACGCTCAGTGCCAGCAGCGCCACGCCTGCCACCGCAGCCACAGTTGCGCTGCGCACCATGCGCGCGTTATCGAGCAGTGCACCCATGCGCACGCGCATGCCGTTGCTGGGGCGCGGCGTGGCCATGTGCTGGAACCAGTGAGCGCCTTCCAGCCAAAGGGGCGATCCGCACCACGCCGCCAGCAGCAGGAGCAGCACGCCCGGCCAGCGCTTGTAGGGGGGCGGCGGCAGCGCATCTACGGCAATCCCGCGAACGGGCGTCTGCCCCCAACTGCGCCAGACCTCAACGCGCACGCTGTGCTCGGCCTCGGCGGGCGGCCCCTCGAGGCGGTGGATGTGCACCCAGCGAGCCACTGGTGCACCGGCGTTGCCTTCACCCCCGTCTGCCACCGCTTCTGGCGCATAGAAGGGGCGGTAGCCGCTGCGCAGTGGTGGCGCTGGGCTGTGGCCGTCGCTGTTGGGCAGCAGGTTGGCTGGTTCGCCGTCCACTGTCACATAGAGATAGCCCCAGTAGTCGCCCATTGCCAGGTTGAGCGCAAGATTGCCGCCCGTGTAGGTGAAGGTGAAGACGCCAGACGGTGTGATCGCGGGTGCGGCGGGCTCTGCGGGGTCTGCGCCCTCCGGCCCCACGCGCCAGCCCGGCGAGTAGAGAATGGCGGGGCTGTCCATGCGCGCCACAATCCCCGAGGAAATTGCTACCACGGCTGCGGGTTGCGGTGTGACAACAGGGTTGCGTCGCTCCTCGCCAAATTCTGTGGTCAGCGCAAAGAGGCCCGCCACGGCCAGGCAGAGGGCGAGCACCAGCCAAAACGTGCGCCGGTTGGCGCGCCCGCGGCTGCTGTTGGCGGAGAATTGATGAGGGGCCATGGCAGCAATCGTATCACAAGCCACGTAGCATTCGACTGCGCAACTTCATGGCGCAGCAGAGGGCGCGCAAATTGACCGAAGGGGCGCCCCTGCGCTAGAATCAAGTTTATGCCATTTTGCGGCGCGTTATCATTTGTTGCCAGTCAGCCCGGAATCGCCGCTGCCGGATAAACGCTGGACATGAGCCAAAATTGGCCGTGGCCGAAGTCTGGGTGAAGAGGAGTCAGTCGACATGAGCAAATTGGTCATTGAAGCCGCACTGCGCGATGTGCAGGCGGTTAAGGCGAGACATCTGCGCAATCAGGGGCTTGTCCCCATCAACGTCTACGGCAAGGGCGTCGCGCCCGTGTCGCTGGTGGCTGGCGAGCGGGAAATCGATTTGATGCTGCGCCACGGCGGCGCGTCGCAGCTCATCGAGGTGAAGGTGGCGGGTGGTGTATCGCACAACGTGCTGGTCAAGGAGATTCAGCGCCAGCC
>CAYJNV010000230.1:0-3721 GCA_964370975.1 uncultured Caldilineaceae bacterium | reverse complement strand
GACGAGCACGTCTTTGCCATGGTGGCGACACGCGTCGGCGAGGAAGAGGAAGAGGCAGAGGCGCTGGAGGGCGAGGAGTCGCAAGCGCCCGAAGTTGTGGGCCGCGGCCGCGAGGACGAAGACACAGAATAACCCTTCGCCAGTACAACTGCATGAAAACAGAGGGCCGCTTCCAACGGGAAGCGGCCCTTTTATTGGTGCGTAAACCGTAGAGGGGGGCTGGGAAGCCCCCCCTCTACGCAGTTAGCGCAGTTTACGGCCCTGCAGGAAAAACCGGCTCATCCAGAAACTGCATAGGGTCCACGGCAATGCCGTCAATGCGCAGCTCCCAGTGCAGGTGCGCGCCGGTGCTCAGGCCGGTGTTGCCGACAAGGCCAATCGCGTCGCCCGCGTTGAGAAATTGCCCTGCTGTCACCTTAAGTTCGCTCATGTGCCAGAAGCCGCTGTAGACGCCTCGCCCGTGGTCCACAATCACTGCATTGCCGCGCACGATCAGCGGTTCGGCTAGCACAACCCACCCGGCCGCAGGCGCTGTGACTGTAATGCCCGGGGGCGCGCCGAAATCCTGTCCGGCGTGATAGCCGTTGTAACTGTTGGCGGCGCTGTCGTAGTAGCGGCGCGTGCCAAAGGGGCTGGTCGTCTCATAGATGGTGTCAATTGGGCGCGCCAAGGTGGTGCGCAACACCAGGTCGGTGCTGAAGCCGCTCCATGCTGCGGCCACCATGGCCTCTTCGTCCACCGTGTTCTCGGGGTCCAGCAGGTCGGTGCGGTCGGCGGGTACGGTAATGACCTGGCTGGCATAACCGCCATCCACCACGGCCAGGGGCAGCGTCGTTGTCACGGGTACGCCGCTGCGTGTCGTGTAGCCGAGCACGAGGGAAAAGTCGCCCGGCCCCAGCAGCGCGGGCGCAGGCAGCAACGCAACCTGGCGCGTGGTGGCATCGAGCGGGGCCAAAGGCAGCGCGAGGCCATTCCATGTCGCCGTAAGGGTGAGCGGGCGGCTGCTCTCCACAATCAGCGTGCCCGTGCGTCCTTGCGGAATCGACCGGGGCATTGACACTGCTGTGATTGCCCCCATGCGCAGCGGCTGTGGAGGAACGGCCGCCTCAGGCGCAAGCACCGGCTGCCCCGGAAAGAGGCGCGCTGTGGTGGTGAGTGCATTGAGCGCGGCAAGCAGCGCGGGGTCCTGCCCAAGCCGCGCCGCCACCGCGCCCAGCGTGTCGCCTGGGCGCGCCTGCACAACGCCCGTGGCCACCGCGCCCAGGTCGGGTTGTATGCTGACGCCGGGGATGAGCAGCGTTTGGCCCACCTGCAGCAGGTCGGGATTGGTAATCGCGTTGGCGGTGAGCAGGCTCTCCACGGAAACGCCGAAGCGCGCCGCAATGGCCGAAACGGTGTCACCCGGCTGCACTGTGTAGGAGCCGGCCTCTTGCGCGTGTACGCCCGCCGCGATGGCCAGCGTGAAAAGCAGTGCCAGCAGCAAGGCCGCGGCAGATGTCAATGCGCGCCGCATTAGCATGCGTGTCATTCCGTGGGCGTGTAGACGCTGCGCTTGAGGACGCCAATGTAGGGCAAGTTGCGATAGACCTCGGCATAGTCCAGCCCATAGCCCACAACAAACTCGTTGGGGATTGAAAAGCCGGTCCACTCAACCTCAATCGGCACCTCGCGCCGCTCGGGCTTGTCGAGCAGGGTGAGGATGCGCAACGTGGCGGGCTTGCGCTCCTGCAAAATGCGCACCAGATAGCTCAGCGTATTGCCACTGTCGATGATGTCCTCAACAATCACAACGTTGCGCCCCTCAATTGAAACGTTCAGGTCCTTAAGGATGCGCACCGCGCCGCTGCTGCTTGTGTCGGAGCCGTAACTCGAGGTAGCCATGAAGTCGATTTCGTGGGGGATTGTGATGGAGCGCATGAGATCGGCCATGAAGACAACGCTGCCCTTGAGCACGGAGACGAGCAGCAAATCCTGTCCGGCATAGGTCTTGCTGACAGTTGCGCCCATCTCCTCGATGCGCGCGTGGAGCTCCTTCTCGCCAACGAGCACGCGCTCGATGTCGTCGTGGAGCGGTTTCTCCTGCGCAAAACGGGGATTGGCTCGATGGGCCATGGTGTCGACTCCTTGGGCACTGCGCTCTGGGGCGGCGCGTGGCATGTGGATGAGGCGACGGTGGCGCCGCCGCATAGGTGAACAGTGTAGCACGAAGTGCGCAGCAAGGCGCAGGTTGCCGGGGAGCGCGCGCCCACGCCGGATTGGTTGCGAGCGGGTGCGCGACTATAATGGGCCCATGCTACGGCAGGGTGTACGTCAGGGCGTGCTGCCGGTCCATCCTTGTTGCGCCAGAAAGAGGCAATCGCGTGCGCTTAGCGGCATTTGCTCCAACAAGTCGGGGCGACGTTGCAGCGTGTGCAGCAACGCCTGCTCGCGCCGCCAGCGATCCACATTGGCATGGTGTCCGCTGATCAGGATTTCGGGTACGGACTCGGAGCGAAAGGTGAAGGGGCGCGTGTATTGCGGCCCCTCGAGCAGCCCGCCCATGCCGGGCGAGTGGCTGTCCTGATGAGCGCCCAGCGCATAGCCAAGCGCACCAGGCAGCAGCCGGGTGACGGTGTCCACGATCACCATCGCGGCCAGTTCGCCGCCGCTGATCACATAGTCGCCAATGGAAATTTCGTCGGTAATGAGTTGCGTGCGCACGCGCTCGTCCACGCCCTCGTAGCGGCCGCAGATCAGCGCGAAGCGGGGCAGCGCGGCCAGTTCGGCGGCCAGCGGCTGTGTCAATTGTCGCCCCTGCGGTGAGAGCAGAATAATCGGCACGCCCGCAGGCAAAGTGGCGGGCTGCGCCTCGTCCCACGGGGGCAGATTTGTGTAGACATCTGCGGCAGGCAGCGTCCAGCCCGCCTCCCTGGTGAGCACCGTCTCCACGGCGCGCACAATCGGCTGGGGCTTCATCACCATGCCGCCGCCGCCCCCATAAGGCGTGTCGTCGCATACATGGTGGCGGTCGGTCGTGTAGTCGCGGATATTGTGCAGCGTCACCGAAAGCAGCCTGTTGGCCAGTGCGCGGGCAATAATGCTTTCACCGAACGGGCCCGCGAACATGAGCGGGAATAGCGTAAAGATATCCACGTGAAGAGCGTTCAACGCGAAAACGTCAGCGACGGGTTGCCCCGCCGCGAACCTCAGGGCCTCGCCCGTTTCATCGATTGGTGTTTCGGCGCCGACGTCGTTCACAGCATGCAAGCCTCATCATGGGGGCGGCGGCTGGTGGGAGCGCCGCGCAGCACCCTGGTCATTCCCGATTACTCCAGTTTAGCACAGCTCAAGGGGAGCACACCTGCGCCGCCGCAGCCATCTGCGCCAACTGGCAGCGCGGCGACGCCCGTACAGCCTCCAACGCAAGCGGCGGATGGGGATGTTCTGCCCAAGGCGCGCGGTTCGGCGCGCCCGTCCACAATTGACCTGGTGGCGCCCGCCCCCACGCCTGCACCCGATCGTGCGGTGAACGCGCCGCGCGCCACCCCGACCTTCGATGTTGAAGTTGATCTGCCCGAGGCCGTTTTTCCTGCGCGCGTACAGGCGCACGCGCCCGAACCCGCCCTCGATTCCACCCTCGTATCGGCGGTTTCTGCCGCCGTTCCCGCCATCGAGGCTGTGCCCGACGCCGCACTCGATGCTGCACCCGACCCTGAGGTCGATCCAGCACCCGGTGCCGCAC
>CAYJNV010000229.1:0-7446 GCA_964370975.1 uncultured Caldilineaceae bacterium | reverse complement strand
GGTATAGGGGCTCTCGGGCAGCAGTTCATTTGGCAGTTCAGCAAGCGTCACAGGATTGACAATGCGCTTTTGCTCGCCTATGGAGATCGCGAAGTCAAGTGCGTGTTCCGGATAATTGTGACAGTACTCTGAAATCGTGAGCATATCTCCTCCCATCTTGTGCATGTTCATGCAACGAACTGGCCGGCTACCACGCAGGCGCCTTGAATAGAGCCAAGTATTGCATCAATCGGATGCCAAGTCAATAGCTAAGTAATAGATAAGTTATAATGGGATGTAAGAGTCATTTAATGAAGCTATATAACTAAGCCAATATTGCTCCGTTCGGCGGCAATCACACGCGCCCAGGCTGCGCCTACACACACGCATCGCGCATCGTGGCGGCGCTAGCCCGGCGCTTGAAGCACGAGTGGCAAGCAGCTGTGACGAGCTCTCGGCGCATACCAGCCCGCGCCACACCGGCTTCTCGCTTTCCGGCGACTACGCCACGGCAATCCAACAGGGGCCTCTTGCCCAGCGATGGAAACGCACTGGCGTTCGCCATATGAGTGTTCCCGGGCTCTAAGGTGGGTAATTTGCTGGTTCGAATGGGATGGACAGTGGTCTAGATATGACTACGCGCAGTGCCAAATTGGGCGCATAGTCGCACGCATCTGTTTGGCTGCGCACACATTCTCGATTATAACCAGAGAAGCGTAACCCAGGCGGCCGCCGTGGCCGGCCTCACTCTGTACACAATACCCATGACTGCAAACCTGCCAAGCCTGCTTGCGTCCGACCTCGAAGGCGTTCTCATTCCCGAGATATGGGTCTGTGTCGCTGAGAAGACAGGCATCGAAGCGCTGAAACTGACAACGCGCGAGATATCCAACTACGACGAGCTCATGCAGCATCGCCTGCGCACCATGCTGGAGCACGGGCTGACGATCCACGACGTGCACGCTGTCATCGCCACCATCGACCCGTTGCCCGGCGCTGTCGCCTTTGTTGAGTGGGTGCGTACGCGCACGCGCTTCGTCATTATCACCGATTCCTTTTACGAATTCCTTGAGCCAATCATGCCCAAATTGGGCTTTCCCACGATCTTTGCGCATGCATTGGAGCTCGATGCCGCTGGCCGCATCGTCGACTATCGCCTGCGTATGCCCAACAGCAAGGAACGTGCCATCGAAGGGCTGCGCCACATCGGCTTTCGCATCATGGCCTTTGGCGATTCGTATAACGACACAAACATGCTCGGTGCAGCTGACCTGGGAGTCTTCTTCAATCCCCCGGACAACGTGCGCGCCGACTTTCCGCAATTCCAGTCTTCTTATGACTACACGCAACTCCGGGCATTGGCCGAGACTTTCCTTGCCACTACAACGCGCTAGCACGCGTGGCCTCATGCCATGCCCTGCAGCGCTACACCTGAACGTGCGGCTGCATGCATGAGCATGACTCCCACTGCACCTTTGCACGCCGGTCTCTTCTACGGCAGCACGAATGGTGACACGCAGAACGTAGCCGCGCGGTTGGCGTCACTATGCGAATCCCCTGCTGACCAGTGGCTTCGTGTTACGCTGCATGATGTCGCGTCGACGCCGCTGCACGCCATGCTCGAGTACAGCTACCTGCTCATCGGCGCGCCCACGTGGAATGTGGGCCAGTTGCAGCGCGACTGGGAAGCCGTCTTCGAGGACTTTGACGCGCTCGATCTCCAGGGCACGCACGTCGCGATCTTCGGGCTTGGTGACCAGGTGGGCTACCCGGACACCTTTGTTGACGCCTTGGCCTACTTCGCCGACAAGTTGGGCGAGCGCGGTGCATCCCTGTACGGACGCTGGCCGGCGGTCGGCTACAGCTTTGACCAATCGTGGGCGCTTGGTGACGACGGCTGTTTCGTCGGCCTCGTACTTGACGAACTCAATCAACCCCAAAAGACCGAAGCGCGCTTGATCCTGTGGCTTGCCCAGTTACGGCGCGAATGGAGGAGCTCCCTATGACCCACGCCTCACCCCAACCCACTGAGGAGAGCGCAAGCAGCAGCCTCATCAGTACGCTTGGCTACGTACTGGCGATCTCCTACCCTGTGCTGGCGCTTTCCACGGGCGCTCGCGCTCTCTACCAACTCTTCTTCAAGGAGGGCGTCTCCGACTATCTCCCGGTATACCTCTCGGTCGCAGCCGCCACTCTCTACCTCATCGCCACCGTGGGTTTCGCCTATCGGCGTCCATGGACCTGGTGGCTCTCGCTCACTTCGTTGGGCGTCGAGACAACACTCACACTCATTGTCGGCACGCTCAGCATCACCAATCCGGAGCTGATTGGCCGCACCGTCTGGCGCCACTACGGGCAGGACTACGGATACTTCCCGCTCTTCCAGCCATTAATCGGCCTCGTCTGGCTGCTGTGGCCGGCCACACGCGCCCTCTATGGCGTGGCAAAGAACTCGCCACCACCACCCGTCGCTCCCGGCCAATAGCAGGTCGATTGTGTACAATGCGGGCATGGAAGGTCACCTACCTGCCGACAACATGCGCATAACCCAAGGGAACCACACCTTGCAGCGTGTGCGCGCGCCGCGCACGCTGGCGGTTGTCTCGCTGACGATCGCGGCGCTCATGTTGCTGCCCCTGGCCTACTTGCTGTTGCGTGCCGCGGGTCTGGGCCTGCGCCCCGCGTTCGATCTGCTCGTCCAGGCGCGCACGCTCCAGGTGACGCTTAACAGCCTCGCGCTCGCGCTGCTCGTCACCGCTATTTCACTGCTCGTCGCCTTGCCGCTGGCCTGGCTAACGGCGCGCTCGGACCTGCCAGGCGCCAAATACTGGACTGTTGTCGCCTCGCTGCCGCTGGTCTTCCCGAGCTACGTGGGGGCCTTTGCGCTCGTTGCCATGCTGGGCCCGCGCGGCATGTTGCAGGGATGGCTTGAGCCACTGGGCGTAGATCGTCTCCCTTCTATCTACGGGCTGCCCGGCGCAACCTGGGCGCTCACCCTCTTCAGCTACCCCTATCTCTTCCTGAGCATCCGCGCCGGACTGCAGATGCTTGATCCCGCGCTGGAGGAGGCGTCGCGCAGCCTCGGTCGCTCGGCGTGGCAGAGCTTTTGGCGGATCACGCTGCCCGCGCTGCGCCCTGCCATCGCCTCGGGCGCGCTGCTGGTGGCGCTCTATGCGCTCTCGGACTTTGGCGCCGTCTCGCTGCTGCGCTATCCCAGTTTCACCCGCATCATCTACATACAGTATCAAAGCAGCTTTGATCGCAGCCAGGCCGCCGTGCTCGGCCTTGTGCTTGTCGCGCTCACCCTGGCGCTGCTTGTCGCCGCGCAACGGATTCAGGGCACGCGCCGCTACCACCGCCTCGCCGTCGGCGCCGCGCGGCGCGCACGCACAACGCCTCTGGGCCGCTGGAAGATTCCCGCGCTGCTATTCTGCTTCGTCGTCGCCGTCGCTGCCTTCCTAATGCCTGTGGGTGTCATCATCTACTGGCTGGTGCGCGGTCTCGCAGTGGGTGAATCGCTCCTGCCCATGTGGCTGGCAACATGGAACAGCGTGCGCGCCGCGCTGCTCGCGGCCGGCGCAACCGTGCTGCTGGCGCTGCCTGTCGCCTACTATGCGGTGCGTTACCCCGGCCGCTTGAGCATGGTCGCCGGCCGCGCCTCCTATGTGGGATATGGTCTACCGGGCATTGTTGTTGCGCTGAGCCTGGTCTACTTCGGCGCCAACTTCGCGCCCTTCCTGTACCAGACCGTTGCCATGCTGGTCTTCGCCTACGCTGTCCGCTTTCTGCCCGAAGCATTAGGCACCTTGCGCACGAACCTGCTTCAAATCAGCCCGCGCCTCGAGGAAGCGGCGCGCAGCCTGGGCTTGTCGCACGGGCAGGCGGTGTGGCACGTCACGCTGCCCCTTCTGCGCAGCGGCGTGTGGGCAGGCGCCGCGCTCGTCTTCCTGAGCGTCATCAAGGAACTGCCTGCCACACTCATGCTTGCACCCACAGGCTTCACAACTCTCTCCACGCAAATCTGGGCTGCCACGGCCGAGGTCTCCTTTACGCGCGCCGCCGCGCCCTCGCTATTGCTGCTTGCCGTCTCCGCCTTGGGCCTTGCGCTTACGCTGCCGCGTAATGGAGGCAGCGAATGACGAAGTCCACCCAGCAAGCGCCCGGCCTGCGTCTCGATGGCGTTGTCAAGCACTATCCGGGCGTGGAAGCCGTGAACGGCGTGACGCTCGATCTGCCAAGCGGCCAGTTGTTGGCGCTGCTCGGCCCCTCGGGTTGCGGAAAGACCACCACCCTGCGTCTGATTGCCGGCTTCGAGCGCGCCGACGCCGGTGTCATCGAGATTGACGGCCGGCGCGTGGCGGACGGTGACAGCCACCTCCCGCCCGAGCAGCGGCGCATCGGTATGGTCTTTCAGGAGTACGCCCTCTTCCCGCACCTGAGCGTGGCAGAGAATGTGCGCTTTGGCCTTTTCCGCTACCAGGGCAGTGCCGACAAGCGCGTAGCGGAGGTGCTGCACCTCGTCGGGCTTGACGGCCTGGGGGCGCGTGCCCCACACGAACTGAGCGGCGGTCAGCAGCAGCGCGTAGCCCTGGCACGCGCGCTCGCGCCCGAACCGGCGCTCGTCCTGCTTGACGAGCCCTTCAGCAACCTGGATGCCGGACTGCGCGTGCGTGTGCGCTCCGAAGTGAGGACCATCCTCAAGGCCGCGGGCGCGACCGCAGTCTTCGTCACCCACGACCAGGAGGAGGCGCTCAGTCTGGTGGATCGCGTAGCTGTGCTGATCGGCGGCGTGGTACGCCAGGTCGGCACACCGCAGCAGCTTTACCGCCAGCCCATGGCGCGCGACGTGGCCGAGTTTGTAGGAGACGCCAACTTCATTCCCGGCACCGCGTTGGGCCGCAGTGTAACCTGCGAGTTGGGCACGCTCGAATTGCTCAACGATCTGCATGGCCCCGTGGACGTGCTCGTGCGGCCGGAAAATGTGACACTCGCCCCCGCTGCCGCCGATTCGACTGAACGTGTGCGCCAGGTTCTTTTCTTTGGCCATGATCAACTTGTTAGCGTGCAACTGGCTTCCGGGCGGCTGGTTGAAGCGCGCCTTGGCCCGTACTACAGCTATGCCATCGGCCAGCCCGTCACGGCGCGCGGCGTGGGGCCGGTGATGGCCTACAAGTCGAATTCCTGATTGCTCGATTTTTGCTACAAGGGAGACTCTGATGCGCGTTGCAGTGGGTACAGACCATGCGGGTTTTGCGGGCAAGGCTGCGGTCGTCGACACGCTGATTGCGCTCGGCCACGAGGTGATCGATCACGGCGTCTTTGACACCCGTTCCGTCGATTTTCCCGACATCGCGGCGTTGGTGGGTCACTCATTACAGACTGGCGAGGCCGAACGCGCCATCCTTTTGTGTGGCAGCGGCGTCGGCGTCTGCATTGCCGCCAACAAGATGATGGGCGTGCGCGCCTGCGTAACCCACGACACCTACAGCGCGCACCAGGGCGTTGAGCATGATGGCATGAACGTCATGTGCCTTGGTGGACGTATTGTGGGCGAGGCGTTGATAGGCGAGTTGGTGCGCGCTTTCGCCGGCGCCGAATTCCAGCAGGAAGAGCGCTTCCTGCGCCGCGTCAACAAGATTGACAAGCTCGAGAGCGGCCGCACTGCCGTTTGACCTGTGGCCGCCGTCCGGCTGGTTTCCACATTGAACGAGGGACCTGTGCCGCGCAAATCAACTCCATCCGTGCTCATTGTCATCTTTGGCGCTTCAGGCGACCTTGCCAAGCGCAAGCTCCTGCCCGCGCTCTTTCACCTGTGGAACGAAGACTCGCTGCCCGAAAGCCTGCGCATCCTCGCTTACGCGCGCACACAATTCAGCGACGCCGCATACCGCGACGAGGCGCTCAAGAGCCTGATTGAGCACGCCGGTGACATGCAAGAAGGCGACGTGGATCAGGAAGCATGTCGCCGCTTTGTCAAGCAGATTGAGTACCAGACGGGCGCGTACGACGACGCCGCGGCCTTTGCCGCGCTTGCCGAGAACATTGCCACGATTGACAAAGCGCACAACAAGGCGGGCAATCACCTCTTCTATTTGGCCACGCCGCCCAACGTCTTCATAGCCATCACCGAGAATCTTGCCAATGCAGGGCTGGCTTCTTCAGCCAGCGGCGGCTGGACGCGTCTCATCATCGAAAAGCCCTTTGGCCACGACCTCGCGAGTGCGCATGCGCTCAACCAGCACCTGCACAAGAACTTTGCCGAGGATCAGGTCTTCCGCATCGATCACTACCTGGGCAAGGAGACAGTTCAGAACATCTTTGTGCTGCGCTTCGGCAACGGCATCTTCGAGCCAATCTGGAACCGCAACTATGTAGACCACGTGCAGATCACCGTGGCCGAGACGCTGGGCATTGGCGAACGCGGCGGTTACTATGACCGTTCGGGCGCGCTGCGCGATATGGTGCAAAACCACATGATGCAAGTGATGGCGCTCACTGCCATGGAACCACCCGTGGGCATGGACGCCAAGTCCATCCGCGACCAGAAGGTGAATTTGCTGCGCTCGGTGCAGCGCATTGCGCCGGCTGATGTGGAGCGCTTCGCCGTGCGCGGGCAGTATTCCGGTGGGGGCGCTGATGGCCGCAAAGTGACAGCGTATCTGAAGACGCCGGAAGTTGAGCCGGATTCGACCACGGAGACCTTTGTGGCATGGCGCGTCGGCATCGACAACTGGCGCTGGCAAGGCGTCCCCTTCTACCTGCGCACGGGCAAGGCGCTGGCAAGCAAACTCACCGAGGTCAACATCGTTTTCCGCAAGCCGCCGCTCATGCTGGTGGATAACGGCAACAGCCCAATGCAAATGCCGAACAACGTCCTCTCGCTGCGCATTCAGCCCGACGAGGGCATTACACTAACCTTTGACGCCAAGAAGCCCGGCCCCGTGGTTGAAGCCGAGCGCGTCCAGATGGACTTCTCCTATCTCAAGGCTTTTGGCGCGCAACGAGGCGAAGCCTACGAGCGGCTGATCCTCGACGCGCTGCTGGGTGACAGCACGCTCTTTATTCGCCACGACGAAGTGGAGGTCGCCTGGGACCGCGTGACGGCGCTGCTCGACGGTTGGGAGAAGCAGGAGAAGGCGGCGAAGGCGCTCGGCACGACAATGCGTCTGCCCCAGTACCGCCCCGGCACATGGGGCCCCGCCGCAGCGGACGAACTGCTCAAGCGCGACGGCCGCTACTGGCGCAACAATGGGGTGAAACGATAGCCCATGCAAATGCCGCAGATCTTCGTCGTCGACGAGCCCACCGCCTACACCCAGCGCGCCATTGCCATCATGCGTGCGCTGGCGGACAGCGCGATTGCCCAACGCGGCTGCTTTCGCATTGCCCTGTCCGGTGGCGCGACGCCGCGACCAGTCTATGCAGCGCTCGCCACGGCGCCGGGCATCGACTGGCCCCACTGGGAGC
>CAYJNV010000228.1:5978-7473 GCA_964370975.1 uncultured Caldilineaceae bacterium | reverse complement strand
GTGCCCGAGGTGGCCGAGGCCGCCTTCCGCGCGCGCCGCATTGGCCTCGGCATCATGGGGCTGGGCGACCTGATGTACGAGTTGGGCATCCGCTATGGCGACGCCGAGGGCGAAGAGTTCGCGGCGCAGATGATGGAGTATGTGCGCTACCATTGCATGCGTACGAGCATCGAGCTTGCCGAGGCGCGCGGCCCCTTCCTCGCCTTTGACGGCAGTATCTACGATGCCAGGCAGCCCGGCGGCATGAAGTGGCTGCCGCCCACACCGCTCGATCCCTTTACACGCGATTGGCAGCGCCCCGCCCTCGACTGGAGCGCGATTGTGCAGGGCATCAGTGAACACGGCATCCGCAACGCCGCGCAAACCACCGTCGCGCCCACCGGCACCATTGCCACCGTCTGCGGCGTTGAGGGCTACGGCTGCGAGCCGGTCTTTGCGCTTGGCTACACGCGCCACTTCAAGGACGGCGACCGCAATGTGGAGTTGCTCTACACCAGCCCGCTCTTCCAGCAGGCGCTGGACGCCACTGACCTCGAGGATGGGCGCAAGCAGGAAATCCGCCAGCATGTGGCCACCTACGGCACCTGTCAGGACATTCCCGACCTGCCCGAGGCCGTGCGCCACGCGTTTGTGGTGAGCAGCGACATCAGCGCCGACGGCCATGTGCGCATGCAGGCGGCCATCCAGGCCTTTGTGGACAACAGCATCAGCAAGACCTGCAACTTCCCCGAGGGCGCGACGGAAGAGGATGTGGCCAAGGCCTACCTGCTGGCGTGGGAGTTGGGCTGCAAGGGCCTGACGGTCTACGTCACCGGCAGCCGCCAGGAGGTGGTGCTCGAGACGAAGGCGACGCGCGCCAAGAAGGATGGGGACAGCGCCGAAGCGCCCGCGGAAAGCACTGCGGTTGTCCAGAGCAATGGCTACGCCACAACGCATGGGATGAACGGTGCGGACAGCACGCACGACGTGCAGGACGTGCGCCCGGCCATGATCAAACGGCCGCGCCCTCACCGCCTCACCGGCTCCACCTACCGCAAGGATACGCCGCTGGGCAGCGCCTACATCACCGTGAACAGTGACGAGTACGCGCAGCCCTTCGAGGTCTTTCTCAACGTGGGCAAGGCGGGCAGCGATGTCGCAGCCGTCAGCGAGGCCATTGGGCGGCTCATCAGCCTGGTGCTGCGCATGCCGGGCCACTTGCCCGCGACCGAACGGCTGCGCTGGGTGATGGACGAGATGGCAGGCATTGGCGGCGGCCGGCCCATGGGCTTTGGCGCCAACCGCGTGCGCAGCCTGCCCGACGGCATTGCGCAGGTGCTGGCCGACTACCTCTCGGAGCACCCGGTCGTGGAAAGTGACGAGCCACCCGCCGAGCAGTTGGCGCTGCCGATTGCCCAGCGCGCCATCGGCGACATCTGCCCCGAGTGCGGCGAGGCCAGTTTCCTCAACGTTGAGGGCTGCCGCAAGTGCCTCGTGTGCGGCTACAGCGAGTGCT
>CAYJNV010000228.1:0-5878 GCA_964370975.1 uncultured Caldilineaceae bacterium | reverse complement strand
GACACTGACCGGCTACGATGAACTCATGGGGTACGGCATGCCGGGCTATGTACGAGACGGCATAGTGGAAGTGGGCTTTGCCAGCCAGAAGCAGTACATCTCGCTCTATATCCTGAAGAAGGAGGTGCTCGACGCCCACCGCGAGGAGCTGCAAGGCATCGACATGGGCAAGGGCTGCATCCGCTACAGGAAGCCTGAGCAGATCGACTTCGACGTGGTGGAGAAGCTGCTGGTGGGGACACGCGAGGCGGCGGGCGAGGTGTGCTGATTGAGCAGTCGCAGCGAGGCTTTCAGCATCGGTAGCCTCGCTGCGATCGAGTACAATATGGACTTCCTCCCAGTTCCTTCGGGCGTTGGGTGCGAGACCGCCCCGAAAGGCGGTCCCGTCTTTCATACCCCTTCCCCTCCAACCACATAACCTGGTTTGGCTCCATCACCACATTCGGCTAGCAGGTGGACAACATCCCTAGAATTTCACCAAAAAAGCCGTGAAGTACATCAGCGCGACGCCTGCACTCAGCCCACCCAGGCTCAGCCAGTTGACAGCTGGCTCTCCGGCACGCTGGCTGTCGCGCACGATCATCTTGCCCACTTCCCAAATCACCTGAAGAATCGCGCCGACGCCAATCGCCAGGAAGATCGTCGCTAACACTGGGCTGAAGGCAAAACCGCCGATCCAAACGCCGGGCAGCGCCGTTCCCCCGGCCAGCAGCGCCAGCAACAGGAAGTGCACAGTGCGCGGTCTCGCTCTGACCAGGGGCGAGACAATGCCGACCCCTTCGGTGATGTTATGCAGCGTGAAGCCAAGCACCAGGAACGAGCCTAGCGCCGCCTCGCCCAGGGTGAAGGCCGCCCCAATCGCCAACCCCTCGCCCAGGTTGTGCAGGCCAATCCCCAGCGCGATCAGATAGGCGACCTGGAGCGGGCTGCGGTCGCCGCCCCGGCGCGCACTCCCCACCGCCAGTAATACGCCCAATGTCGCCAACGCCACAAAGGCAACCAGGGGCACACCCTGCCAGAAGGCCGGCAATGCGGCTGCAAACTCCATCGCATCAAGCCAGGTGGCGACCGCCAGATAGAGCAGCAGGCCCACCGTCAACGCCAGCACAAACGACATGCCGCGCGTGCCCATGCGGCGCAGCAACGGATACCAAAGCATGCCCAGCAGCACAGGCACGACGCCAACGTAGACCCCAACCAGGCCAAAACGCCAGAATAGAGTCGCCGATGGCTGCGGCGAAAGCACGGCCGCATCGATCGGCGCGTCAAAGGTGACGCCAAGCGACGTGACAAGACGCACGATGTGCGCCTCGTCCTGCACCCAGGGATAGGGGATTGTAAAGACGGCGCGTCCGAAACGCGGCAGTGTGCTGGATGGCTCAGCGCTGTAGTTCCACCACGCGTCGTCGACCATAAGCTGCGCAACAGTAATGGCTTGCGGCCCATCGTTGACAACCTCGACGCGGATCAGCCCAGCCTCAGGCAGTGTTATGCGCGCGACGGTCAAATGCTCGAGCGGCGGGCCCGCCAGTGAGCGCAAGCCTGCACCGGTCACGACGATCCACGCCAGCACCGCACCCAGCAGGAGAAGAGGAATCAGCCCCAGCAACCACGAGATACCGGCGCTGCGTGTGGCGGGCGAGGCCGCTGCTACGGGTTCCGCTTGTGTCTCTACACTCATCGCACAACCTCCTTGTTGGCAAAGACCACGGTGTTCGCCATGCGGCCCCGTTCGTCCCAGTCGGCATCGACACCCGCCTCGACAAGCGCCGTGGGCAGATCCGCAAGCGCGACGGCCTTGAAGAAGCCCATCCAGCCCAGTTCGGCAAACTCGCTCTGATGGGCGTGGAACATGTAGAGCCCCGGCCAGCGGTAGCTGAATTCCAGGAATCCCCGCTGCGCCTGGCATTGCATGATCGTGTCCACTGTGCGGTGTGTCGGTTCGAGCGTCGTGCCGTGGTCGTAATAGTTGAAGAACTCGGCGTGCAGGTGAATCGAGTTGATGGGATCAAACTCAGTGATGTTGATGAGGTACAGCCGCACCATCTCATCCACAACGATCGGGATCGGGCGGCGGGCGAACTCGTGGCCTACCGTGTTGACGGCGTAGACCTCGTTCTCGTTGTCGAAGTTCGTGTCGAAGGCGTTCATGATCATCATGAACTCGCGCGCCGGCGGCCGTCCTTCCTTGGGGTCCACGACGAACGCCCCATACAAACCCTTGTGGATGTGGCGCTTAAGGGGAGCGGCATGACAGTGATAGAGATGGCAGCCAAAGGGAATTGCATCAAACTCGTAGGTGGTCTCATGCCCCGGCTGGATCTCGCCCGCACCAATGCCGGTGACACCGTCCATTTCGGCCGGGTGGACGCCGTGGAAGTGCAGGGTGTGGGGATGGCTGCTGCCGTTGTAGAAGCGGATGCGGATGCGATCGCCTTCGGAGGCGCGCAGGCTGGGGCCCGGCACACGGGCGTTGTAGGTCCAGGCGGGGAAGAAGATGCCCGGCGCGATCTCGATCTCCTTGTCGCCCGCAAATATCTCGTACTCACGTAACCGTTGCCCTGTTGGCAGTGTGCTCACAACGCCATAGTCCCAGTCCACAAGCATGCGCATTGGGTCAAAGCCATTGCGGGCGTGGTCAACGCTGCCCACGAGCATCGATCCCCCGTGTGCGTGATCCATGGCCTGCGCCGGCGGCTCTTGCTGGATAGCACCTGCATGAGCGGTGTGCTCCGCAGAGGCGTTGCCCTGAGTCTGATTGGTTGCATCGGGGACGAGACTAAGCGCGGTGAGGCTCGCGCCTGTGCCTACACCCCAGTGCAGGAGTTCGCGACGGCTCATCAATTTGCGCAAGTATTCGTGAATCATGGTTCCTCGCGATTTTCCAAAATGTGAGATGCCTGCGAAGGGCACAGTTCACCGCAATATAACGCCGAATTTGTCTTTTAGCAACCTTTTATTTAGTGGACACTAACACACAGCCGAATGAGCATGCTGTCAAGCGTCGGCGCACACATATAAAAAGGGGACTTCCGTGTCGACGGAAGGCCCCGCTGCTGTGTGTAGCGTTTTGGCGCATGGGGCCCGGGCGTTGCGTGTGAAACCCACCCCAAACTGGTCCCTGCCTACTGGAATTCGAGCCGTACTGCGCAATGCGATTACTCGGCCTTAACTCGCTCTAGCACAAAGTGGGTCGGATCGCCCCCTGAGTGGCTTGTGTATCGAAAAGCGCCCTCATACCGAAACGAGTAGTCCTCAAATTCATGCTTGGACTTTCGATAAAACACGAGTAACTCTAGTCCGCGCTCGTGATGCTCAATGACGTATTTGTCAGTCCTACCCGAAGTCTGGCCATCCCAGTTGAGAGTGTCAACGTCGAGCTTGTCACGGTATTGTGTGGCATCTGCGGACTTCTCTTCGGTGATGAATAACCAGACGGAGTCGTGACCTTTTGGGATGAAGACACCATTGTTTAGGTTTGCGTCGGTAATATCGAATTTCTGTCGTAGCACGTGCCGAGAGTAGATTTCGCCGATCAACAGCTGTCTAGAAGAATGCATCTGTCAATCCCTTCTATGCTACGTGCGCAATTGAGACGACCTGAACGTCGCTTTGCCCACGCGCTGAGTATCGCTGCCGAATTATGCCTAGACGGTCATGCCCATTTCGTCCTCAGCCCTCCCCCTCCAGCCACATCACCTGATAGGGCTCCATCACCACATCTGCATCACCCAGCACCAACTCATTCCCGCTCACCAAATCCGTAAAGCGGTAGCCGAGGCCATAGAGGCGCAGTTCGTTGGCCTGCACCGCCTGCGACCCCTCACTGAAGTTCACTAAAACCAAGACCCGCCCGCCCCCATCCGCACCGGCCGCGTGCGTGCGCACATAGCCGAAGACGTGGTCGTTGCCCAGCGGCAGCACCTGCATGGCGTTGCCCGCAAAAGCCGCCGTCTGTGTGCGCATCTGGATCAAATGCTGGAGGCGGGCATAGACGCGCCCCTCTACCGTGGCGGAGTTGGCGCGGCGCGCCAGCCTGGTTGCGTCGATGCGCGGGCGATGCACCCAGCGGCTGTCGCCCGCCTTCACCGGGTCGTTGCGGAAGCTGTAGTCATTCAGCCACCCCACTTCGTCGCCCAAATAGAGCAGCGGGATGCCGCCGATGCTGAGAATGACTGCGTGCAACAGCACAATGCGGCGGATGGCCAGCTCGATTTCACCGGCGTCGTCCAATTGCAGGGCGCGCTCGAGGCCGGCAAGCGAGGCCAGCGAGCCCGAAATGCGCGCATCGCCCGTGCGCGGGTTCTCTTGGAAGGGCAAGCCGCGCGCAAAGCTGCCGGGGAAGCGCCCCGTGTAGAACTCGTTGAGGAAGCGACGGTGGTCATAGCCGTTAATGCCCAACTGTGCGGCGTCGGTGTCATCAAAGGTCCAGCCGATGTCGTCATGGCAGCGCACGTAGTTTACCCACGCGCACGCCGGGTCAATCGCGAAGCGGTGGCTCATGGAGCGACGCAGCAGCCGCACCTCACGCGTGGCCAGAGAATTCCAGAGCAGCGCCATGAGCAGCGGGTTGTAGGAAAGCTGGCACTCCCTGGGGCTGATGTAGCGCGCCACCTCGTCGGGGTGCACAATCGCCTCGGACTTGAAAAGTAGCGACGGCGCGGCAATCCGCACCACGGCGTTGAAAGCCTGCACCAACAGATGTGCCTCCGGCAGGCTTTCACTCACCGTGCCCATCTGCTTCCAGACGAAGGCAAGCGCGTCCAGCCGCAGCACCTCGGCCCCTGCATTGGCCAGGAAGAGCATCTCCGCCGCCATATCGCGGAAGACTGCGGGGTTCTGGTAGTTCAGGTCCCACTGAAAAACGTTGAAGGTCGTCCACACCCACTTGTTGATATCGGCGCGCCAGGTAAAACTGCCGGGGTGCTTGTCGGGGAAGATCTCGCGCAGCGACCGCTCGTACGCGTCGGGTACGGTGCGGTCGTCAAAGAGAAAGTAGTAGTCGGCATAGTCGGGGTCGCCCGCCTGCGCGGCGCGCGCCCAGCGGTGCTCGTCCGAGGTGTGGTTAAAGACGAAGTCAAGCACAAGGCTGATGCCTGCGGCGCGCAGTTCGTCGGCCAGGGCGCGCAGATCGTCCATGCTGCCCAGCGCGGGGTTGACGCTGCGGTAGTCGCTTACCGCATAGCCGCCATCGCTGTCTCCATCAGGCGCCTTGAAGAGCGGCATCAGGTGCAGATAGGTGAGGCCAAGCGCCTGGAACGCTGGGATTTGTGCGCGCAACGCCTTGAGGTCACCCGCAAAGAGGTCCACGTAGAGCACGCCGCCCAGCATCCGTTGCGACTGGAACCAGGTGGCGTCGGCCTCGCGCGTGGCGTCGAGTGCCTTGAGTTCAGCCGGACGGTCGCGCCACATGGACGCCGCCATGCCAAGAATCTGCTCGAGATGGAAGTAGAAGTCGTAGCGCCCACCGTAGAGGCGTACGAGCAGATCGAAGAGTTCTGGGAAGTGGGCTTCCAACCGCGCGCGGAATGTGGCCCAGTCTGCAGCAGGCATGGCGCTCGCCCAGTCGGCCTCGAGGCGGGGCAGCAGGCGCGCCCACGTGCGCGCACGCTCCAGCGGCAAACGGCTTTCATCAAGCATCATTTCACCTCACAACGACTTGTACGCAGAAAGGACAGACAAATCGGGAAAAGCGGGAAACACGAACTGGCGCAAAGAAGAGAAGATGAGCGCTTCGTGCAAGTCGAGACATAACCTCCAGGAGTTGGTCATGTCATTCCCGCTGTTTCCGTCTATTCTACCCTGAAAATACCGCGCAGGTCTGTAGCGGAAGGCCTCCCGGCCTTCGTTGTGGTGCGCAAAAAGTGAAGGCCGGGAG
>CAYJNV010000227.1:6493-7477 GCA_964370975.1 uncultured Caldilineaceae bacterium | reverse complement strand
ACGCCGAGGTCGATGAGGTCACCGGCGGTGGAGATGCCTTCGTTGTACATGATGTCGAATTCGGCGATGCGGAAGGGAGCCGCCACCTTGTTCTTCTTGACGGTGACGCGTGTGCGATTGCCGACCACGTCGGTGCCCTGCTTGATCCCCTCAATACGCCGAATGTCGAGCCGCACGGAGGCATAGAATTTGAGCGCCATGCCGCCGGAGGTGGTTTCGGGATTGCCAAACATGACGCCGATCTTCTGGCGCAACTGGTTGGTGAAGATCATGCAGGTGCCGGAGGACTTGATGACGCCTGTGAGTTTGCGCAAGGCCTGGCTCATGAGGCGCGCCTGGAGACCGACGTGGCTGTCGCCCATCTCGCCTTCGATTTCGGCGCGGGGCACGAGAGCGGCCACCGAGTCAACCACCACCACATCCATGGCGCCCGAACGCACGAGCGCTTCGGCAATTTCGAGCGCTTGTTCGCCCGTATCGGGCTGGGAGATGTAGAGGTTGTTGACGTCGACGCCAATGCGTGCGGCGTAGGCAGGGTCGAGTGCATGTTCGACGTCGACAAAGCCGCAGATGCCGCCGCGCCGTTGGGCTTCGGCGATGACGTGCAGGCAGAGGGTGGTCTTGCCGGAGGACTCGGGGCCGTAGACTTCGATGATGCGGCCCTTGGGAATACCACCCACGCCCAGCGCAATGTCCAGACTCAGGCTGCCTGTGGGAATGACCTCGACGTTGAGTTTCGAGGCATCACCCAGGCGCATGACGATCCCGTCGCCAAAGCGCTTGTTCAGCCCAGCCAGCGTCGTTTCCAACGCCTTCTGACGCCCATCGCGACCCGCTTCACGTTCTGTGCTGCCTAACGATGTTGACGGAGTCGCCATTGCGCCCTGTTTCTTGCCTTCAAGTTCCACATGCAGATTGCGTTCAACATAAGTTTACTGTAGTTGTTTCGTTATGGCAAAAGGAATGCGTAAAGTGCTGGGTACG
>CAYJNV010000227.1:3628-6483 GCA_964370975.1 uncultured Caldilineaceae bacterium | reverse complement strand
CCCGGGCGGGCGGCTATCTGTTCACCCCCCCCCGCTGGAAAACTGAATGACCGGCAAATCAGCCAATGAAGGGCGTGTAGACTCTCTCGCGCAGCACGGCCACATCGTGGCGCAGGCGCTCATTTTGGCGCAGTTCGGCAGTGATCTTGTCTATGCCGTGGGCAATGGTCGTGTGGTCGCGTCCCCCCATGAGGGCGCCGATTTGCGGCAGCGACATGGCCAGGTCCTCGCGCAGCAAATAGGTGGCAACATGGCGCGCATCGGCTATGGGCTTGGTGCGGCGCGCGCCGGTGAGTTCATCCATTTCCAGGCCATAGTGCTGCGCTACCAGCGCCACCACCTTGGGCGGCGAGCAGGGTTTGCGCTGCGGCGCCACGTTGTCAAGCGAATCGGTGGCCATGGCAATGTCCAGCACACTGCGCGAGAGCTGCGCCTGCAGGAAGAGGTGGTTGAGGGCTCCCTCCAGTTCGCGAATGTTGCTGTCGACTCGCTCGGCAATCAGCTTGAGCACTTCCATGCTCACCTGGATGCCCATGCGCGCCGCCTTGGTCTGCAGAATCGCGACGCGCGTCTCAAAGTCGGGCGCCGAGACATCCACCTGGATGCCCCCCTCGAATCTGCTGCGCAGCCGCTCCTCAAGCTGCTGCAGCGCCTTGGGTGGCCGGTCGCTGCTCATGACAACTTGTCTGCCTGAGGCCTGCAAATGATTGAAGGTGTGGAATATCTCCTCCTGGGTGCTTTCCTTGCCGGCGATGAACTGGATGTCATCGATGAGTAGTACATCCAGTTCGCGATACTTGTTGCGGAATTGCTCGGTCGTTTGGCTGCGAATTGCGCTGATGAGGTCGTTGGTGAATTGCTCTGATGTGCAGTAGAGCACGTTGTGGCCATTGCGCACAAGGTCGTTGCCAATGGCGTGGAGCAGATGCGTTTTGCCCAGCCCCACACCCCCATAGACAAAGAGGGGGTTGAACTTGAAGCCGGGTTTTTCTGCCACGGCCTGGGCCGCGGCATAGGCAAAACGATTGCTGTTGCCCACAACATACGCGTCAAAGGTGTGCGCTGGGTTGAGCTGCGTCTGCACTCCGGCAAAACGCTTGGCCATGCTCTGCGGGGTGCGCTGGGTGCCTTCCTTGGGCACGGCGCCGGCCTCTGCAGCCGATGCCGCCGGCATGCCAGCGCCGGCAGCGGGGGTGCCATAGAGAGGTTGTGCGCCCATTGCGTCCTTTACTTCGCGCGCCCGCACAAGAAACTTGACATCGACATTGCGCCCTACAATGCTCTTAAGTGTCTTGCGCACGAGTGGGCGCAGACGGTTCTCAAGCCAGTCGCGCGCGTACGTGTTGGGCGTGCCTATGAAGAACTCACCATCCTCATAGCCTTCCACCCACGTGTCGTGCAGCCAGGTGTGATAGGCGTTCGGCTCCAACTGGAGCTGCATATCACCCAGCAGCTTCTGCCAGGCGGCGCGCGCGTCAAAGATTTCGGCCGCACGCGGTGCTGCGGGCGTTGTCTCGAATTGCAGCACTTGATCGCCAAAGAGGCCTGGCTGCTGCACCAGACCTTGGGCACCTGTTTGCACAGAAGGCTGTGCAGGGGCCGCCCCATTGCTTTGCTCGGCGTGCGGGCTGTCGGCGCGCAGAGCGGCAAAGTCGGTGGTGTGCGCGGTGCATTCAGGCGCCGAGCGTTCAGGCAGCGGCGCCTGCTCGTTACCTGCGCCTTCCTCCCACAGGGGCCGTGCCCGCAGCCGCACTTCGTGCGATGCAGAAGCCCGGGCGCTCCCATACACGCTCCGGGCCGAGTAGGATTTGCGATTCATCCTGCTATCTCCGACTGCCATGCGCAAGAGACAAAAGACTCCACCGGCAGTTGCCGGCGGCTGCGCGCTCGATGGGTGTAGGCACAAGCTTCCCTGCCACAGGCGCGTGGTATCGTGCGGTGATGCGCCCGCGTGCAAGCTATCGTATACTGACCAACCGTGCATGGCCCGTGCACTGTGCCAGGCCACAATTGAGGGGAGTCGCGAGGTGCATTTCAGCGCCGGCGGCGATGCTGCCGGACGGGAGCGTTCGATGGGCGGACTCTGTTCGGGCTGCAACGCGTCTCACTCGACTATGCCAGATTCTAGCAGAATGGGTGCCTGTAGGCAACCACTGGCCACCCTACGCGGCACTGCGTACAAGCCGATTTATCGCCCAGTTGCGGGTCTTGAACTTGCGTTCTACGCAATATGCAGGATGATGCGACCCGGATGACCACTATTTACGGCCTGATTGCGCATAGCGCATGCAGCAACTTTTAAGGTTGAGGTTTCTGTTGCATCACCGCCGATAACATTCCGTTAAACTTGTCCCCATGTGGCGCGCAACATATCCTCTGTGCGGAGGACTTGTCCCCTCACTTGTCCCCAACCGGGCGCGTCTTCGTCGGCGCAGCACACAGCGGGTGCACGGTTGCGGAAAGCGGCCAGGCGATTCGGCGCTGCGCTGGGGCACGTTTGCGCCGCACCCGTGACCGCTTGATACGCGCAATTGCGCCGCAGAGACCCATCTTTCTGCCAGGATGCCTTGTCATGTACTTCAATTTTGGCGGCCGCGTGGCCGAGAACTACTGGGACAGGCGAGCCTTTCTGCAATCGTGGTGGCGCGTGAGCGCACGTGACCGGCGCTGGAACCCGCCCGCATACCGCGTGCTGTTTGACGCGTTGGTGCGCCGCCGCGACCCCCACCTGCGCTCGCTGCAGCCCGTGCCGCTGACCATTGAAGCCGTTCCTCGCCGCACGCAAAGCACCGGCCTGGGCGACATGATGATGCCCGCGGACATGGGTGATTCAATTGTCGCCCACGCGCTCGTGC
>CAYJNV010000227.1:0-3618 GCA_964370975.1 uncultured Caldilineaceae bacterium | reverse complement strand
TGACGAGGAGACGTTGGACTACCTGCTGCAAGCGGCATGGTCACATGCTCAGGCGCGGGGCGCGCGGCGGATCGTTGCACCCTGCGAGTTGACCCCCTCGCTGAGCGCCGGTCTGCTGCTCGATCACTTTCATCTCGCGCCACCCCTGCACACACCCTACAATGCTCCGTACATGCCTGAGTTGATGGCGGGGGCGATGGAGCCGCTCCGCTACAGCCGCCTCTGGCATCTTGTTGCGGATGCTTCACTTCCCAAATCCGTATGGCCAGGCGCATTTGAAGTCGTTCCGTTCGACGCTGCGCGCCTCGCAGATGACCTGTTGCCGCTGGCCCAGGCTGCGGCGCGAGGGGACGAGTTGCTTGCGCCTCCCAGCGCCGCAGAAGTGGCATTTGCACTGCGCTTGTGGGCCGTCGCACCGTTGCACGGTCGCCTGGCACTGCTTGAAGGCGCGCCCGTGGGCTTCTACCTGGCGCAGGGCGATGTGGGAGGGTCATGGCGTCGCTTGCGCGGCGGGCGGCCCCTTTGGGCGCGGGCGACGCTGGCCGTGCGCCAGCCAACGGCCGCCAAGACCGGGCGCGTGCTGCTTGGCGGGTTCCACCCACAGGTGCGCGGGCGCGGCCTTGCGCAGCACCTCTTGGCCGATGCACACGCGCTAGCCGCTGCGCAGGGCTGGCACAGCCTCGCCATCGGCCCCGTTGCCGAGGAGAGCGCGGCGGCGCAGTGGCTCGCGCGGTCGGGCGCCACGGCGCGTCAGCGCTATGCGCTCTATGTACAGGAAGGTTAATCGCTTGGAACCCTCCCTTCTGACAGGTGGGCGTTTTGGGTGCATAATGGGAGCGTCGCCAAGTCTCATCATCATTCGGGCGGCACCTGCACGTGACGAAGGAGTATACGCATGACGGATTCAGCGCTGTGGACTCTCTTTGTAGCCACTGTGATCATAATGATCATCTTCTGGTTTGTGCGATCGTCCATCAAGATCGTTCCCGAGTATGAACGCGGTGTCATCTTTCGCCTGGGGCGCGTACAGGGCGCGAAGGGACCGGGGCTCTTCTTTATCATTCCGATCATCGACCGCCTGTTGCGTGTCGATCTGCGCACAATCACCATCGATGTGCCTTCACAGGAGACGATTACGCGCGACAACGTGACGATCCGCGTCAATGCCGTCTGCTATTTCCGTGTGATTGACCCCGTCGCCGCCGTCATCAACATTGCCAACTATCAAGTGGCCACCCTGCAAATTGCGCAGACGACGCTGCGTTCGGTGCTGGGGCAGAGCGAACTCGACGAAATTCTGGCGCAGCGCGACGACATCAACCAGACGCTGCAGAAGATCATAGACGAGCAGACCGAGCCGTGGGGTGTGAAGGTGAGCATTGTGGAGGTGAAGGACCTGGAACTGCCCGAAGGCATGAAGCGTGCGATGGCGCGACAGGCCGAAGCCGAGCGCGAGAAGCGCGCCAAGATCATCCACGCCGAGGGCGAATTGCAGGCGTCTGAGGGGCTCTCGCGTGCCGCCATGGTGATGTCGGCGGCGCCGGGCGCGCTGCAATTGCGCTACCTGGCTACCCTCACCGAGATTGGCGCCGAGCACAACAGCACAATTGTCTTCCCGCTGCCGCTCGAGTTGATGGAAGGGCTGATCGGTGGCAAGCGCAGGGCAGCAGCGCCGCAGGGTGGCGTGTCGCCACTGGACGACCCGCTGGTGGTCTTCCCGCCCGCCGACGAGCCACCCGCGCTGCCGCAGTCTCCCACACTGTAGAGAGTGAATCATCGCGCCATGCCGCACCTTGAAACCCGTCCCCTTGATGTGAAGATCGAGCGTTCAAAGAAGCTGCTGCGCATCCAGTGGGCCGACGGCCACGCCAGCGCCTACGCCCTGGCGTGGCTGCGCAGTCAGTGCCCCTGCGCGACCTGCCGCGAGGAGCGCGTGGCGCGCCTGATGGAGGAGGCGCGCGGCTCCTTCCGCCTTGCCAGTGGGCCGTTGCCCAGCGATGAGGTGGTTGGCGCCGAGTTCGTCGGCGCATACGCAATTCGGCTGGACTGGAGCGACGGCCACAACACGGGCATCTACCCCTTCTCGGCGCTGCGCCAGAGCTGCCCGTGCGCCGTCTGCAACCCCGGCGGCGCGCCGCCGCTCGTGGCGGACTAAACGAAAGTGGTTATGGATTTCGCTTTTTCAACGCAAGGGCGCAAGGTGCGCGAGGACGCAAGGTAAAGCAAAACAGGAACAACATCACGCATTTGTTCGCTCTGCCAGATGTTTACGGCAGAATCCCTGAGGCGTGTCCTGTTATTGCTTTTCCTTGCGTCCTCGCGCACCTTGCGCCCTTGCGTTGAATATGCGCGTTTTACCACGCCATCGTTGTAGGAGAATGGCAGCTATGGAACGCACTTTTGCCACCGATACGGGCGTCATCGCCTATGAAGTGCTCGAGGCGCAGGAGCCGAGAGCCGATGGCGCGGCGGACGCCACGCTCACACTGCTGCACAACTTCATGAGCAGCGGGCGTTCAGCGTGGGGCGCGCTGCTGCCCGTGCTTAACCGCGCGCACAGAATCCTGCTGCCCGACCTGCCCGGCCACGGCGCCTCGTTGGGCCATCCGCAAGGCTTTCACCACTGGGCAATTGCGCGCCAACTGGCAGCCCTCATGCGCACAGAGTCTGCTGTAGAGGGCCACCTCGCCGGCTGCAGCAGCGGCGGCATGATTGCGCAATTGCTCGTTCATCACAAGCTGGTGCAGCCGGCCACGCTGACGCTTGTGAGCACCACCCACAGCACCAATCCAACGGTCACCGGCGCCACCCAGGCGCTGACGCCTGAGAACTTCCAGGCAGGGAGAAAGTGGATGGAAGCTACGGCGCGCTTGCATGATCCCTACCAGGGCGAAGAGTACTACGCGCGCACTCTGCTGCCTGGCTTCCGCGCGCTGCGTCCCGACACGGCGATTGACCTCCCGCTTGAGGCGTTGCGTGCATTTACGCTGCCCGTCTGCCTGATTCATGGTGCACGCGACGAATTCTTCCCAGTGGCCCTGGCCGAGCGCATGGCTGACACGCTGCCAAACGCCGAACTGCACGTGGTTCCCCACCAGACTCACGCGCTGATCTTCCGCCAGCCTCGCGTTGTTGCCGATCTCATGGCCGAATTCCTCAGCCGCCACTGACAGCAAGACACACTGAGCATGGCGCCCGCTGCTCCGCAAAGGCCAGCGTCGCTTTGCATCTTCCCATGCCCAGGTCGCCTGCGCCGCACAGTTTTCTGCAATTCGCAACGGATGCGCCCATGCGCTAAAATCGCTTGGTGCGCCTTGCGCGCATCAGCATGGTTGCGGAGTTCCGACGATGAATTTGCAGCGAGTCAATATCAGTCCCTCCATTCTCACAGCCGACTTTGGCCACCTGGCCGATGCGGTGCAAACCGCCGAAGCGGGCGGCGCCGACGCGATTCACCTCGACGTCATGGATGGCGTATTCGTACCCAACATCTCGTTTGGCCTGCCTGTCGTGCGCGCCGTACGCGCCGCCACAACGCTGCCGCTCGATGTTCATCTCATGGTGGCGGACGCCAATCCCTATCTGCGCGACTTTGCCGCAGCGGGTGCGAACCTGCTC
>CAYJNV010000226.1:5418-7477 GCA_964370975.1 uncultured Caldilineaceae bacterium | reverse complement strand
GCGTCCTCCCGTCCCTTGCGCCCTTGCGTTGAGAATGCGGCTTTCACCTCGGCCTCGGTTTAATTCGCAGCGCGCGTACTCTCGACTTCGCATATAATGGGCCGCCCGGAGTCTCGGGCGGCCCATTGCGATCCTTGCCTTGTCCGGCGGAACAGAGAGTGCGCAGGCGCGCAGCGTTTGGTTGTTTGTCCCCCATTGCGTGTAGGATTGAGCGTCGATCAAAGCATCAATCATCTACACAAGAACGTGGCAGCCCAGCGGGTATGCCTTTTCCGGAGGTGCGGCAGCACATGAGCACAAAAGTCATCTATTCCATGGTGGGCGTGGGCAAGAACTACCCGCCCAACAAGCAGGTCCTGCGCGACATCAGTCTCTCCTACTTCCACGGGGCCAAGATCGGCGTCATCGGCCTCAACGGCTCGGGCAAGAGCACACTGCTGCGCATCATGGCCGGCGTCGAAACAGAGCACAACGGTGAAACGATGTTGTCGCCCGGCTATACAGTGGGCTATCTCGAGCAGGAGCCGCAGCTCGACAACGCCAAGACTGTGCGTGAGGTCGTCGAGGAAGGCGTGCACGAGGTAGTCGACGCGCTGCGCGAGTTTGACGAAATCAACATGCGGTTTGGCGAAGATATGACCGCCGACGAGATGGATGTGCTGCTTGCCCGCCAGGCCGAGGTGCAGGATATCCTCGATTCACTGAACGCGTGGGACCTCGACAGCCGTCTTGAACTGGCGATGGACGCGCTGCGCTGTCCGCCGGGCGATACGCAAGTCGCCGTCCTCTCCGGCGGCGAGCGGCGGCGCGTGGCGCTCTGCCGCTTGCTGCTCAAGGAGCCCGATATTCTGCTGCTCGACGAGCCGACCAACCACCTCGATGCCGAGTCGGTGGGCTGGCTCGAGAAGCATCTCCAGCAATATGCGGGCACGGTGATTGCCGTTACCCACGATCGTTACTTCCTCGACAATGTGGCTGGGTGGATTCTTGAACTTGACCGTGGCTACGGCATCCCCTGGAAGGGCAACTACTCGTCGTGGCTGGAGCAAAAGCACCAGCGGCTGGCGCTTGAGGAGAAGCAGGAGCAGACGCGCCAGAAGACTCTGCAGCGCGAGCTCGATTGGCTGCACATGACGCCGCGTGCGCGCGAAACCAAGCGCAAGGCGCGCATCAACGCCTATAACGACCTGCTGCAGGCAAACAAGGAGCGCGCCAACGAGGACCGCGAAATCTACATTCCGCCCGGCCCCCGCCTGGGCGATGTGGTGATCCGCGCCGCGGCAGTCTCCAAGGCCTATGGTGACAACCTGCTCTATGAGAATCTCAACATCGACGTGCCCGCCGGCGCGATTGTGGGCATTATTGGCCCCAACGGCGCGGGCAAGACCACCCTCTTCCGCATGATTGTAGGGCAGGAGCAGCCCGACAGCGGCGTGGTGACCGTTGGCAGCACCGTAAAACTGGCCTATGTTGACCAATCGCGCGATACGCTCGACGGTAGCAAGACGGTGTGGGAGGAGATTTCCGAGGGCAACGAACAGCTTGTGCTGGGCGACCGCACCATGAATTCGCGCCAATTTGTCGGGCGCTTCAACTTCATCGGCCCGGACCAACAGAAGCGCGTCGGCTCCCTCTCGGGCGGCGAACGCAACCGCGTGCACCTGGCCAAGATGCTCAAATCGGGCGCCAATGTGATTCTGCTGGACGAACCGAGCAACGACCTGGATGTGAACACGCTGCGGGCGCTTGAGGATGCGCTGGAAGGCTTTGCAGGATGCGTGCTGGTCATCACACATGACCGTTGGTTCCTTGACCGCATCGCCACACACATCCTCGCCTTCGAGGGCGAGAGCGAGGCATTCTGGTATCCCGGCAACTTCTCGGAATACGAGGAGGACAAGCTGCGCCGCCTCGGTCCCAGCGCCGACCGCCCCCATCGCATTACGTATCGCAAGCTGCGGCGCGACTAACAACAATCATTGGTAAGTGGTAAATGGTAATTGGCGAGGAGTGGCCGGGTTAGTCGGGGGGGCCCGTAAAAAATTAAAGTATTACAAAT
>CAYJNV010000226.1:0-5408 GCA_964370975.1 uncultured Caldilineaceae bacterium | reverse complement strand
TTAATTAAATTGGGGCGCCGGGGCTTCTGCCGCCGCCCCTCGCCAATTTCCATTTACCATTTACCAATTACCAATTACCTTTTCTATATCGTCCCCCGCACCACCGGGTCACTTGTCGGCGCGGCGCTGCCACCGGCGGGCTCCATGGTGATGCCCACACCGTCCAGAGAATCAAGCGGCATGGGGCTTTCAAACATGACCATGCCCGAACCCTTGTCGTCCACGTAGAACATGCCCCCGCTCATCCTGTCTTCGCCGTGCAACAGCCAGACCTGATAGACCTCCCCCGGCTTGAGGGGCGGGAAGCCCTCAGCCATGACCATGCCCGAGCTTTCGCCTGGCTTCCAAATGACCATGGCGTGTGTATCGGCGCTGGGCGCGGCGCCGCCGGCAGGCAGCATCGCTGTCTCGGCCTGGCCCATGGCCAATGCAGCGATCATACTGTCGTACTCAGCAATTTCGGCTTCGGCCGCTGCGCGCGCCGCCGCGGCCGAAGCCTGCATACGCTCTGCTTCGATTTGCGATACGCGCAATTGGCGCGCCTGCAGACCCCACCACAAATTTGTGACGACCAGCAGCGCCAGCGCCGCGCCTGCCAACGCCCACGCAGGACGCGTGGCAGGTGCAAACCAACGCCGCCACCCCTGTGGCGCCACGGGCCGCCGGGCTGCGGATGCAGCAGCCGGCGCGCGCTGCGTTTGCGCGAAGGCGACAGGCGCGAGCGGCGGCTGGGTTGCGGCGCGCAGGCGCGCCTCGAGTGCAGGTGGCGGCAATACAGGCTGCGCGCCGTACAGCAGCGCGTTGCGCAGCGGACGGTAGGCAGCGAATTCCGCCGCCGCCGCCGGGTCGCGCCCGATCAGTTCCTCAATTGCGGCGGCCTCGTCGCTGTCAGTCGCGCCCAACGCGTGCGCGGGAATCAGGGCCCGCAGCGCGGCGTCGCGTGCTGTGCGATTTGTTGCTTCGTCATCCTGCAGGCTGTCGTTCCAGCCGGGTCCTTCGCTCACGTTCACTCCATTGAGGCAATTGCCGCGATGCGTCGAGGATCAGCAGCGCACGTATCCCTCATCTGTATAACGCATGCGCGCATCGTGCCGGATTGCACAAGCGCATTTCAGTCACCGTTCCTGCTCTGCCTCTTCCCACAGGGCGCGCAACTGCATGATGGCCGCGCGCAAGCGCGTCTTCACGGTGCCCAGCGGCATGTTGAGCAAGGTCGCCAATTCAGTGTGCGTGTGTCCCTTGTAGTAGGCGAGGTCAATCAACTGCTGCTGCTCGTGCCCAAGCGCGGCAATGAGTGCGCGCATGTCGTGACCGGTGGCCCACAACGGCGCATCCATAGGCGAAGGCGCACCCTGCAACTCGCCCGCTTCGAGTTCGGATGCTGTGGGTTCGGACCGACGATGACGCTGCTCGCGACGCAGGCGATCAATTGCGGCATTGCGCGCCGTCGTCATCAACCAGCCGGCGAAGCGTCCCAGCGCCGGATCCCACTTCTCGGGCTGCTGCCACACTTTGAGGAAGACATCCTGCGTCACCTCCTCGGCAAGTGGCTGCAGACCGAGCACGCGCAGCGTCAGGCCGTAGACCGCCGCGCCATAGCGCGCGTAGAGCGCCAGAAAGGCACTCTGGCTGCCCTGGCGGATTTGGCGCAACAGTTCTTCATCTGTTTCGGGCGCAGGTGCGCGGGGCGGGAACACGGCGCGTCTCTTCCGGGCGGCGGCAAGTTACCGGGAGTCTAGCACGCGCTGCGCCGCGCGACAACCACCGGAATTGCACGCGCCGGCGCTACTCAAGTTCGTCGAGGGCCACGTTGAGCATGCGCAAATTCACCTGCGCGTCGCCACCGAATGCGAAGTGCTCGGTATATTGCGCCACCAGGGCGAGCACAGTGGCGGTGGGGAGGCCGCGCGACGCAGCCACGCGCGGCGCCTGGGCAAGCGCCTGTTCGAGTGAAATCGAGCGGTTGGCTGAGTGTGTGGGGAAAATGGTCGCAGACGAAACGGGGTCGGTTGACGCGAGCCCCCGCTGCACGCGCAACGTAGCCGCCTGTCGCGCAAACTGGCGATTGACGGCGGCGCTTGGCTGCATGCCCAACTGCGGGCTGTTTTGAGATGCAACCGTCACGAAGTAGCGCGGCTGGCCCGCGGCAAATTCAGGCGCATACGCAATCCGGGGCGCAGCAACGGCATTGCGCACGAAGGCCGTGGCAAGGAGAAGCGCGAAGAGGGCCAGGGTGAGCAGGACGCTGCGATGCGTGGTCATTGTGTCCTCCTGGAAAGTGTGGCTGTTATCAATCAAGACGCAGACACGCTGCAAACGATACGCCGACGCGCACCTCCTGCCGATGCCTCGTTTTGCAGCGCGCTGATTCGGTTCTGCATTGCGCCGCGGGTACACTACGCCTATGGGTGCAAAGAAACTTCAGGGGCAGGTGGCAATCGTTTCAGGCGCGGGGCGCGGCATAGGCGCAGCCACCGCGCGGCTGTTGGCGCAGGCCGGTGCTGCTGTCGTGTTGACCGCACGCGGTGCTGACGAGATTGAAGCCGTGGCCACGTCGATACGCGCGGACGACCTGCGTGCGCTTGCCATTCCTGCCGACGTCACCGACGTCGAACAGCTGGAGGCGGTGGTTCAGGGCGCACTCGATGAGTATGGGCGCGTTGACATCCTCGTCAACAATGCCGCCGTCATCTGGCCGCTGGAGCCGATCTTCGATGTTGACCCCGACGAGTGGGCCTATACCATTCTCACCAATCTTGTGGGCCCCTTCAACCTGGTTCGTTACGTCCTCCCCTTCATGCTCGAACAGAGCTATGGCCGCATCGTGAACGTAAGCAGCAGCGCCGCACAGAAGCCAATCGCCGGGGCAAGCGCCTACTGCGCCTCTAAGGCGGGGCTCGACATGCTCACCCGCACGCTAGCACTTGAAGTGACGGGCACACCGCTCACTGTCAACAGCTTTGACCCAGGTATGGTCGACACAGACATGCAGGCCGACATCCGCAGCGTGGACGCCGAGGACCTGGGCATCGACCTTTCGCTCTGGCACAAGGCCTACGATCAGGGCAAATTGCGCACACCCGCGTCTGTGGCGGCAGGCATTTACTGGCTGGTTGGCCCGTGGAGCCGCAACGAAAGTGGCCACTTCTTCAGTTATGGTGATGCGAAGTGGCGCGAAATCGTTCAGGCGGCCGTGGGCTAACCCGCGCCTGCGCATACAGCGCGGATCATGTCATTCACCCAGGCCTCACAGAATCTTCCTGCCATACTCATGTGTGCGGCGCAGGATCGCCGCTGATATACGCGTTCGGTGGCGCATCGTCTTGTCGCGCCACACACATTGAATATGCCCGCATTGGCTATCAGGAAAGGACCATGGTCATGGCTGGTTTGCAGTCGTTTACGCGCAAGCACTTGACAACGATACTCTTGGTCCTGCTGGCAGGCGGTTTTGCAGTCCTGCTTGCAGAACTGATTCTCTACAAGCACTTCGAGGGTCTGCAACTTGTGGGCTTGTTCAGCACAATTGTCGGACTTCTGGCTGCGTTGTGGGGGCTTGTTGCGAAGGGCGGCACACGCATTGCGCTGGCGGGTGTGATGGTGCTGCTTGCTTTCGCCGGCGTGATGGGTGTGCTGCAGCATAACGGAGGCGGTAGCGATGATGAGGCGGCGCGGCCGGCGGCTCTTACCGCAGTTGGGGCGAACGTGAATACGTCATTTGCGGCGCAGGATAGCGACGAAGCGCCTGGCGACACGGACGATGGTGGGCGACCTGAGGGCGACGCCGGCACGCCGCCGCCGCTTGCACCTTTGGGGCTATCTGGGCTGGCGCTCATGGGCGCGGTCGTGCTCCTTGCCAAGCGTGACCCCGATGAGGCAGTTCTCATAAAGTAGCCTGCGCGGCCCGTTCAGCCGCACACTGAAGATTCAGATGGAGCACAGATGACGACGGCGAGTCCGTTGTTGTCTGCGCTCCGTTTTTGCTTTCTGTGTACCAGCAGCGCGCGATTAATGTGCGCCAGCGCACGCGCAAATGGCCCGAACGCACGCGCTTTGGTAGACTAGCGCGAGCCAATTGACCCACTCCCACGCTGCGGACGCAGATTGCGGCCCGCACTTCTACGATTCAAACCTACCCCACAAGCATAGACTGAAGGAGCAATCTTATGGCGTATTCCAAAATCAGCGTGCCCGCGGGCGCAAAGATCAGCCTGCAGGATGGCAAGCTGCAGGTGCCCGACAACCCCATCGTCGGCTTCATCGAGGGTGATGGCACCGGCGTTGACATTTGGGCGGCGAGCCGGCCCGTGCTCGACGCCGCCGTTGAGAAGGCCTACGGCGGCCGTCGCAAGATTGCGTGGATGGAAGTCTACGCGGGCGAGAAGGCCAATGAGGTCTACGGCGAGCCGATTTGGCTGCCCGAGGAGACGCTCACCGCCATCGACGAGTACATCGTCGCCATCAAGGGACCGCTCACCACGCCCATCGGTGGCGGCATTCGCAGTATCAACGTCGCACTGCGCCAGAAGCTTGACTTGTATGCGTGCGTGCGCCCCGTGCAGTACTTCACCGGCGTGCCCAGCCCCGTGAAGCACCCGGAAGCCATCGACATGGTGATCTTCCGCGAGAATACGGAGGACATCTATGCAGGCATCGAGTGGGAAGCCTACACCGACGACGCCAAGAAGGTCATTGACTTCCTCCAGGACGAGATGGGAGTGAACAAGATCCGCTTCCCGCGCAGCAGCGGCATTGGCATCAAGCCGGTGAGCGAAGAAGGCACGGCCCGCCTGGTGCGCGCCGCCATCCAGTATGCGATTGACAACAACCGCAAGAGCGTGACCCTGGTGCACAAGGGCAACATCATGAAGTTCACCGAAGGCGCGTTCATGCAGTGGGGCTACAAGGTGGCGGCCGAGGAATTTGGTGCGACGCCACTCGACGGCGGCCCGTGGCACAAGCTGCCCAACGGCATCATCATCAAGGATGTGATTGCCGACGCCTTCCTGCAGCAAATTCTCACCCGCCCGGCCGAGTACGACATCATCGCCACACTCAACCTCAATGGCGACTACATCAGCGACGCGCTGGCGGCGCAGGTGGGCGGCATTGGCATTGCGCCCGGCGCCAATATCAACTACGAAACAGGGCGCGCCATCTTTGAGGCGACCCACGGCACGGCCCCCAAGTACGCCGGCCAGGACAAGGTGAACCCCTCGTCGGTCATCCTCAGCGGCGAGATGATGCTGCGCCACATGGGCTGGGGCGAAGCCGCCGACCTGATCCTGCACGCAATGGAAAAGGCTGTGAGCCACAAGGTAGTGACCTACGACTTCGCCCGACTGATGGAGGGCGCGACAGAGGTCAAGTGCAGCGCGTTTGGCGAGGCGCTCATCGCAAACATGTAG
>CAYJNV010000225.1:0-7483 GCA_964370975.1 uncultured Caldilineaceae bacterium | reverse complement strand
GTGGAGAAGCTTCCTCTCGACGACATGCTGCGTGCCGCCGCTGCCGCCGATGACGCCGCCCGTCGCCCTTTTCTGGAGCGCGCGGCGGCGCTGGCTGCCAACCTGAACGAAATGGACGCCGACGCCACGCGCGGCACGGCCGGTGTATACGCAGCACTGCGCGCGGCGGTAGACGCACGCACACTCAGCGGCATGGCCGTGCGCTGCTGGCCCGAGTTCTTTACCGAACTGGGCTGCGCTGCCTGTGGCGCCATGAGCGTTCTCAGCGAGGAAGGCTGCCCTGCCAGTTGCGAGGCCGATGTCAATGGCACCGTCACGCTGGCGCTGCTCAAGGCGCTTACGGGTAAGCCGCCCTTCATCGCCGACCTCGTGTCGATTGATGCAGAGTGCGACTCGGGGGTTCTCTGGCATTGCGGGCTTGCCCCGGCCAGCATGGCAGACACCGACCAGGGCGCCATTCGCGCCACGGTGCACAGCAATCGCAAGTTGCCACTACTATTTGAGTTTGCGCTCAAGCCCGGACGCGTTACGCTGGCACGCCTGCACCGTACAGCGCTCGATGGAGGCGTTGAGGGCTACAGCCTGGTTGTGGGGGGCGGCACCATGGTGCGTGCGCCTCGCTCCTTTGGCGGCACGAGCGGCGTCATTCATTTCGACAGCCCGGCACGCGCCGTTATTGAGACCATGATGCACAACGGTTTGGAGCATCACCTCTGCCTCACCTATGGTGACTGCCGCGCTGAATTGCGTGCCTTTGCCGCACTGGTTGGCCTGCCTCTTCTCGAACTCACCTGAACCGGCGCCCGTGGGCCGGCAAGGAAGCCTGCACATTGAGCGACAATCCCCTCCTCCAACAACTCGGCTACGCGCCCGACGCACGCCTCGTCGTCTTCCACGCCGACGACGTGGGCATGCTGCATGGCGCCAACCAGGCCTATCTTGAACTGCAAAACGCCGGCATCAGCCGCAGCGGTTCAATCATGATTCCCTGCCCCTGGTCCGAGGAAGTTGTGCGCGCGGCCGTAGCCGACCCGGCGCTGGATTTGGGCATTCACGTCACCCTCAACAGTGACCTGCGCGGCTCTCGCTGGCAACCGCTGAGCACACGCGACCCTGCCAGCGGTCTGGTTGACTGCGACGGCTGGTTCTGGGCGCGACCCGAGGCCACACTCAGGAACCTGCATGTTGATGCGGCTGCAGCGGAGATGCGCGCACAGGTTGCTTGGGCGCACCGCAACGGGCTGGACTTTACCCACATCGACACCCACATGGGCGTTGCCTTCACCCCGCAACTCCTCGAGCCTTATATCCAGCTTGGCTTTGACTACAGAGTACCCGTGCTGCTTACGCGCAGGCAGGATGATTACACACGCGGCATGGTTTTCAGCGGCGGTGACGAAGCGTGGCGGGAGGTGACGCGGGCAGTCGAGGCGCGCGGCATGCCGCTTGTCGACACCTTTCGCATAACGCCCGGCTACGACCCGCTACATTCGCCGGGCGGTGACGTGGCCGAGTATGAAAAGGTGCTGCGCGACCTGCCCAGCGGAATCACCTACTTTGCCATCCATCCCAATGCGCCGGGGGCGGAGATTGAGGCTGTTTCGCCCGATCAATTCCACTGGCGCACCTTCGAGCACGCGTACTTCCAGTCGCAGCGGCTGCGCGACTTTCTGGCAGCCGAGGGGATTATCCCCATTGGCATGCGCGAAATTCGCGACGTCATGCGCCGGCAACTTTAGGTGCGGAACGTCAAATGCTCAGCCCAACGGTAATTCATCCCTGCGGCCCGCAATGGCGTGGGTTGCGTACTTGCTACACTCAGCAGACCCGGGCTTGATTCGTCGACACTTCACCAGCAGCAGGAGGAGACCATGAACGAAATCAGCAATCCTAACCAGGGCCTCTATTCACGCCGCACCTTTCTAAAGTTCGCCGGCACCGGCGCTGCGGCGCTGGCGCTGGCTGCGTGCGCCGCACCGAGTGCCGCCCCTGCCGCCCCCGGCGATGCGGGTGCTGCAGGCAGCGCCGCGCCAGCCGCCGAAGCCGTCAAGCTCTCTGTGATGGCATTCGGGCAAATTGACCAGCCCGCCTATCAGGCGCTGGCCGATGCCTACATGAAGCAGAACCCGAACGTCGCCATGGAGGCTGTCTTTCTGCCCAATGACGAGAACTACTACGCCGCACTCCAGGCGCAATTTGCCGGCGGCAGTAACCCCGACATGGCCTCCATGCAGGGCTGGGGCTTCCAGATCTTTGCCGACAATGGCGCCATCTATGGGCTGAACGAACTGCGCGCGCGCGATGATTTCAACTACGCGTGGGCTGACAACCAGGCCATCCGCGACTACACCGAGCGTGGCGGCGACACCTACCTCGTCCCCATGCAGGTTGCCACGATGCTCATGTTCTATGCCAAGAAGCTCTTTGACGAAGCGGGCATGGATTACCCCACGGATGACTGGACCTATGACGAGTTTGTGGACATCGCAACGAAGCTGACCAAGACTGAGGGTGACAAGAAGCAGTGGGGTTTTCAGTCCAACGGCAACTGGTTCCGCGACATCCACTGGATTCGCGGCACGGGTCAGCAGGAGTTCGATACGCTAATCGACCCGAAGGCGTCGCAGTTCAATCAGCCCGCCATTGTGGACATCGTCCAGCAGATCGCCGGCGACTTCTACCACAGCATGGCCATCAGCCCGAAGCCCGCCGACCTGGACTCGGGCGCCGGTGGTATCAATGCGGGTCAGTCGGCCATGAAGTATGAGGGGCCGTGGTGGTTCCCGCAGATGGTGACGCAGAAGATGCGTGACGAGGGCACCGCCATCGACTTTGACGTAGTGCTCATGCCCAAGCAGCAGGACGAGAAACGCCCGCACCGTGGCTGGGCCGAAGGGCTTGTGGTCTTCAACACCGCACCGCTTGATGCGGCGTGGGAGTCAGTCAAGTTCATGTCGGGCGAGGAGGGCCAGAAGATCTTCTCGTCCATCACCGGCCGCATCCCCAACAACGAGGCGCTGATCCAGAGTTACTGGGCCCCGCTCGTCAAGGAGCAGTACGGCCTTACCAACACGGACGCCTTCCTCACGGCCTTCCAGACGGGCGAGATCGACATTGTGAGCGGTTTGCCGCGCACGCAGTACTGGAACGAGGTCATCAAGCCCGTTGGCTGGGACTTGATGATTGCGGGTTCGGCGACAGCCGCCGACGTGCTGCCGAATGTGGACGTGGGCGTGCAGAAGCTGTTTGATGACTACTGGGCGACCCAGAGCTAACAGGCTAGCCGATCGCACGTCGATCACATGTGTGATGAGCACAGGTAACTGAAGATTGAAGACTGATGACAAGCGCCGCATGCGGCGCTATCATCAGTCTTCAATCTTCACACATCGCTTCACTGTTGCCCCTTCGCGTCTGTATCGCCCCGACTCTCCCGCGAGGTACGCCAATGGCGGTCGCTCAAACCACCCGCACCGGCCGACGCCGTCACTCAACCTTCATACGCCGCGAGGCCCTTGAGGGTTATCTCTTCGCGTCGCCCTTCATCATCGGCTTCGTGGCCTTCGTCCTCATCCCCATGATCTGGTCCTTCATCCTGATCTTCCAGGAGTGGAACCTGCTGGGCAAGGCGCGCTGGGTGGGAATGAAGAATCTCGAGGCGCTGATCAGCGACCCGAAGGTGCTGCAGTCGCTCTGGAACACCGCCTACTTTGCCTTCGTGAGCGTGCCGCTGCAATTGGCGCTGGCCTTCTTCTGCGCCGTGCTGCTGAACCAGAACATACGCGGGCGCAACTTCTACCGGACGGCGCTGTACCTGCCCGTGGTGGTGCCTGTGGTTGTCAGCGCGTTCATATGGCAGCGCGCCTACCACCCCGACTTTGGCATTGTCAACGCGGCCCTTGGCTGGTTCGGCATTCCGGCGCAGGCGTGGCTCTTCGAGCCAGTTCTGGCCAAGCCCGCGTTTATCTTCATGCGCATCTGGGTCATGGGCACGCAGATGGTCATCTTCCTGGCCGGGCTGCAGAGCGTGCCCGTTTCATTGCTCGAATCGGCGGAGCTTGACGGTGCCACAGCGTGGCGGCGCTTCTGGAGCATTACCTTCCCGATCATGACGCCCGTCATCTTCTTCAACCTGGTGGTGGGGCTCATCGGCAACTTCCAGGTCTTTGCGCCGGCACTGGTGATGACAAAGGGTGGGCCTGCCGACGCCACCCTGTTCATGGTGCTCTACATCTACCGTCAGGGCTTTGAGTACAGCAAGCTTGGTTACGCAGCAACGCTTTCGTGGCTCTTCTTCCTGATCATTATTGCGTTCACCTTCGTTCAGTTCAGGCTCTCGGGACGCTGGGTCTACTACGAAAACGAGTAGGATCGACCCGTGATCCTGAAGTACACGCAACAGGCCAGGAGCCCATTGTATGCAGACGATCCTCAAGCCGATGACGAGCGCAGACCTCGACGCGCAGGCGCACACAGAGAGGCGGCGGCGGCAGGGGCGCGATTACTTCACGCGCATTTCGGCGCACGCCATCCTGCTGCTGCTCGCCGTCATGGCGCTCGTGCCCGTGCTGTGGATGATCTCGTCGTCGTTAAAGGCGCCCACCGAGATATTTGTCACGCCAATCAAGTGGATTCCCGCAACACCCCGCTGGGGCAACTATCCGGATGCATTTGCCAAAGCCCCGCTATGGCTCTACTTCTGGAATACGATGATCATCTGCGTGGCAACTGTCGTGGGCACGGTCATCTCGTCTTCGCTGGTGGCTTTCAGTTTTGCGCGCCTGCGCTGGCCGGGGCGCAACTTCTTCTTTGCGCTTCTGCTCATGACGATGATGCTACCCGCAGTCGTGCTGATAGTGCCGCGCTTCCTCATGTTTTCCTACTGGTATCGCTGGCCCTTCCGCTGGATTGGCACCTTCCTGCCGCTGATTGTGCCCGCGTGGTTCGCCGTGAATGGCCTCTACGTCTTCCTCATGCGTCAGTTCTTCATGGGGATTCCGGTGGAGTTGGAGGATGCCGCGCGCATTGACGGCGCGAGCACGCTGCGCATCCTCTGGCAGATCTTCATCCCTCTCAGCCAGCCGGTCGTGATCACAGTCGTGATCCTCACCTTCATCCAGTACTACAACGAGTTCCTCGAGGCGCTGATCTACCTTAGGCCCTCCACATGGACGCTGGCCGTGGGCATTCGCGCCATGAATGACCAATACTACGCGACCAGTTGGGAGACGGTCTTTGCGACGGGCACCTTTATGCTCGCGCCGCTGGTTATCCTCTTCTTTGCGGCGCAGCGCTACTTTGTGGAAGGCGTCGCACTGAGCGGCTTCGGCGGCCGCTAACAAGGGCCAACCCCGACGCAAAGACGCAGAGTCGCAAATAAACGCAAAGAAACGCAATGAAAAGCAAAGGCAAGAATAGGCAAGCAAAGCGGGTGTGAATGTGAGTGAGCCTTTGATCGTGATTCATCGTCTTGCAGTTGCAGTTCTTTGCGTTCACTTTGCGTCATTGCGCCTTTGCGTCGGGGTTCCTGCTTAGTGGCTCCGCACATTGTCGTAATCGGCGCGGGGAGTGCGATATTTGGGACCGGCGCTCTGGCGACGCTGCTGCGCTCGCCCCAGTTACGCGGCGCCACGCTAGGCCTTTGCGACATCAACGCCGCGACGCTCGAGACAATGCACCGCCTGGCCGAGCGCATGAACGCCGAGTGGGATGCCGGCTTCACGTTACGCGCATCCACGAATCGGCGTGAATTGTTGCCAGGCGCCGATTTTGTCATCGTTTGCATTCAGGTGGGGCCACGCGAGGTGGTTTGGCGGCAGGACTGGGAGATACCGCTGCGCCACGGCGTGCGCCAACCCTATGCCGAGAACAGCGGCCCGGGCGGCTTTGCCCACACCTGCCGCAACCTGCCCGAAATGTTGGCGATTGCGCGCGACATGGAGGCGCTCTGCCCGCAGGCGTGGCTGCTCAACTTTACCAACCCTCTCAGCCGATTGGGGCTGGGCGTAAGCCGCTACACCTCAATTCGCACTGTGGGGCTCTGCCACCAATTCCTGTGGGGATATGCGCTTGTCGCGGCCGTGTTGGCCGATGACTACGGCATTGACGTGCCCAACGGCTGCGCCTTTCACGTGCACCCCGATGCGCCCAACGTGCCCGCCATCTACAGGATGATCGACGAAGGTCAGGCGCGCTTCACCATCGCGTCAGCGGGCATCAACCACTTTGCGTGGATGCAGCGCATCACCGACAGGCAAAGCGGGGAAGATCTCTACCCGCTCTTTCGCGAGCGCTATCTACACCGGATGCGACGCGACTTCGAGCCGATGACGCGCGAACTCTTCTCAATTTTCGGCCTCTGCCCGAGCGCCGGCGACACGCACATGGTAGAGTATCTGGCGTGGTCGCACGACCCCATCTCAAAGCCCTGGGAAAAGTATGACCTCAAGTTGCAGAGTTGGGAGGGCAACATTGCGCGGCGCAGTGCGGTGCGTGCCCGCGCCGAGCGTCTGGCCGCCGGTGAGGAGCCGCTCGCGCCCCTGCGCGACGTGCGCAGCGAGGGAATTGTGGAGATCATCGAGGCGTGGCAGAGCGATGCGCACGCCTGGCAGCCAGCACTCAATGTGGCCAACGCAGGCTGTGCGCTGCCGGGGCTGCCTGCCTGGGCGATTGTGGAGACCCCTGCCGTGGTCGACCGCGCCGGTATCCACCCGCTGTCCGTGCCCGAACTGCCGCCGCCGATAACCGAGATCTGCCGGCGTGAGGCAGAGTTGGCGGCGCTGGTGGTCGAGGCAGCCGCCACCGGCGACCGCACGCTTGCGCTGCAGGCGCTGCTCATGGATCCCATGGCGAATGACATCGACCGCTGCCGCGCGATTCTGGACGACTTTCTTGATTCGTTTCGTGAATGGCTGCCGCAGTTCCAGTGAGTGGTGCGGCTCGCAAGTTTGTAGACTTCTCGTAGCGGCGTCTTGAGCCGCCGTACTCACTGATGCGCCGCGCCAGGTAAGAACGGCGGCTCATGAATGTTTCCGAAATAGGCCGGTATTCTTCGTGTGGGCCGCCGAGGGTTAAAACCCCCGGCTAACCTACCCAAGTCCACTCAAGTGGACTGACCGTTAGCGACCGGCCTCACTGTGCATAGCAAGGGATCTCAGTCCGGATGGCTTTTGCGGTAGCGCAACCACGTACTCTGCAAGGCAGTCCACTTGAGTGGACTTGGGTTGGCTAGCCGGGGGTTTCAACCCTCGGCGGCCCCGGCGAGCCGAGTCACTACCGAAACAACTGGTCGACCTTCATAAGCCGCCGCTATGACTCCGCTGTGAACTTGCGAGGCGCAGCAGTGAGGCAGTAAGCCTAACACCAACTTGACGCTGAAACGAAATGCTACGAAGTAAGCCAAGATACGCGAAGCAATGGGCAGGAGCCATTGGACGATAATGCAGATTCCCACTTTCTTTGAGATTCCAACCGCCGAGTTGGC
>CAYJNV010000224.1:0-7517 GCA_964370975.1 uncultured Caldilineaceae bacterium | reverse complement strand
TCCGTGTATCTCTGTTCCCTCTGTGGCCTCTGTGTCAGGGTTTTGTTGTTCCCTATTGGCCGCCCTGATAGCGCGCCACGTTCTGCAGATGCTCCTCGTAGGTCGCCGCAAAGACATGTGCACCGCTGTCGTCGGGCAGCGCCACAAAGTACAGGTAGTCGTTCTGTGCCGGGTTGAGCACGGCATCGATGCTGCTCAACCCGGGGCTGGCAATCGGGCCGGGCGGCAGCCCCACGTTCAGGTAGGTGTTGTAGGGGCTGATCACCTGCGCATATTCCTCCAGCGTCACCGGTGTCTTCCACCACTGGTTGCTGCCGGGCTGGAAGCCCATCGCATACTGCACAGTCGGGTCGGCATCGAGCTTGATGCCGCCGGCAATTCGGTTGAGATAGACCGCCGCAATCGTCGGGCGTTCCTCGGGAATCACCGCCTCGCGCTCCACAATGCTGGCCAGCGTGAGGACCTCGTGCAGGCTCAGCGTGGTTGTGCCCGCGCGCAACGCCGCCGCGTAGGCGGGCAGCGCTTTGGCCGCAAAGCTGTCCAGTTGCGAAGCCAGCAGGATGGCCACCTGCGGGTTCTCCTTGTCCAGCGCATAGGAATCCGGGAATAGATAGCCCTCGAGCGAGGCGCCGGCCGGGCGATCGTTGAGGAAGGCATAGGCGGGCTTGTAGATTTCGCCCAGGTCGCCACTGAGCGCAATCTGCTCGTAGGCTTCGGCGCTGGGCGAAACGCCGGCCACCGTGTCGCTGAAGACATTCGCTGCCGTCAGAAAGTCGGTTGTCTGTTCCAGCCGCCACCCTTCAGGGATGGTGACGACCAGCCCCTGCGCCAGTGCGTTCTGCAGCTCGTCTACAATCTGGACCATGGTCATGGCGGGCGAAAGCACGAAGGTGCCAGCCTCCAACTTGCTGTCCAGGTTGTTCTCGCGCACATACGCCTCAAACAGGAGGTCGTCATCAATCAGCCCATCGGCCAACAACTGCTTGCCGATGAGCTTGGCGGGCGTGCCCGGTTCCACCACAAAGCGCAGGGGATCGCCGGCGGGGTCCAGCGGCTGGTCGAGCTTGGCGGCGTTGTCCTCGAGGTAGGCGCCCAGCATCATGCTGCTGGCGCCACCGCACGCGGCCAGGCCAAGCGCGAGAACGAGCAGCATGAGCGCCACGCGTACTGCGCGCAGGAGCAGCATTCGCTTCAATGCGAACCTCCGGGGGTGGGCGCCGGCTCGGCGGGCTGGTCGTCAAGCGTACGCACGTAGCGCCCCAAAACCGGATCGCTTGCCAGCAGCGTGCGCAGCCCGGTTTGCAGGCGCGTGCGCGGGCGGAAATGGAGCAGGTCGCGCGCCTTGCTGGTGTCGGCTACGAGGCGCGCAATGCCGCCCGATGCCTCGCGGTTGTAGAGCACATTGGCCTTGGTCCCGGCAATCGCGGCAATCTGGGCGATGAGATCGTTGATGGCGATCTCCTCGCCGCTGCCGATGTTGATAATCTGGCCATCCACCGTGTCTGCCTCGCCGGCGCTGCGCAGCGCATCGACCACGTCGTCAATATAGATGAAATCACGCGTTTGCGTGCCGTCGCCGTTGACAAGGACAGAGCCGTGGCCCAGAATCTGGCGCGCAAATTGTGGCACCACCGGCGCGTGCGTGGGTGGCAGCGGTTGCCCCGGCCCATAGGCGTTGAAGATGCGCAGCGCCACCGCCTCGAAGCCACTCTGGCGGCCAATTGTAAAGAGATACTGTTCAGCAGCCAGCTTGCTCACCGCATAGGGTACGGCGGGCAGTGGCGCCATCATTTCGTTGACGGGCTGTGCGGGCTGGTTGCCGTAGACCGTGGCGCTGCTGGCCAGGACAACGCGCTTGACGGTTCCCACATCGCGGCAAGCCTCGAGCAGCGCGACCGTGCCGCCCACGTTGACATCGTTGTACTCGCGCGGATAGAGCACCGACGCGGGCACGCTGACGCGCGCTGCCAGGTGATAGACCACATCAATGCCCTGGAGTAATGACCAGAGGCGCGGCACATCGCGCACGTCCCCACGGCTGAGCGCTACGCGCGCGTCAAGCGCAGCGGGATCACCGCTGCTCAGGTCATCGATGACGCGCACAAGCGCGCCCCGTTTGTAGAGTTCATTGGCAAGGTGACTGCCGATGAAGCCGGCGCCACCCGTAATCAGCACTTTCAGCAATGCAACTGCTCCTTCCGGCTCTACCGCATTGCATCGCCGATGTCTGTTGAAGAATCAGCCGATGATCCGGCGGATGACCCGGCCGATGATCCGGCCGACGGACCGGACGAGGAGGCGTCGCTATCGGGGCCATCGGGCGCATCGTCTTCGTCAAAGTACACAGAGGTTGATACGCGCTGCGCCCCGGCCTCAGTGCGCAGGATGGCGTTGTAACTGCGGCATGCCTCCACCAGGTGAAGCGCCGAAAACTGCCGCTGCGTCCAGAAGGAGAGGTTGTCGTCATCCTTGCCGAAGAACTGCGTGGCGATGGCTTCGGCGCGCATGCCCGCTGCCTCCAAACGCTCCACGTCGCGCGCAAGTTGCAGCAAATAGGCAATCTTGTCGAGGATGTCGTTGGTAGGGCTTCGGCGCACGTTGCCGCTGCCGGGGAAGAGGCGTTCAATCTCGAGGCCCGCCAACGTATGCAGGCTGCCGATGACCCCCAACAGGTCATACTCGCGCGCCCACGAGCGGTCGCGTCCGGCGATAAAGGCGTCGCCCGAAAAGATCCAACGCTGCACCGGTTCAAAGTAACTGATGTGGTCGCGGCTGTGGCCGGGCGTCTCCACGGCGCGCAGCGCAAAACGGGGCGTGCGCACCACATCGGCCACTTCATTGAGCGGGACGATCCGCTCCACGGGCGTGGGCGAGCCCCACACCAGGCGGCGATAGAGCTGCATCTGCAGCTGCGTTGGGTCCTGTAGGATGGGCAGCGCGCGTTCGGCAGCGAAGACGGGGATGTCGGGATAGCGCTTGCGCAGCGCGCCCAGCCCGCCGATGTGATCCTCGTGCGCGTGCGTCAGCGCAATCTGGGTGACGGGAACCTGCTCGAGAACGCGCACGAGTTCGGCGGCGGTGGCTGCCGGCCCCGTATCGATGAGCAGCCCATCCATCCAGTAGGCTGTGCTCCAGTAGAGTGGCTTGCCCATGAAGCGACGCGCCATGCGAATGGCGATCACCGGGCCATATTGCTCAACCTGAATCATTGTGTACCCTGATTTTGTGCGAGCCCCGCCTGTAAACGGTCCATGGCGTGCTGCGGAATCGTAGCGACGCGCCCCTCAAGATCAACACAAACATGCTCGGATGTGGCCGTGGCGAGCAGCGCATAGTCACCCGCGCGCCGCACCTTGTAGGTGAAAGTCACTTGGCGACTGCGCAACTGCGTGAGTTGCGTCTCTACCTGCACCACATCGCCAAAGCGACACGACTGGCGATAGGCCACTTGGATGCCGATGACCGCGAAGTGGTTGCCCTCGGCGGCAAACTGGGCATAAGGCATGCCCTGCGCGTCCATCCAGGCCACGCGCGCCGCCTCGAGCCAGATGATGTAGGCACCGTGGTGGACAATGCCCATGGCATCGGTTTCGGCAAAGCGCACGGCCAGTTCCGTTGTAACGGTTGGGTTGGCAGTCGCGCCATGTGCGGTTTGTGATTGTGCGGTCAGCAGAGCGCCCTCCCCAGCATAGCGCCCATTGCTCTTATAATCTGGACGAAGAACGGGCGGATGAGGAACGGTGTGAAGAGATAATTGATTACTGAAGATTGATCATTGGGCGGTTTGACGGGATTACCACCAGCAGGACACCACCCAATGATCATTGATCAATTGTCAATTATGCTCTCCTACATATGCACCGAGTGCCCCTCCACCGCATGCGCCGCCTCCATGAGCACTTCGCTCAGCGTGGGGTGCGCGTGGACGTTGCGCGCAATTTCGGCGGGGGTAATCTCCATGAACTGCGCCAGGCTCAGTTCGGGCAGCAACTCGGTCACTTCAGGACCCACCAGGTGCGCGCCCAGGATCTCGCCGTACTTGGCGTCGGTGATGATCTTCACAAAGCCGATCTTCTCGTTCAGCCCCTGCGCCTTGCCATTGGGCATGAAGGGGAACTTGCCCACCTTGAGCTCGTGGCCGGCCTCCTTCGCCTGCGCCTCGGTAAGGCCCATGCTGGCCACCTGCGGGTGGCAGTAGGTGCAGCGCGGCATCATGATGTAGCGCTCCTGCGGGATGGGCAGCGTCTCTGCCCCCGCAATCGTCTCGGCCGCAACCAGGGCCATCGCGCTGGCCACGTGCGCCAGCAGCAGCTTGCCCGTGCAGTCGCCAATCGCGTAGATGTGCGGCACGTTTGTGCGCATGACCTCATCCACTTCGATGAAGCCGCGCTTGTCCAGCGTTACGCCTGCCGCATCCAGCCCCACGTTCTCTGTATTGGGACCGACGCCAATTGCCATCAGCACCTTGTCGGCAGTCAGCGTCTTCACGGAGTCTTCCTTGAGGTTGCGCACAGTGACCTCGACCACGTCGCCCTTGATCTCAACCTTCTCGGTGCGCGTGCTCGTGAGCGTCTTGATGCCCGCCTTATTGAAGGCCTTCTGCACCTCGGCGGCCACGTCCGTGTCCTCGAGGGGTAGCACCTGGTCGAGCATCTCGATCACGGTCACTTCGGCGCCGTAGGCGTGGTAAACATAGGAGAATTCCATGCCAATCGCACCCGAGCCGACCACGAGCAGCCGCTTGGGCACGTCGGTCATCACCACGGCGTCGCGGTACTGGATGATCTGCTTGCCGTCAAGCTCAACGCCGGGCAGGCTGCGGGCGCGTGCGCCCGTGGCCACAATGAAGTTGGCGCTGGTCACGCTGCGTTCAGCGGCGTCGGGCTTGATTTCGGCGGGTGTAATCTTGAGCGTGTGCGGGTCGGTGAAGACGGCGTGCCCTTCGAGCACGTCAATCTTGTTCTTCTTCATGAGGAAGGCGACGCCCTTGTTCTGGCGATCGACCACACCGCGGCTGCGCTTGATGGCTGCGCCGAAATCCACCTTGAGGTTGTCAAAGCTGATGCCGTAGGTGGCGGCGTCCTTGAGCGTCTCCACAATGTCGGCGTTGTGGATGAGCGCCTTGGTGGGAATGCAACCCCAGTTGAGGCAGATTCCACCCAGGTTCTCGCGCTCCACAATCGCGACCTTCTGGCCCAACTGCGCCGCGCGAATTGCGGCCACGTAGCCGCCCGGCCCCGACCCGATAACGATGACGTCATATGTGTACTCGTGGCTGCTCATGGCTCCCCTTACGTATGTGATTTGGTGGCGCGTATGGACACGCCGCAGTGGTTTCTGCCCCTATTGTACCGCCCGCGGGCGAAATCGCGTAGCCGCGCCTATCTGTCTCTTTAGCCGCGCCAGATTGAGCACGGGCGCGAGGGTCGGTGCGGGGAGCTGATCCTCGCCGCCCGCAAGAGCAGGGGTGAAGGCGCATATACGCCTTCACCCCTGCTGTGTGTGCAAAATGACCGCCTCAATCACATCGCCAATCACTCGTTGCCAACCCGCCCATTCTTGATCCTCAATCGCTTGCCCACCTCTCCAACCCCGCCTTCACACTGCGCACAAACGCATCAGCCGTTGCGCCGTCGAGAATGCGGTGGTCAAACGAAAGCGTCAGGTAGCACATGGGGCGAATGGCGATGACGTCGTCGGCACTGGGCAGGAGCGATGTCGCGCTCGACTGCACAATGGGCCGCTTGACGATGGCGCCCACGCCCAGAATGGCCGCCTGGGGTTGGTTGATGATGGGTGTGCCGATGAGGCTGCCACCCACGCCGTGGTTTGTGATCGTAAAGGTGCCGCCCTGCAGATCGTCTGGTGTCAGCGTACCGTCGCGGGCGCGGGCAGCGAGATCCTGCAGCGCACCCGCCAGTGCCTCCAGCGAGCGTGCATCGGCATCGCGAATGACCGGCACGACCAGGCCATCGGCCAGCGCCACCGCTACGCCCACGTGCACGCGGCGCGCGTGCACAATCCCCGCCTCGCTGTAGCGGCTGTTGACAAGGGGATGGCTGCGCAGCGCCGCGGCCGCGGCGGCAACAAAGTAGCTCGTGTAGGTCAGCTTGATGTTGCGCGCCGCCATGGCGGCCCTGTGCGCCTCGCGGTGGCGCACCACCGCCGTCATGTCCACTTCAAAGATAGTGGCCACGTGGGGGCTGGTGCGCACGCTCTGCACCATGTGCTGTGCAATCGCGCGGCGCATGGGCGTCAACACATGCAGGATTTCGTCGCCCGTAGCCGGCTCGCCGGTGTCCATCTCGAGGCGTGAGAGCTCGAGGTGCGCGAGAACATCCTTTTTGGTGATGCGCCCGCCCAACCCCGTGCCCTCGATGGCTGTAAGGTCAACGGCGTGCTCACGCATGAGCCGTCGCACCACCGGGCTGACGTAGAGCCTGCCGACAGGTCGTTCGCTTGATTGTGGCGACAGAGCGGGAGAAGGCGCGGCCGGTGCATCCAAATGCGCGTGCTGCAGCGGCGGGGCGGGCGATTGTGCGAGCGAGCGCTCCGTTTGTATTTGCACGTCGCCGGGCGTGCCAATCAGCGCCAGCACCGTACCGGCGTCCACGGTGGCGCCCTCCGCCACGCGAATCTCCAGCAGGACGCCTGTGGCGGGCGCGGGCACTTCCGTGTCGATCTTGTCAGTGCTGATGGCGAGGAGTGGCTCGAGTTTTGTCACATTCTCACCGGGCGCCTTGAACCAGCGCGCCACCGTGCCTTCAACCAACGTTTCGCCCAGGCGGGGCATGATGACCGGCGTGGGTGCACTCATTGGGCAGCAATCACTCTCTGGCGCAGGGCGGGCATCAGCCCTCTGCGTATGCCGACTGTTCGGAATCTGCGACTACGGCTTCTGCGACGAGCTGAAGCCGCTCGACGGCCACGGGCTCGTCCATCTCTGCGGTCATGTAGATGTAGCGCTTGCCCGGGACCGTGGTGAAGCCGGCGTGCTCGCCGGCGGGCGTAAGCGCCACAATGTTCATATAGTGCCCGAATGCGCCATCGAGCGCCGCCAGATCGCGCAGCGTTTCCAGTCCAGCCTGGCGCAGGCTCATGCCCATCTTCATGTAGAGGATCAGGCTGCGGGCTGTTGAAGCGCGCAGCGCCAGTTCGCCCATGCCGGTGCATGCGGCCGCGCCGTAGCGATTGTCGCAGTAGATGCCCGCACCCACCACGGGGCTGTCGCCCACGCGGCCGGGATACTTCCAGGCAATGCCGCTTGTGCTCACGGCCGCAGCCATGTTGCCGTGTGCATCGAGCGCAAGGTAATTGACCGTGCCCTTGGTGTCATCGCGCGGCGGTTCGGGAACCGGCCCCGCCTGGCTCGCATGCAACGTTGGGTGATAGAGGTGATGGTCTAGGTCGAGGGGGCGCGTGAGGATTGCCGCGGCTTTGGCCAGGTCGGTCAGCGCAGCGGGGTCGAGGCCGTAATGGCCAAAGCGTTCGCGCCAGCGCGCCATCGTGCTGTCCAC
>CAYJNV010000223.1:7300-7580 GCA_964370975.1 uncultured Caldilineaceae bacterium | reverse complement strand
AGCGCTGCGGCCTCGGTGGCGGCGCCAATGAAGGGCTCATTAACAACCGCGGGCTGCACAGGCATCGGCATCGGCTGCGCGGTCCTGGGCGCAGGTTGCGCGGGAAGCGGTGCGGCCGGCGCGGGTGCAGTCCTGGGCGCAGGTTGCGCGGGAAGCGGTGCGGCCGGCGGCGGCGCCAGCGCTTCAGCCAACGGATTGGCGCGCCCCGGCCGCGGGCGCGGCCCGCCGATCAACTTATACTGTGGGTCGACGCCGTGACTCTGTTTGCGGCGAAAAAGTG
>CAYJNV010000223.1:0-7290 GCA_964370975.1 uncultured Caldilineaceae bacterium | reverse complement strand
GGATTCCTTGTAGTGTTCGAGCCATACGCAGCACGCGCAATCGCAGCGCCGAGCCAGGCGATGCACAGGTGGCAGCCTAAGCCACCAGGTGCGTCGCTGATGCCGTCGCGCCCCTCTCAACTGGGGTTAGTTGCCAAACGCACGCTGCAACTGCTCGGCGCCGGTGAGGGTGACCAGGGCGACCTCGTCGCCGTCCGTCAGCCCCGCCGTGATCTGGCTCTCGCGCTCGTTGCGCAGGCCAAGTTCCACAGACTGCAGAACGGGTTCGCCGGCAACCATCTTGTAGACGGTGGCCTCGCCCGAATCGCGGTTGAGTGATATGAAGCGATTGGGCAGGATGATGGCGTTGGGCACATCGGCCGTGGTAATTACGGCTGTGGCGCTCATTCCCGAACGCAGCGGCGCATCGGTGGCGTCTGGCACAATGGTCAATTGATAGGCTACGACGCCGCCTACATCCTGCGAGGTCGGCGCAATCTCCGTCACCGTGCCCGTCAGTGGCGTATCAGGCAGCGCGTCCACGCGCAGCGTCACCGGCTGACCCACCTGAATCGCGCGCACGTCGGTCTCGTCTACCAGCACATTCATGTGGAACTGGCCCAGGTCCGCCAGGGCGATGGCCGGGCCGCCGCCGGCAAGCTCACCCTTGCTCACATTGACTGTGCTGATGATACCGCCAAAGGGGGCCACCAACTGTGCGTTAGCCAGCGCGTTCTCCGCCTGGAGCACGCTCAGCTGCGACTGCTGCACCTGCGCGCGGGCAATGTCCAGGTCTTCCTGCGAAGGCCCATCCAGCAAATTGGTGAGGTTGTTCTGCGCCGAAATCAGATTGGCCTGCGCCTGGCGCAACTGCACCTCACCCTGGGCAATCTGGTTTAGGGAGTTGGCAACCTGCGAGTCGGTGGGGCCTTCGTCGGTGAGCTGGGTCTGCGCCAGCGCGACCTCATAGGCCAGCGTGGACGACTCCAACTGGGCTGACTGGGGCAGCTCGCCCACGTTGGGCTGATCCTTGACGCGGTTGTACTGCTGCTGCGCCGACTTGAGGTTCACTTCGGCCTGGCGCAGGTTGGCTTCGTTTACTTGCAGTTGTGCCGCGGTGTTGTCTGCAAAGAGCTGGCTGTATCCGCTGCGTGCTGCGTTGAGCGAGGCTTCGGCTCCGGCCACGCTGCTCTGCGCCACCTCAACCGCCGCCTGCGCCGAGAGGATATCGTTCTCCTCAGGCGGCTTTTCAAGCTTGGCAAGCTGCGACTGTGCAATCTGCAGGTTCACTTTGGATTGCGCAAGCGCCAGCGCGAGGTCGGTCGTCTCGAGCGTGGCCAGAAGTTGGCCCTCTTCAACCGCCTGCCCCTCGCTCACGAGAACGTCCTCCACACGGCCGGCACTGCGGAAGGAGAGGGCAACTTCCTGCTCGGGCTGGATGCTGCCCGTACCGTTCACCGTGGCAGCAATGGCGCCGCGTACAATGGTGAAGGTTTCATACTGTGGCGTTGCCGCTGCGCGCTGTTGCGGCAGGTAGACATTTTGGTAGTAATACCAGCCGCCGGCCGCCAGCGCCACAACCACAAGCAAGCCGATAATCCATTTCCACATGACGCCAACATCCATTCTTTTCTGGTCTGTCGCCTCGGCCCTTTGTAGGGCAAAGCGCTCTGCCGACCCATCATACACGCAAATCGCGCCCGGCTCGGTGGGTCCCCACCCAGATCAAGCGGGGTAGATCCCAGGCCGTGGGCGCGATGGTTAGACATCCAAACTATATAGACAACTTTAATGATTGTACATCATGACGCCGTGCAATGCACAAGTGGATGACTCGGATCATACCACTTGGACACGTGCGCCTGCCAGACCAATTGTCGCTCTCTGCGGCTATGCTTCAGCCTGCTCAAGCGCCGGCCCGACCTGTATGCCGGCGAGATTCTCCAGCGCTTTCATGAGCGCGTGGTTGCCGTCGCCCCCCAGGCCGCGCGCCTGCAGCGTGCGGTAGAGGTTGCTGATCAGCGCCGTGCCGATGAGCGGCACGCCGAGTTCGTCGGCGGCCTCAAGCACAAGGCGCAGGTCCTTCTGCTGCAGGTCGATGGTAAAGCCGGGTCGCCAGTCGCGCGCCATGATCTGCGGGCCGCGGTTGCTGAACATCCAGCTCCCCGCTGCACCCTGGCTGATGGCGGCATGGGTCTTTTCAAGGTCAACACCGCCCGCCTGCGCAAAGAGCAGCGCCTCGCACATGGCAAGGCAATTGCCCACCACCAGCACCTGGTTGACTGCCTTGACCGTTTGGCCGGCGCCGTGGTCGCCCACGTGGGTAATCGCCTTGCCCATCGCCTCAAATGCGGGCAGCGCGCGCTCGAACTGGTTTGCCGGGCCGCCCACCATGATGCTGAGGGTGCCGCGTGCTGCGCCTTCGCTGCCGCCGCTCACGGGCGCATCGAGCATGCTGATGCCGCGCTCTTCAAGCGCATGTGCAAGGGAGCGCGTGGCCTTGGGGCTGATTGTGCTGCAATCCACCACCAGCGCGCCCGGCTGCGCGCCGTGGATAACGCCCTGCTCACCCAGGATCAGCGCCTCGACATCGGGCGTGTCGCTGACACAGATGAAGGTGATGTCGCTGCGCGCGGCCACGTCGGCGGGCGAGACGCCTGCCTGCGCGCCGGCGGCTACCAGATCCTCCATGCGCGCCGCCGTGCGGTTCCACACGGTGAGGTTGAAGCCGGCCGCGAGCAAATTGTGCGCCATGCCGCGCCCCATGATGCCGAGTCCAATGAAGCCGATACGTTCGGGCATGAGAGCCTCCGGGAGTGGGAAGGTGAATGGCAAGACTGATGATTGGTCGACTAATCATCACTCCATTTATCGGTGTTGTCTGATCCGACCGCTCGCCATCATACCCCACGCACCTGTGTCCTGGACAACAGGCAGCCATTCAAGCCATCTGTTATACTTGGCCCACGCGCTAGGCCAGTGGTTGGCGACGGCAGATATGGATGAACGATACGCAATGACAATACGCAAAACTGTATGGAAGTGGCGCGCAGTGGCTGCCCTGGGTGCACTGCTGTTTGCGCTGACGCTGCTGCCCGCGCAGGCGCAAGCGCCCCTGCCCATTCTTCCCGCCGCGGCGCAACAGGCTGCCATGAGCGAGCGCCTGGCCGCAACGCTGGACTCTGCACGCGGTCCCGTCGATTTCCTGGTCATCCTCAAGGATCAACCCGATGCGCAGGCGCTTGTGGCCGACGCTGCACCGCAGGCACGTGGCGCGCAACTCTATGCGGCGCTGACTGCGCAGGCCGAGGCCAGCCAGGCCCTGCTGCGTGCGTGGCTGGAAGAAAGGGGTGTACCCTACCGCGCCTTCTACATTGTCAACATGGTGCGCGTAACGGGCGATGCCGCGCTGGCTGATGCGCTGCGCGCCCGGCCAGAGGTAGCGCGCCTTGCCGCCGACCCCGCCCTGGCGGCGTTGCAGGACGATGCGGAGAGCGCGGCGCTGCGGCTGCCCGCCGGCTGGCAGGTTGTGCACGCGGCCGAGGCAGTCGGCCAGGCCGACTTGCCCTGGGGACTCACACATACAGGTGCGCCGGCCGTGTGGGCGCGCGGCATTACGGGTGAAGGGATCGTCCTCGGCAGCCAGGACACGGGCGTAGCCTGGGATCATCCCGCGCTGCGTGACGCCTACCGCGGCTGGGAGAGCACAACCATGACCGTGACCCACGCCTACAACTGGTTCGATGCCTTTGGCGTTGACTCGGCGCGCAGTACCGAGTGTACGGGCGCAGCAGCCACCGACGCGCAAATCCCTTGCGATGATCAGGGCCACGGCTCGCACACCGTGGGCACCATGGTGGGCGACGCGACCCTCATCAGCGACACGGTGCTGGGCATGGCCCCGGGCGCACAGTGGATTGGCTGCCGCAATATGAGTTTCGGCGTGGGCAGCCCCTCCTCCTATACAGCCTGCTTCGAGTGGTTCCTTGCCCCGTATCCACAGGGAGGTGACAAATTCACCGAGGGCAAGCCCGAACTGGCGCCCGATATCATCAACAACTCGTGGGGCTGCCCGGACTACGAGGGCTGTGACGACCCGCTGATTCTGCAACAAGTGGTGGCCAACGCTCGCGCCGCCGGGCAGTTTGTGGCGGCCTCGGCGGGCAACAAGGGTTCATCATGCAGCAGCGTAGTCGACCCCATCGGCATCTATGATGAGGTCTTTTCCGTCGGGGCAGTGGATGCCGCGGGCGTGATCGCCTCCACCAGCAGCCGCGGGCCCGTGACGATCGACAGCAGCGGGCGGCCCAAGCCCGACATCAGCGCGCCCGGCGTAGGTGTGCGCTCGGTAAGCCGTGACGGTGGCGTGAATCTCCCCCTTAGTGGGACGAGCATGGCCTCGCCCCATGTGGCGGGCGCGGTAGCGCTGCTCTGGTCGGCGTGGCCGCCTTTGCGCGGCGATGTGGAAGCGACAGAACAGATTCTGCGTGATACCGCCACACCAGTGGCAACAGCCGATTGTGCAGGCGGCGCAACTGTCGCGGAAAGCACACAGGGCAACAATGTCTACGGCGCAGGGCTGCTCAACGTGGATGCGGCTGTCGCGCGCGCGCTGGCGATGGCCGCCAACCCCACCTACATGCCGATTGTGGCCCGCAGCGAGTAGGCGAGCGGACAGCCGCGGCTTACCCCGAAAGCGAGACTCCACTGCGGCGAAAGGGCTGCGCAAGAGCCAGCGCGCTGCAAAACTACACCTCCCCCCCGGCGCCTCTCCATGCGGAGAGGGGTGAAAAGCGCCGCGCCCGTAGGTCACGTCTCCGACGTGACGCAGTTGTTTTGCTCCCCTCTCCGCATGGCTATACTTTACCCACAAGTCGCAGCGTCTCGAGGTGAGCGCGTTGCCGGGGCCGCCGAGGGTTGAAACCCCCGGCTAGCCAACCCAAGTCCACTCAAGTGGACTGCCTTGCAGGGAGCGCGATCGCGCTATCGCAAAAGCCACCCGGCTTGGAATCCTTTGATATGCAGCGTGAGCCTGGTCGCTAACTGTCAGTCCACTTGAGTGGACTTGGGTTGGCTAGCCGGGGGTTTCAACCCCCGGCGGTCCCGACGAGCCGAGTCGCCAATACTGAAACAACCCGTCAACGTTAATGCGCCTGCGGCGGCCCCGGCACGCGCAGCGACTTGTGCGTAAAGTATAGCCATGCAGAGAGGGGCCGGAGATGAGGTGCTGTTGGCGCTTGTGTACGCGCGTTTCTAGCCACTGAGTCACCCCTCCCGCTGTGCAAAAGTGCTTGACAAATCCCCCGTGTGCGCGTACACTGGGATCAGTGTGGTCTATACCGCTCAATACCACTTCATGAACATCCAAATCGACAGCAGCACGCCCCTCTATTTGCAGATCCGTGACGCTATCCAGCGCCAGATTGAGTCCGGCGCCTACGCCGAGGGCGCTCGTCTCCCCTCCGAGCGCGACCTGGCCGAAAGCTTTGGCGTCAGCCGCATGACGGCGCGCCAGGCCATCCAGCTTCTTACCCAGGATGGCTTTATCAACACGCGCGTGGGCAAAGGCACCTTCGTGCAGCGCCCCCACTTTGCCCAGGAATTGCGCGACCTGACGAGTTTCACAGACGACATGAAGCGCGTCGGCGTGCGCCCCACCAGCCGTGTCATTCTTGCCGCCGTGGCCCCCGCAGACAGCGACGTTGCCGCCCACCTTGACATCGACGTGGGGCGCGAGGTGATTCATCTGCACCGCGTGCGCATGGCCGATGGCGAACTGATCGCCCTCGAGCAGGCGCACATCCTGCACGAACTCTGCCCCAATATTCTGGAGAGCAATGACTTTGCACGCCAGTCGCTCTACACGGCGCTCAAAGATGTGTACGGTGTGCGACTGGTGTGGGCTTCCGAAGTGATTTCGGCGCGCATGCCCAGCGACGAGGAGCGCGCGGTGCTCGAAATGAGCGCCGGCATCCCCATTCTGGCCATGAAGCGCGTGACCTACAACGAGCGCGACGAGCCCGTTGAATATGTCCGCTCGTGCTATCACAGCGAACGCTATCAATTGCGCACCGAATTGCGCGACCACACGCGCTCAACCGGTTTGGGAGGATGAAGCCATGAACGCTGGCACGGCTGCAATGACAGCAGCGGCCGCCTATATGACCGCCGTACGCCATTTGCTCGACACCATTGCGGAGCGCGAGGCGCCGCGCTTGCAGGCCGCCGTGGACGCGATTGTACCGGCGCTGCGCGCTGACCGTATGCTCTACATCTTCGGCACGGGCCATTCGCACATGCTTGCCGAAGAAGGGCACTACCGCGCAGGTGGCCTTGCGCCCGTCTGCCCGATTCTGACGGCCACGCTGATGTTGCACGAGAGTGCGATTGTGAGCACGCGCATGGAGCGCACAAGTGGTCTGGCCGCCACCGTACTCTCGCGCTATGCGGTGCAGCCGGGTGACGTCATCATGATCTACTCAAACAGTGGGGCCAATGCCGTGCCTGTGGAGATGGCCATTGCCGCGAAAGAAGCGGGCATGGTGGTGATAGCCATCGTCGCGCTCGACTATGCGGCCACGGTGGCGGCCGGTGCAAGCGGCCGCAAACTGGCCGACATTGCCGACATCGTGATCGACAACCACGGCGTACCGGGCGACGCGCTGGTGGAGATTGGCGGCGGCCTGCGCACCGGGCCGGCATCCACCGTAGCCGGCGCGTTCATCCTCAACGCCATTCTCACCGAAGTCGCGGCGCAACTTGCGCAGGCCGGCGGCGCCGCGCCCGTCTTCATCTCGGCGAATATGCCGGGCGCGGTGGCGCACAATGCCGGGCTGATTGAGAAGTACCGCACACGCAACCCCCATTTGTGACGTCGCGCGCGGCCGGAATGCGCGTCGGCTACGCGCAGGCGGCTTGCGTGGGGCGCACTTTCCTGCTCTACCGTAACGAGTCATTTGTTCCAAGCTACCACAGTTCAGGGAGAAGCGCATGAGACCGCAAAACAAGCCGTACCTTGCCTTGCTGATTTTGGTTCTGGTTAGCCTGGTTTTTGGAGCGTGTGCGGCGCCTGTCGCGCCGGCAGCCCCCGCATCTTCGGAAGCCGCCGCACCTGTGGAACTGACCATCTGGCACATGGAGCAGCCCACGCATCGCGTCGAACGCATTCAGACGCTGCTTGACGAATTCAACGCTGCCAATCCCGGCATCGTCGTCAAGCAGGAGCCTCAGAACTGGGGCGAGATCTACACCAAGGCCCCGGCCGCAGTCGCAGCCGGCAATGCGCCGGAGCTGCTGTTCGCGATCCCCGAC
>CAYJNV010000222.1:0-7607 GCA_964370975.1 uncultured Caldilineaceae bacterium | reverse complement strand
TCGTCCACGATGGCTATCTGCCCGTGCGCGAAGATCACTTTCAGGCGCCCCCCGATGCCACCGACCCCTATGTACTCGACGTTCCTATGCAGCGGCGCTAGGCCAAACAGGGAACAGCTCCGGCGCACAAGGGCGTTGTATGCCAGGGTAGCCGCGCGCGGTTGCCCAACGCAGACGCGACGCGTGCAATGTGCGGCCCGAGAATGACTGCTCTCGAACGCACCATTGCCCTGACGGAGGGAACCTTTATGCACTTTCGCGCACATCTGACCGCACTGTTCTCGAGGCGGCCGCTGCTGCTTCTCTTGCTGCTGCTTGCAGCCGCACCGGCTTTGCCAGCGGCACACAGGGCGCTGGCGCAATCACCCCAGGGAAGCCCTCCCTGGCCCACCATCGCCCTGCAGGAGATTGCGACCGGTTTCGCCAAACCCGTCTACCTGACCCATGCCGGTGACGGCAGCAACCGCCTCTTCGTGGTGGAGAAGGCAGGCAAAATCTTCATCATCGACAATGGCGTCAAGCAGACCCTGCCTTTCCTGGACATCGTGAGCAAGGTCAATTCAAGCTGCAACGAGTGCGGGCTGCTCGGGCTTGCCTTCCCGCCCACCTACGCCAGCGACGGTTACTTCTTCGTTTCATACACGGGCAAGGGCAATCCCGCGCCGCCGGTGTTGCCCGATGAGCCATCACCCACGGTGGGCAACGACAACGTGCTGGCACGCTATCGTGTCTCTACGACCAACCCCAACCTGGCCGATTCCGCCAACGAAGAGCGCATCCTCACCATCAACCAGCCCTACCAGAACCATAACGGCGGCGCGATTCTCTTTGGCCCCGACAACCTGCTCTACATGGGCGTGGGCGATGGGGGCAGCGGCGGTGACCCGCTCAAGTCGGCACAGAACCTGGCTTCGCCCCTGGGTAAAATCCTGCGCATTGAGGTGGGCGCTACGGGCACCTACACCGTGCCTCCAGATAACCCCTTTGATGTGACTGCCGGTGCGGGCATCGCCCACGCCGAGGCTACATCCGCAACCACTTTTCTGCCTCTCATTTCCGTTCCTATCCAACTTACGCCGATCCCGACCCCAATCCCCACCCCGACCCCCGCGAAGTCGGCCATCTGGGCCTACGGGCTGCGCAACCCGTGGCGCTTCTCCTTTGATGACACCACCGGCGACCTGTGGATCGGCGACGTGGGCCAGGGCAGCTGGGAGGAAGTGGACTTTGTGCCGGCCGCTGTTGTGGGGGGCGAGAACTTCGGCTGGAGCATTCTGGAAGGCACGCACTGCTATCCGCCGGGTACAAGCGGTTGCAGCACCACAGGCAAGACGCAGCCCATTCACGAATATGGTCGCGCCGTGGGGCAATCGATCACCGGCGGCTATGTCTATTGGGGCGACATTGCCGCGCTACGAGGCATCTATATCTATGGCGATTTCAGTGCAGGCAAGATCTTTGGCTTGCGCAACGAGGGTGGCGCCTGGCAGAGCCACGACTTCCTGGAAGCGGGCTTCGGCATCCCCAGCTTCGGCCAGGGGCCCGACGGCGCGCTCTACGTGGTAGACTACGGCGGTTCAGTCCAAAAAATCATCCTTGGAAACTGAATTGAGATTCTTGTAGCAACAACCTTGACGCGAAGGCCAAGAACCGCAAAGAAAAGCAACTGCAGGGTGATACAGAATCGAATGCAGGGGCTGTTCTTGAGAATGCTCTTCTTTGCTCTTCTTTGCACCTCTGCGCCTTTGCGTCAAGGATGTTGTTCCCGCACCGCACACGCGAGGCACTCCCTTGATCCGCATTCTCTACCGCCACCTCAGCACGGGCATTGTGGCCGAGCTGCCCGTGGAGAAGCTGCAAACCGCCGTGCAGGACAAGCTCATCAACCTGTGGATCGACATGCTCGCGCCCACGGAGGAGGAGTGGCGGCTTGTGCTGGAGCGGACCTTCCGCTTCCATCCGCTCGCCATTGAGGACGCGATTCAAGACATCCACGTGCCCAAGCTCGATGACTACGGCAGCTATCTCTTCGTGGTCATCCACACCGTCTCGCTGGGTGATGAACCCATGGATCTGGACACCGACGAGGTGGACATCTTCCTGGGCAACAATTACATCATCACCATGCACGACAAGCCGCGCGCGTCGATTGACCGCCTGTGGCACATGGACTTGCACGAAACCCGTGGCCTATCACGCGGCGCACCCTTCGTCCTCTACGAAATGCTCGACCGCCAGGTGGACAACTTCATCCCCATTCTGGACGAGTTCGAGGCGCATCTGGAGGAGTTGGGGGACGTCATCTTTCACTCCGGTTCGCAGCGAGGGCGCGCGCTCCTGCTCAACGACATCCTGACAGCCAAGAGCAGCGCCCTGCGGCTACGGCGTATCCTCATTCCCCAGCGTGAGCTCGTCAACCGCCTGGCCATGAATGATTATGCTGTGATTCCAACCGAGATGCGCATCTACTTTCGCGACGTGTATGACCACATGGTGCGTTTGGCTGACCTCTCGGACGGCATGCGCGACCTGGCCGGCTCGACGATTGAGACACACCTCGCACTCGCCAACAACCGCATGAACGAGGTTGTCAAGCTGCTGACGATTATCTCGACCATCTTCATCCCGCTCAGTTTTGTGGCGGGGGTGTATGGCATGAACTTCGAATTCATGCCCGAGTTGCACTGGCGCTACGGCTACCTCTTTGCGTGGGGCATCTTTCTCGTGATTGGGTTGTCGCTGCTTGCGGCCTTCTGGCGGCGCGGCTGGCTCACCTCGGGGGATGACGGCACGCTGGATGACTTTGAGCGCAGGCGCCGCTGGCAGGCGCAGAATGCCAAGAATCCGTTGCCCAAAGTCGATGGGAATGGGGAAAGAACGTAACTGGTAATTGGTAACTGGGGCGCCTGATACTCGAGTATCATGCGCCCCAGTTACCAGTTACCAGTTACCAATTACGTTTGTGCTGTTACGCTTCCACCGCGTTGCTCTCCATCACCTCAGTCACAAAGTGGGCGCTCTGCTTGGGCAGGCGCGCCTGCGTTTCAAAATCCACCCACACGGTGCCAAAGCGCTGCGCGTAGCCCTCGCCCCACTCGAAGTTATCCATGAGCGACCAGACGAAGTAACCCGCTACCGGCGCACCGGCAGCACGTGCGCGCGCGACCGCGGCGAAGTGGCTGCGCAGATACTCGATGCGATTGGTGTCATGCACCTTGCCGTCCGCCCCTGGACCATCGGGAAAGGAAACGCCGTTTTCGGTGACGATGATCTTGGGCGTTTGGTAGTCAAAGTGCAGGCGGCATAGCAGATTGTAGAGCCCTTCGGGGTAGATTTCCCAGTCGTTGGCCGTACGCGGCAGGTTGGCCGCTTCGGGTGCGTCCTGCCAGCCGCTGCCACCTTCGCCAGCTTTGACCACCCCGCGCGTGTAGTAGTTGACGCCCAGGAAGTCAGTGGGCGCGGCAATAATCTGCATATCACCCGGCTGCACGAACTCCTCCAGGCCGCCGGGCAGAAAGCCTGTTTCAGTGTAGTAGGTGACTATGTCGGCGGGGTACTCGCGGCCGTGCACGGGGTCAAAGAACCAGCGGCTGAAGAAGCCGTCAAAGAGGCGCGCGGCGTTGTAGTCGGCGGCGGCGGTGGGTGCGGGCGCAACGGTGGCAGGCTGTGCGTGCGTGTAATTCAAAGTGATTCCCACTTCGGCGCCCGGGCTGTTGGCGCGCAGCACGGGCACCGCCAGCCCGTGCGCCAGCAGCGAATGGTGGGCCGCACGCAGCGCCAGCGGGCCGTCGTGCAGGCCGGGCGCATGCGCACCAATGTAGTGGCTGAGCAGGCTGACGCACCAGGGCTCGTTGATCGTGATCCAGTTCTTGACACGATCGCCAAGGGCGCGGCTGACTACATCGGCATACTCGGCAAAGGCTGTGGCGGTGGCGCGACTGCCCCAGCCTCCCTCATCCTGCAGCGCCTGCGGCAAATCCCAGTGGTAGAGCGTGGCGTAGGGCGTAATACCGGCCTCGAGCAGAGCATCCACCAGGCGGTTGTAGAAGTCGACGCCGGGCGGGTTGATTGTGCCGCGCCCACTGGGGAAGACGCGCGGCCAGGCGATGGAGAAGCGGTAGGCGTTGAAGCCCATCGATTTGATCAGTTGAATGTCCTCGGGCCAGCGGCGGTAGTGGTCGCACGCGAAGTCGCCGTTGGTGCCATCAATGATTTTGCCTGGAGTGTGCGCGAAGCGGTCCCAAATGGATTCGCCCTTGCCGTCTTCGTCCCAGGCGCCCTCAATTTGGTAGGAGGAGGTGGCGCTGCCCCAGATGAAATCGGGCGGGAAGGTGTAACGAGTCATTGTTATTCCGTCCTGTGTGCGCCGCTGTGCAGGCAGCGGACTGATGGCGAGGGTTGCTGGGATGGCACGCCCGCGTGCGCCCAAGCGGTGATCTTATCACAGGGAGATGCGTGCTGCGTAAATGCGGGCGGAAAGTGAGCATGCGGCGCCGCACGGAGCAAACAGGTGGCGGCTGGCGCCTCTTCAACATTGCTTCGGGTTGGCATGATCAGCCTCTCAAGGTCGATGTGTGCAGCGGATTTCTTCGTACGATTGCACGGTGAGTGAAGCCCCTGCACCGATCGACTTATGGTTCGTATGCGCATCCCAAAGTATACTTAAAGCTCGGACTTGAAGATTGCGGACTCAAGGAGAAGGTGCCAGGGAATGGAATTCCTGAACAACATTAAACTCATCCAGGGCGGCATGGGTGTCTACTTTTCCAACTGGCGGCTGGCGCGGGCAGTTGCCATGGAGCACGCCGGCGCAACCGCCGGCACGGTCTCGGGTACAGCGCTGGATGTTGTCTACGTGCGCCTCCTGCAACTAGGCGACCCCGGCGGCAACATCCGGCGCGCCTTTGCCGCCATGGATGCCCAATTCGCCACCGACGTGGGCCGGCGCATCATCGATCGCTACTTCATTGAAGGCGGCAAGGCGCCCGACGCCCACTTCAAACCCGCCCCCATGCAAATACCCCACTCGCTGGATGGAAAGAACACCTTCACCGCACCGACGGGAGAGGCGCACACCATCCCGCTCAAGCTCGACGACAACGCTGCCGAGCTTGTGATCGCCACGGCTTTTGCCGAAGTCTGGCTGGCAAAGCAGGGGCACAACGGCAAAATCTTCATCAACTTCCTCAACAAGATCGAGTTGCCCTTGCTCCACGCCATGTATGGGGCCATGCTCGCGGGCGTGGATGGCATCATTGTGGGCGCGGGCAACCCCGAGGGGCTGCCCGCCGCATGTACGCTGCTGGCCAACCATGCACCCGCGGTGCGCCGCCTGCCGGTGCTTTACGCCGCGCCGGGCGAGGAGTTCGTACTTGCATTTGATCCCGCCAAGACAGCCGGCGGCGCATTTACGCACGCACCGCTGCAGCGCCCCGCCTTCCTCGCGATTGCTTCACTCGACGACCTTGTGATGGCGCTGGCGGCGAGCACCACCGAAGCGCCCGACGGCTTTATTATTGAGCACCACACCGCCGGTGGCCACAACGCCAGCCCGCAAGGGCCGGCGCGGCGCGATGCCCAGGGCCAGCCGATTTACGGTGAGCGCGACGAACCCGACCTGGCCGTGATTCGGGAGGCCGGGCGCCCCTTCTGGTTGGCGGGTGGCTATGGCAGCCGCGCCGGGTTGCAAAAGGCGCGGGCTGCAGGCGCAACGGGCGTGCAGGTGGGCTCGGTCTTTGCGCTGACCGAAGAGTCGGGCATCAAGCCCGAGTTCCGCGCCTCGATCCTCAAGGCGCTGCGCAGCGGCGCCGACGAAACCGATTTGGTGAAGACAACGCTCTTTTCGCCCACCGGCTTCCCCTTCAAGGTGGTGCAATACGAGGGCAGTCTCTCGGATGATGACGTCTTTGCCGAGCGCCGCCGCGTCTGCGACATTGGCCTTCTGCAGCAGGTGGGGCTGAGCCAACCCGATGAAAACGGCATGCGCACCCTCTTCCAGCGCTGTTCGGCCGCACCGGTGGATACCTACATGAGCCGGCGCGGCCTCGAGCGCAACACTGAAGAGCGCCGTTGCCTCTGCAACGGGTTGCTTGCCTGCACCGGGCTGGGCCAGGTGCGCCGCTCGGCACTCGAATTCGTGGAGGAGCCCGCCATCATTACGCTTGGCAACCATCTGGACGGCATCAAGCGCATGTCGCGCCAGGGGCAGACGCCCTACCACGCGCAGGATGTGGTGGACGACATCCTGGGCTGAATCCAGCACCGAAACTGCAAAGAACGCGCGGGTTGCCCACTGACGACAACGAAAGTCGCTGTCCTCAGTAGGCAATCCGCGCGTTCTCTATACAGCCGTGATTCGTTACTCTTCGTCGTCGGGAACGGGGATTTCGGGTTGGGTGAGGAAAGCGAAGGTTTGCGCCACACTATCGGCGCGGCGCTCGCCGGCGTCGCTGCCCTCGCGCCCGGCCAGCGCCACAATCACCCCCAGCGCCGCCATGAGCGTCACCAGGCTGGGCAGTGGGCTGGGCGAGTCGGCAGGGGCATAAATGATCAGGTCGGCCATGCGGTTGACGGGCGACGAGAGCGCGCCGCTGACGCCCAGCGTGGCGCAGCCGCGCGCGCGTGCATACTGCATGGCGCGCGCCACATCGCGCCCATAGGCCGTGGCCGAAATGCCCACCAGCAGCGTTTCGGGCGTCAAGGCCGTCAGCGCGCCGGCCAGGCGCGACGGGTCATTGCCGGCGGCGTAGGCGGTGACGCCAAAGTGGCGCAACTGCTGCGCCACCAGCTCGGCCAGCGGAATGGCATAACCCTCGGCAATGATCATGATGGCCTGCGCCGCGTCCAGCATGTGTGCCAGTTTCTCCACATGGTCGGGCGGATTGTGTGCCAGCAGCCGCTTGAGGTTGTCTTCCTCCTGCTCAACATGCGTGCGGAAGATGCCCGCGGGGTCGTCGGGCTCAAGCGGTTGCGGCACGTAGGCGGCGTAGATTTCGGACTTGACTTGCGCGCGAATGTCGTGCAGCAGTTCCGGGTAGCCGTTGTAGCCCAGGCGCTGCGAGAAGCGCACCACGGTGGTGGTGTCAACCCCGACGGCAAAGGCAAGCTGAGCCGCCGTCATGAAGGCGACTTCGTAGTAATTGGTGAGGACGAAATCGGCCACACTGCGGTAGCTGCGGCTCAAACGATCGTAGTAGTCGCGAATTCTCTGCCGATACATGATCGTTCTCCGACTTTGCAGGATGCTGCGAGATGACTTGCGACTCCGCGAGCGGTGGCGAGAGCAAGGCGTGAAGGCGTCGCGGCGCGAAGGAGCCGGGGCGCGTTGACAGCAGAAGAAGCGTGTCAAGTATACGATTATCAATCTCTGTTGTCAATCATGCCATATTTGCATGCAAAAATGAGTGCAGCCACGCCTTTGCCGAGTTTGCATGCACCTCGCTGCCTCCGACTGTTGCACCTGAGGGGTGCGCGTGCTACCATCTGCACATGCAAGAGCAGCCAGGTCGCGCGCGCCCTCAATCGGGCCCCCAGACATACAGTTCTTCCCAGCGCACGCCATTCCGGCGTGCGCAACGCTGGTTGGCGGCGCTTGTGCTTGGCCCCGC
>CAYJNV010000221.1:0-7617 GCA_964370975.1 uncultured Caldilineaceae bacterium | reverse complement strand
CACACAGAGCAAGCGGCCCACGAAGAGAGTTCGGCGTCCGCCACCGTACAGCCTGTGGTTGAGCACCAGGCAGAGGGCCACACAGAGCAAGCGGCCCACGAGGAGAGTTCGGCGTCCGCCGGCGAGCATGAGGTGCACGGTCAAGCAGGCGCCCACGAGGAAGCGCCGGCCCTCTCCCTGGCTACAAAGAAGTGGGTACTCGGCGGCTTTGCCGGCGCCAACCTCATGGCGATAGCGGCTGCCGCTCTCCTGCGTCGCCGCACCCCGCCCCGACTGCCCAAGCACCTCGCGCGCCTGCAGCCCCTACGAGAAAGCAGCCTACCATGAACGTTCAGCCGATACAGTCCCCACCCGATGGCCACACAGGCATCCTGAGCGGAAATCTCCTAAAAATACGCTGGGTTGCCGCTGTGTTGCGCAGTCGTCTTTTTCCGGGAATCCTGCAATGGATCACCCTAATGGTATTTGTGGTAATCGTCTGGCAACTCATTTTGGGTCCAAGCTCGGCCCATGCCAACCTCGGCACCGCGCTAACATGGGTGCTCTGGTGGCCTCTGATCCCGATCATCTTTCTCTTCATGGGCCGCTTTTGGTGTGCGATCTGCCCCTTTGCCACGCTCAGTGATTTCGTGCAGCGCTTTGTCGGCAATCACCGTCCTGTGCCGACGTTCCTCAAGAAGTATGGCATCTGGATCATCGATGCACTCTTTATCCTGATTACGTGGAGTGATCACGTCTTCGGCATCGTCGAATCGCCCTGGGGATCGGGCATGCTGCTATTGCTTCTGACTACGGGCGTCATCGTGTCGGGAGCCTTCTTCCAGCGACGCACCTGGTGCCGCTATCTCTGCTTCCTGGGTGGGATGGCCGGCAATTACGCCCGTACAGGCATGCTGGCTCTGCGCGCCACGCCAGAGGTCTGCAAGACCTGCAAGTCGGCTGCCGCCTGCTTCAACGGCACAGCGACCTCCGCGCCCTGTCCGCTATTCGAGTTCCCCCGCCAGATGGACTCCAACGCCAACTGCAACTTGTGCGCCGCCTGCATCAAGAGTTGTCCCAATGGTTCGATCACACTGACCATGCGGGCGCCGACCCAGGAGCTTTGGTTCAACAAAGTCCCCAAGTTCTCCGAGGCGTTTTTGGCCGTTGTGATCATGGGCATTGTGCTTGTTCAGAACATCACGATGCTCGAGGCCTGGCAGGGCATCCTGAGCCGCCTAGAGGTATTGGTAGGCACATCCAATTATGCTGTGACATTTACGATTAGCTTTGCGATTGCGATGGCGGTCCCGGTAGCGCTTCTGAGCCTGACGGCGCTCGTGGCCGGTCGACTCAACGGCGAGTCACTAGGCAAGAACTTCGCCCGCTTTGGCTATGCGCTGATTCCGCTTGATATCGCGGGCCACATCGCGCACAACCTGTTCCACCTCTTCGCCGAAGGGAAGGCGGTCTGGTTTACCTTCGTGGCTTTCCTGGGTTTTGTCCAGCCGGAGGGTTCGGCCGCACTCCTGAGTGCGCAGACAATTCAGGGCCTGCAGTACGGCCTGATCGTGCTCGGCACCGTCGGTTCGCTCTATACCGCCTATCGCATTGGGCGCACGGCGTATGGCACGCCACGCGGGGTGCGCACCTTGCTCCCCTACGCGGCCTTGCTCCTTCTGCTCGGCATTGTCAACGTGGGTCTCTTTGTCCTTCCGATGGCGCACCGCGTGTAGCGTGCAGAGCCGTGGCATGGAAGGGGTGGCCCGAGACCATCGGGCGCCTCAAACGCTTCGTTGAAGTCGATGGGCCTTCCCGAAGCCGTCGCAGGCTAGGTATCCTGCGTCTCGCCATCCTGATGCGCCACGGCAATGCCAGCGTCATCAGCGATCGTGCATAACACGCTCCCGAACAGAGTCCCCCACCCAGAGGCCCGCGCCTAAACCATCGGCGCGGGCCTCTGCATGCTTGCTCGTGAAGGCGGTGGCGCGGGGCCGGAGAATGGCCCGCGCTCTGCGTCCGCTTATTCGGTGGCGCCGCCCGCCGCTTCCCACGCGCCGTAACCTGCCGGGAAGGCGCGCACGTTGTCAAAGCCCATCAAGTGCAGCGCGGCGTTGGCCAGTGCCGCGCGATGGCCTGACGCGCAGTAGACAATCACCGGTTGATCGGTGGGAATCTGCTCGATGTTGGCCGCCAGTGTGCGCAGCGGAATGTTGACGGCCGTGGCAATGTGCCCCTGGCTGAATTCATCCGGCTCGCGCACGTCAATCAGCACGGCGCCGTTGTCCATGGCCTCCTGCAACTTCTCCACCGAGGCAATGCTGAGATAGCCTTCGGGGATATTGACGAGGAACTCGTCAGCAGCAGCCAGCGCCTCGGGATTTACGTCAAGCGGTGTGACGATGGCTGCTTCGCCGGCATCGGTGGAGACCTCGGCGCCTGCACCGCTCCATGCCTTCCAGCCGCCCGAGAAGGACTTCACATTGTCATAGCCCAGCATCTTGAGCGTAGCCAGCGCCATGCCTGCACGGAGGCCGGAGGCGCAGTAGACGACGGTCGGGGCATCGCTGGGGATCTTGTCCAGATTCTGTGTGATGGTGCGCAGGGGGATGTTGACCGCGCCGGGGATGTGCCCTTCGGCGTACTCGCTCTCCTCGCGCACGTCGATGATGGTCGGGCTGGTGGCCTCGATCATCTCCTGGAATTTCTCAATGGCGCCGGCCGTGGAGTAGCCCTCAGGGATGGCCTCGAGCATGTCGGCGGTCTGCATCACCACTGCAAAGTCGGAATTGACGGCTGCTGCGACTTCGGCGGGAACCTCGGCGGGCGCCTCGGCGACCGTCTCCTGCGCAGCGGCCCATGCGCCGTAGCCGGGGGGGAAGGCGCGCACATTGTCGAAGCCGGCCATGTGCAGGATGCCATTGGCCATCGCGGCGCGGTGGCCGGAGGCACAGTAGACAATGACCGGCTGGTCGGTAGGAATCTGGTCCAGATTCTGCATGAGGGTGCGAATGGGAATATTCACGGCGCCAGTGATCGCGCCCTGGTCGAACTCACTCGTCTCGCGCACGTCCACCAGCATGGCGCCGGCATCCATTGCTTCCTGGAGTTTCTCCACGGTGCCGACGCTGTAGTAGCCTTCGGGAATCGAGGAGAGGAAACCGTCTACCTGAGCGAGCAGGTCGGCGTCAACGGCCATGGGCTCAACAGACTGGGCGTCCACGGCGTCGGTCGAGGCTTCGCGTCCTTCACCGCTCCACGCCTTCCAGCCGCCGGGGAAGGACTTCACGTTGTCATAGCCCAGCGTGCGCAGCGCCGAAAGCGCCGTGCCCGCGCGCAGACCGCTGGCGCAGTAGACGAGCACCGGTTGGTCGACCGGAATCTTGTCCAGATTCTGCGCTACTGTGCGCAAGGGGATGTTGATGGCGCCGGGAAGGTGCCCTTCGGCATATTCGCCGGCTTCTCGCACGTCAATCAGCAGCGCGCCTGCGTCCATGGCCGACTGCACGTCGTCCATCTTGCCGGTGGCCAGGTAGCCCTCGGGCATGTTGGAGGCAAAGGCATCAATTGCTTCCATACCGCCAGCAGGCGCGGCAATGGCGTCGGCAGGGGCAGCCTCGGCGGCGGGGGCGGCAGCCTCAGCCAGCGGACCTGCGGCCAGCGGCGCGGCCGGGGCTTCAGCGACGGGGGCTTGAATCGGCATGCATCCTGCCGCCAACAGCAAGACGAACAGCAGGGAAAGGCTGAACAACGTTGTCCGGTTCTTCATTCGTCTACTCCTCAAGTGGATACGCTTTGGATAGCTACACGCGAGTGTGAGACTCGCCGTCAATCTCGATCAGTGGCTCTGCAACGGACTCTTTGTGCGGTGCGCCGCCCAGCTTGTTGCGGCGGGCAATCACCGCGCCCAGCCCCAATGACAGCGCGCTCAGAAAGCCGAAGTTGGCGGGCAGCGCGCGCACCATGGCCGGTGGCACCTGCGTCGTGGCGTCGGCGTGGGTATCCGGGTCGTCCGGCAGATCCCACACTTCAGGGGCATCGGGCAGCACAACCAGCATGCCCAGGCCGCCTGCCTGCGTCTCGCCGTATACCTGCGCGTTGGGGTAGCGTCCCTGAATCGCCTTGACGCGCGCCTGCGCCTCGGCCAGGATCTCGGCGCGCTCTCCGTACAGCAACGCCTGGCTGGGGCAGGTCTTTACGCACCAGGGCGTGCCACCTGCGTCCACCACCGCCTTGCAGCCGTCGCACTTGGTGCTCTTCTTGTTGCGCAGCTTGGGCACTTCGTAGGGGCAGGCCCCGACACACTCGCCGCAGCCAATGCAGGGCTCCTGGTCGAGGCGTGTGAGCCCGTTCTCCTTGTACAGGGCGCCGGTGGGGCAAACATTGACGCACGCTGCATCGGTGCAGTGATAGCAGCGGTGGTTGCTCACGTAGCCACTGACCTCGGGAAACGTGCCCATGACGATTTCGCCAATGCGGATGTATTGCGTCTTGGCAGGCAGCTCGTTGCCCGTCTTGCAGGCGGCCATACAGCCCTGACAGCCAATGCAGCGCGAGAGGTCGAGCAGAAAGGCGTATTGTGTGTCCGCACCTGGAAGATTCGCGTTCACTTGGCATTCCCCTTCTTGATGCGAACAAAGTTGACGCGCATGCCTGCGCCACCGCTGATTGGGTCCAGCGCATAGCGGCTTTGCAGCAGCGTGTCGCTCGCGCCCTTGCCGTTGGCCTGTGTCAGCCCTTCGGCGTTGTGGCCAAAGCCATGCACCATGTAGACCGCGTCCGGGCGGATACGCTCGGTGACTTTGGCCTTGACGGGTGTGCTTTCCACGCCGTCCTGGTTTTCGAGGATGACCGTTGCGCCGTCCTTGATCTTGAGCTTCTTGGCGGCTGCGGCGTTGATCCAGACCTCGTTCTCGCTGTAGAGCTCGCTCAGCAGCGGCGTGTTCTGCGTCTTGGCAAAGGTGTGTACAGGGTGGCGGCCATAGAGCAGGCGGAAGTATTCCTCGGGCGGCTCCTCCACCGGTTCATAGGTCGGGATCGGGTCGAAGCCCGCAAGCGCCAGCTCGTGCGAGTAGAGCTGAATCTTGCCGGTGGGAGTGGGGAAGGGCGAACTCGTGCCGTAATCCGCAAAGTAGGCCTTCGGCTTCTGCACGATAATGCCTTCGCTTGCGCGCATCTTTTCGATGCTTGAGCCGATCGTGGCCAGGCGCGCGTTGATGAACTCTTCGGCAGTCTCCCACTTGAAGAACTTCTCCAGCCCCGTACGCAAACCAATCTCGCGCGCCATCCACCACGCGGGCTTGGTGTCGTAGAATGGCTCGACCGCCGGTTCGCGCAGCGAGATGTAGGGCGTCTTGTGGGCGATTGTGGAGAGTTCTTCGTAGCGTTCGAGAATTGTCGCTTCCGGCATCACAATGTCGGCCCACGCCACATGCTCCATGGGCAGCACGTCGATGACGAGCACAAACTCAAGCTGCTTGAGCGCCTCGAGGGTGCGCTCGACGTTGGGTATGCTGCTGAGCAGGTTGACGCCCGAGACAATCAGGGCCTTGATGGGATAGGGCTCGCCCGAAATCATGGGCTCAATCAGCTCCTGCATGGCGGTGGAGCCGCGCAGGAAGGTCGTGCGTGCGCCGTCGGCGCGCGCCTTGCCGCTGGGGCCCGTGGGGAGCTCGGCGCTCTCCTGGCCGGGCTCGGCCGAGCAGCCGCCCGAACTGCCCGCCACGGCAAAGGGCGGGTGGGGATATTCTTCAATGTAGGGGGCCTTGGCGAAGTAGAAGCCGCCTTCGCGCCCCACGCTGCCCAGCAGCGCGTTGATGATGTACTCGGCGCGCATGCGCTGCGTGTCGTTGCCGTACCACGTAACGTGGCGGCCCGGCATGATCGCGGCCTGGGGTGCGTTCTCGGCCATCACACGCGCGGTTGTGGAAATCAAGTCGGCGGGGAGGTCGGTGATCTCGGCGGCCCATTCGGGGGTGTACTCCGCAACGTGCGCCTTGAGTTCATCGAAGCCCTCGGCCCACTCGGCAATGTAGTCGGCGTCGTAGAGGTTCTCGTTGATGAGCACATGGATCCACGCCAGCAGCAGCGCCGTGTCGGTGCCGGGCTTGATGGGCAGCCAGTAGTCGGCCTTGGAGGCAACGGTGGAGAAGCGGGGGTCAACAACAATCACCTTGGCGCCGTTGGCGGTGGCGTTGGCAAAGTCCTGCATCAAGGTGTTGCGCGCGTCTTCGCCAATGTGGCTGCCGATCAGCGTCAGGCACTTGAGCCCTTCCCAGTCCACCGGTTCGTGGCCGCCGATGGCAAAGCCATAGGTGAGTTTGGCGGCTTCCTCACGCGGGGAGGTGCAGAGGGAAGCGGAGGGCTTGGCGGCGTTGGGGGTGCCGAAGGCCTGCGCCCAGTAATCGGCAAACCAGTAGTCGCCCGCGGTGTGGCCAAAGACGGCCACCGATTCAGGGCCATATTCGGCGGCAATTGCGTTGATCTTTTCGGCGGCGGCGTCCAGCGCCTCCGTCCAGGTGACTTCCTTGAATTTGCCCTCGCCCCGTTCGCCGGTGCGCATCATGGGTGCGCGCAGACGGTCGGGGTCATACATGAACGAGACACCCCCCTGACCACGCGCGCAGAGCTTACCGCGGCTTTTGGGGTCGGCCGGGTTACCGTCGATCTTGAAGACTTGATCGCCTACACTCTGCGCGATGATGCCGCAGCGCCAGGGGCACATGTCGCACACGCTGAAGGTGGATTTGATGCTCCCCCGGTAGAACCACGCATCCGGCACGCCCGCCTGGCGCAGCGTGGCGGCGGCGGCACGGCGCGCATGGCGCGTGGCCATGGCCAGGCCGCCACCACCCGCCAGGGCCGTTTTGAGGAAACTGCGGCGGGTTATCTGTAATGCAACCTTTCCCATACTCCCATCCTTTTCTACACGCAGACGCGCATCATCGCGCGTGCGGTTGGTCGCGTTCTGCTATTCCACCGCACCGCAGCAGAAGGTAGGCTCGAGTGGCGGTGCAGGCAGGCCCTCGGCAAAGCTTGCGAGCAGCCGCGCCTCGCGCTCCATGGCGCGGTTCATGACACAGAGAATGCTCGATAGCCACTCTTGTTCGATGTGCTCCTTGGCAATGCTGCTGCATGCGCCCGCCTGCCACACCTCGCGCCGGTAGGCCTTGTAACTGAGGGGGAGCAGCGCGACTGTGCGGATCTGGGGATTGCGCACGGTCAGCGAGTGCACAAGTGCAGGCGTGCTTTCATTGGCAATTGGCCAGTCGAGGATGACCACGTCGTCGGCGCGGGCATCGACACGAGCCAGGAGGGACTCGAGCGAGGCCACGTGGGCCACAGTGACTTCCAGGGGTGTCAGTTCAAGCGCGGAGGCCAGCAGCGAGACAAAGAGCTCGCGCGTGGCGGGGTCCGGTGTGGCGAAGAGCAGGCGGATTTGCATAAGGTGGCCCAGGGCGCCGGCGCGAGCCGGCTGTTGTGCAGTGACGCGCCACCACTCTACATGCCGCGGGCTTGTTTGTCTGTCAGGAGAAGTTTGACGATATGGCGGAGAAAGTGCTTACAGCGAAACAGCGGGCAGTGGGGAGTGGGGAGTGGGGAGTAGGCAGTAGGCAGTGGGCAGTGGGCGCGACTTCC
>CAYJNV010000220.1:5158-7622 GCA_964370975.1 uncultured Caldilineaceae bacterium | reverse complement strand
TACGACCTCATCACACTGACTGCCGGCGACCGTCGGCGCTCCGCACACGCACCGGACATCCAGCCCACAACTCGCCGTCCTGCATTCCATCGCGCGCAACCTCTTCTCTCACCAAAATCGTCTTTGGTTCGATGCAATGGCTCGGTGGCCGACCTCCGCTCGTCGTTTGCGCCGCTGCGCGGGCGAAGTCGGTCAGCCTGCGTGCAATAAATGCCACATTCGGTTGCATTGGGCACATTTGCCCCTTGAATTTCATACGGAACATTGCTACACTTTGGCACCCCCTGCTCAGAACGATTTCTCTACGCAACAGCCACGTTTCATTTGCCAGTAGCCGAGTGTCCAATCACGGGCAATCCTGCCAGTGTTCTGCATTATGCACCCTTCGCACCTTTCAGGCCCGCATGCATCTAGCTCATACCCCAAGGAGATACGCCCATGCTGACCCGCCGCTCGTTCCTCAAATTAGGCGCAGGAGCCACCGCTGGTCTCTGGCTCACCACCGTCATCGGAGGCGTCAAAACATCATATGCGATTCCGATGGACGTCATCCCCGGGGGCACGCTTGACCCGCTGGGCATCCCAAAGTACCGGACGGCCCTGCTGATCCCCCCTGTCATGCCACGCGCCGGGACCATCAAGGCCACGGGTGGAAAGAATATCGACTACTACGAAGTCTCGATGAAGCAGTTCAGCCAGCAGATCTTGCCAGTGGGGCTGCCGCCGACGACAGTTTGGGGGTACGGTTCCGTCAATGGCGCAGGCAGCAAGAATGCACTGCTCCTTCACAACGCGCCGTCACTTACCATCGAAGCGCAGGCCGGGCGGCCGGTACGGATCAAGTGGATCAACGATCTAAAGGATGCAGACGGCAATTACCTGCCCCATCTGCTGACCGTTGATCCGACGCTGCACTGGGCCAACCCGCCCGGCGGCATGACAGGGCGCGACACGCGCCCAACCTTCACCGAGACTCCCGAACCATACACTGGCCCCGTGCCCATCATCACCCATGTGCACGGCGCGGTGGGCGTGGGCGACGAGAGCGACGGCTACGCCGAAGCATGGTACCTGCCTGCCGCCGGTAATATTCCGGTGGGCTACGCCACCGAAGGCACCTGGTATGAGTTCTTTGCCGGCAAGGCAACAGCAAGCTATGGAGCGACCTGGGGCCCGGGCTATGCGACTTTCCAGTACCCGAATGACAACCGCGCGTCCACGCTCTGGTATCACGACCATACGCTGGGCATGACACGCCTCAACGTCTACGCCGGACCCGCCGGCTTCTACATCGTGCGCGAAGGGCCGGCAGGCGATAAGGCCGTGCTGGACAACCGCACCGGCGTGCCGGCGGTGCTGCCTGGTCCGGCCCCCAAAGAGGGCGACAAGTTCCCGCCAAACAAGAATTACCACGAGATCCCCATCGCCATCCAGGATCGCGCGTTCAACGCTGACGGCTCGCTCTTTTACCCAGACAGTCGGACATTCTTCGATGGGATCGCCGGCCCGTACATCGGAGATGGTGATGCCGATGGGGATGAAATGGAACACGCCGCTTTCTCGCCGTTCTGGAATCCCGAGTTCTTCGGCAACTGTATCATGGTCAACGGCAACACCTGGCCGTTTCTGACAGTCGAGCAGCGGCGCTACCGCTTCCGCTTCCTCAACGGCTGCCAGTCGCGCTTCCTGATCCTGGACTTTGCGAACATCCCAGGCGTGGAGGTGTGGCAGATCGGGAACGAGGGCGGCTTCCTGGCCGCACCGGTGAACCTGACAGCGCGGGACAACGCGCTGCTCATGGGTCTGGCCGAGCGCGCCGATGTCATCGTCGACTTTACCAACGTGACCGTGGGCAACTACACATTGGGCAACCTGGGGCCCGACGAGCCCTTTGGCGGCGGTGTGCCGGGTGTGGACTTCGAAACCGCCGACCCAGCCTCCACCGGCCAGATCATGGAGTTTCACGTCGTGCCGGTATTGGCGCCCGACACGAGCACGCCGCCCATGTACCTGCAACTGCCACCGATCGTGCCGCTGCCGCCCGAGAGCGTGACGCGCCCGCTGGCGCTGATCGAGAAAATGGGCATGGGCAAAGATACGGACGGCAACATGCTGGAAGGCCCCGTCGAGGCGTTGCTGGGCACAGTAGTAGCGGGCGAAGCGGTGGAACGGATGTGGATGGAGCCCGTAACCGAGAATCCCACCCCGGGCGCCACCGAAGTGTGGGAGTTCTACAACACGACGGGCGACGCCCATCCCATGCATATCCACGAGGTCGTCTTCGAGGTTGTCAACCGTGAAGGGCTGGTCCTGGACGAAGAGGGCGAGGTGCTCCAACCGATCCAGTTGGACGGCAATGTCACGCTGCCTGCGCCGTGGGAGAGCGGTTTCAAGGACACGGTGACCGCATACCCTGGCCAGGTCACGCGCGTGCGTATGCAGTTCGGCCAGACGCCGGGGCAGT
>CAYJNV010000220.1:0-5058 GCA_964370975.1 uncultured Caldilineaceae bacterium | reverse complement strand
GTGAATCAGCACATGGAGGTCCGCAATGAAGCTCTATGATCCCGCTGCCCTCGAGGACATGCGCACCCAGGAGGACACCTGGGCTACTGGTCTGCACAGCGACGCTGTCGCCCGCGTTCCCGAACGCTACGCCGAATTCTCCACACTCTCGGGAGTCCCGGTGGAGGGGATCTACACGCCGCTCGACGGGGCGAAAACGGACTATGCAACCGACCAGGGCTTGCCAGGCGCGTTTCCCTACACGCGTGGCATCCACCCCACGGGCTACCGCAGCCGGCTGTGGACCATGCGTATGTTTGCGGGTTTCGGCGCCGCCGAGGAAACCAACGCTCGCTTCCGCTATCTTCTGGCGCACGGGCAAACAGGCCTCTCCGTGGCCTTCGACATGCCCACCCTCTACGGGTATGACACCGATGCGCCCGAGGCTGAGGGTGAGTTTGGCCTTTGTGGCGTGGCCTGCGCTTCGTTGCGCGATATGGAAATCCTGTTGGATGCGCTGCCGCTCGATGCGCTGACAACGTCGATGACGATCAACAGCCCGGCGGCCATTATCTGGGCCATGTATATTGCCGCCGCCGAGAAGCGGGGCATCGCGCGCGCCAGACTGGGCGGCACGCTGCAAAACGATATTCTCAAGGAATACATCGCCCAGAAAGAATATATCTTCCCGCCGCACCCCTCCATGCGGCTCGTCACGGATACGATTGAGTTTGCCGCGCAGCAGATGCCGCTCTGGAATCCCATCTCGGTATCGGGCTATCATATTCGTGAGGCGGGCAGCACAGCGGCGCAGGAGCTTGCGTTCACGTTGGCGGATGGTTTCGAATATGTGCGCTGGGCACTGGAACGGGGCTTGCACATTGACGACTTTGCGCCGCGTATCTCCTTCTTCTTTAATGCGCACAATGACTTCTTTGAGGAAATTGCCAAGTATCGCGCAGCGCGCCGCATTTGGGCGCACGCCATGCGCGACGACTTTGGCGCGCAGAATCCCCGCTCGTGGATGTTGCGCTTTCACACGCAAACCGCCGGTGTGAGCCTGACGGCGCAGCAGCCGCTGAACAACGTGGCGCGCGTCGCGCTGCAGGCGCTTGCAGCCGTGCTGGGCGGCACACAGAGCCTGCACACCAACTCCATGGATGAGGCACTGGCCCTCCCCGGCGAGGAGGCAGTGACTGTGGCGCTGCGCACGCAGCAGATCATTGCCCACGAAAGCGGCGTCACCAACACGGTGGACCCCATGGGCGGCTCCTGGTTTGTGGAGGCGCTGACCGATGAAATGGAACGGCAGGCGCGCGCCTACTTTGCGCAGATAGCGCAGTATGGTGGGCTGCTGCCCGCGCTTGAGGCGGGCTTCTTCCAGCGGGAGATTACCGAGGCGGCGCTGCGCTTCCAGCGCGAGGTAGAGGCCGGGCGGCGGGTGATTGTGGGGGTGAGCGATTTCGTCAGCGGACGAACGCAGTCGACTCCGCTGCTGCGCATTGACGAAGCGGCCTACAAGCGCCAGCTAGAGCGCCTGCAGGAAGTGCGCCGCACGCGCGACAAACGCGCCGTAATGCGAACGCTCACGGCGCTGGCACAGGCGGCGCGCACGGAGCAGAATCTCATGGAGCCGCTGCTGGCGGCCGTGCGTGAGTACGCCACGCTGCAGGAGATGATGGATGTGCTGCGCGAGGCGTGGGGCATCTACCACGAGGACGCCATATTGTAACGTCATCTGGAATACAGATAGAAGCGGAAACAACAAGGATCAGGGAGGATCGTCCGTACTGATCCTTGTTGTTTCCGACTTTATCTATGTTCATGTCGCTGCTGACACCTAATCACCAAGCCACCACAGCCCCTGCCGCCAGATCTGCCAGAAACCGTAGAGCAAATAGATGATGAGGATCGTCGAAATTACGCCTATGAGCCAGCGGCGGTGCTCGTACATCTGCTTCATGTTCGTCCACGATTCACGCGGGCGCAGCACAAAGAAGGTGACGGCGAGGATGATGAGGTAGATGATCAGGCGACGACTGGACATAGGCGCTTCGAATGGCTGCTGCTGCTTGTGCTAAAATGGCCACATGACGGTGGCTTCCTGGGTGGGCGCACAACTGCGCCCCGACGCGCCCGGCTTTTGGCTGGCGCTTGATTTGCTGGTGGCGGCGGCGCTATGGCTGCCGCTGATGCGCCATGCGCGCCGCCGCGAAACCCTCGCGCATCCCCTGCGCTGGGTGCTGCTGCCCGGTGCGTCGGTGCTTGCCGGCGCCGTTTCGCCCCAAATGCTTGGGTTGGCAGGCCTCAACTGGCAGGTCGGTTTGACGCTTGGCCTGGGCATCGTCCTCGGGTTGTTGCTGCTGCTTGGCCTGGCGCGGCTGACAGTGCGCGAGACTGCGGGTGACGGTGCGCCGCCAGTCGGCGGTGCACCCTTGCTCTATGCGCTGCTGCACGGCGGCGCGCAACAATTCCATTGGTGTTTTCAGCGCGCTGCGCTGCTCATCCTCTTCATTTCGTTCGCCGCGCTGCCTTCAAGCACAATCAGCGCGCCGGATTATTGGGCTACCTGGGCGGCGGTGTTGTTCGCCCTTCCCGGCTTGTTGATCGTCGTCCCCGGTGCGCCCCGCCTCTATACGGCGATTGCGCTGGGGGCAACGGCGATTCTTTTCTTCTACACGCGCAACTTCTGGCTCTGCTGGATTCTGCACGCGGGCATTGTAGCATTCGCCGGCGTGGGCTGGCTGCGGCCCGAGTTGCGTCCAGCACTCGGCGCGTGAAGCAGCATCCAAACGAACGGGCACGGGGTCAATCCCCGTGCCCGTTTGATTTCGTTGATGCAGGCCAACACCCAGGCGGCTGCTACAGGAAGAGACCGATCACGATAATCGCGACCAGCAAACCCAGGGTCACAAGGCCGAGGTATTTAAGGTCATTGAGCACGTAGCCGTACTCAGTCCACCAGTCGACCGTGTTGGCGCCGGTCAGCGCAGGTGCAGCTTTGGCGGCGCTGCTCTTGACCGTGGTGTTCAGGCCGGCGCCTGTCGGCGCGCTCTGCTGCAGTACGGGCGCGCCGGTGTTTGCGCTGCTCTTGTAGACTTCGCTGTAGTTGCGGGGTGAACCGCCGCTGCTTTTCTTGCTGGGTTTGGAGGCCATACCGATTCCTTTTCAACTTGACGCTGCACGCCGCAGATAAGCTGCGTCGCATATCGTGTGCAACTCTGCCATTATATGCGGATTCGCAACCTGTGCAAAACCTGCTCGGCTTCTTCCACGTGGAGGATTCGCAACACGACGGCGTAAGCCACCACGCCTGGGCCGCCCGCCAGCGCGACGCGCAGCAGATCACCCACGATCGAGGCCGGCGCAAGCGGGCGCACAAGCGCATCCGCCGCTGCAATCACCACAGCCATAACGCCCGCGGCCAGCAGCAGCGGGCCAATCCGCGCCATCAGCGCACGCGCCGATGGGCTTGCCACCATGCGCGCCGTCAGCAGGAGCATGATCAGAGCGTGCGCGGCCTGTTTGGCGGTGTCGGCCCATACCAGGCCGCGGTAGCCAAGCGGCTGCTTCAATGCAAAGGCCACAAGTACATAGACGCCCACGCTGGCCACGCCCACAAGCGCAGGCAGCAGTGTGTTGTTGCGCGCGTAGAAGGCGAAATTGAGCGGGAAATCGACCGCGGCGAAGAGCATACCTACCAGATAGATGTGGAGTGCGGCGACAACTGCGCTGGTGTCGGCCGGGGTAAAGGCGCCGCGCTCAAAGAGAATGCGCGTCACCGGCGTGGCCAGGAGCGCCAGCCCAACCGTCGCGGGCAGAATCAGCAACAGGACAAAGCGCAGGCCGCGCGCCAACGTGGCGGCAAAGGCTGCTTCGTCATGCGCAGCAAAGTAGCGGCTGAGGGCAGGCAGCGCCGCCAGCGAAATCGCTACGCTAATCAGCCCCAGCGGCATCTGCTGGAGCGTCGTGGCGGCGGCCATCCAGGCAATGCTCTGCTCACCCGTGCCGCTCGCCAGGCGGCGGTCCAGCCCCACCTGGAAGAGCGCCACCAGCATTCCCGCGGCAATGGGCAGGTAGAGGCGCAGAATGCGGCGCAGCGCGGGATGTCGCCACTCGAAGCGGGGCAGCAGCGCAAGGCCGGCGCGCCGCACATCCCACGCCATGATGCCCATCTGTGCCAGACTGCCAATGAGGACGCCTACGGCTGCCGCGCCAATGCCGATGCGCCCCGCCAGCGCAGGCACAGAGATCACGACGCCCAGGTTGAAGATGGCGACGGCCAGCGCCGGGAAGGTAAAGCGCTGCAGCGCGTAGAGGATGGCGGTGAGCAGCCCCGCCAGCCCAAAGAACCAGACGGCCGGGGCCATCAGGCGGATGAGGTTGGCCGTGAGCGTGAGCAGGGCGGGGTTGCTTGCGCCAAAGCCTGCGGCCAGTAACTGCGCCAGCATGGGCGCAATCGCAAAAAGGACGATGGTCAGCGCCAGCAGCACGGCCCCAAAGACGCCCAGCAGCGTGCGGCTAAGGCGTACAAAGTCAGCCTTGCTGCGTCCCCCTTGCTCTGCGGTCTGGCTGAGAACAGGCACAAGCGCGGCGCTGAGCATGCCGCCCACCAGCAGGTCGTAGACGAGCGTGGGTACCTGTGCCGCCACCCGATAGGCGCTAACCTGCCCGCTGGCGCCAAATGCGGCGGCAATCACCCCCTCGCGCACCAGCCCGAGCACGCGGCTGCCCACGCTGCCCAGCGCCAGCAGCCCGGCGTTGCGCGCCATGCCGTCATCGGAGTCACGGGGCGCCGCTTCAAGTTCGGCAATTTCCAGTTCGGTGGGTTCAAGCGCAAGCGAGGGGTCGGCGGGCAGTTCCATGCGCATCATGGTACATCAACAGCGGTGCGCAGATACAACGCGACTGTTTGGCTGGTGAACAGTCATTGGTACATGGTGAACTGGTAATTGAGCACACGCGCGTGGCACGGAATGCGCGTGTGCTCAATTACCAGCGCATGTTACGCAGGGGCGCATGTTTGTGTAGCCGGGGGCTTCCCAGCCCCCGGAGTGCAGGACCGATGCACATGTAGAC
>CAYJNV010000219.1:0-7676 GCA_964370975.1 uncultured Caldilineaceae bacterium | reverse complement strand
GGCTTTCCACGCCGCCCAGGCTGGTGGCGCGTGTAAAGAGGCGCACGCGCTGCGAAGCGGCCAGCGCGGCCTCGGCTCCACCGCGCAGCTCAATGGAAACCATGCCGCCATAGAGCGCCATCTGCTTGCGCGCAATGGCGTGGCCCGGGTGGGTGGCCAGCCCCGGATAGTTCACCCGCTCGATGGCCGGGTGACCCACAAGCGCCTCGGCTACGGCCTGGGCATTGGCGGTATGGGCGCGCACGCGCCAGGGCAGCGTGCGGATGGAACGGAGCAACAGCCAGCAGTCAAAGGGGGCAGGCACGCTGCCACCAACGGTTTGCGCCAGGCGCATGCGCGCAAAGATCTCGTCGGCCTGCCCGGCAATGACTGCGCCGCCCGTCAGGTCGCTGTGGCCGCCGAGGTACTTGGTGGTGGCGTAGAGCACGAAATCGGCGCCAAGCGCCAGCGGCAGAGTGGCAAGCGAGGTGGCCCACGTGTTATCGCAGGTCACCAGTGCACCTGCAGTGTGCGCCAGGGCAGCCACGGCCTCGATGTCCGTGATCTTGAGGCGCGGGTTGGAGGGCGTCTCGATCCACACCATGCGCGTGGTCGGTCGCAGCGCCGCTGCCACCGCCGCCAGATCGGTCATGTCCACGGCCGATGACACAAGCCCCCACGGGGCAAGCACTTCGTCCGCCAGGCGACGCGTACCAAAATAACAGTCATCGGGCAGCAGCACGTGGTCGCCCGGACGCAGCGCGCCCAGCACCCCCGCAGCGGCGGCCTGCCCGGATGGAAAGGCAATCGCCGCCGCGCCCCCCTCTAGTGCAGTTAGACACTCTTCGAGCGCGCGCCGGTTTGGGTTATCGCTGCGCCCATAGACGAAGCCGTCGGTGTAAGTGCCGTCGGCGGCACGTTCGAAGGTTGTGCTCAGATGAATAGGGGGCGTGACGGCCCCGGTGGCTGGGTCAACGTGCGCCCCGGCGTGGACGGCGATGGTCTCAACCTGCTGCGTATTAGGCGTGGTCTGAGTTTGCGTTGTCATGGGGAAAACCTGGCTGTTGGCTGCGCTGTGCAGCGGGGAATTGATCGTCAAGCGGGCGCGGCCACCCGGCCGCGCCCGCTGTGGTACACGCGCTGCAAGAATGGCGGCGTGCTAGCGGCCGTGCACCGCAAAGATCCACCACAGAATCATGGGCAGGCTCAATGCCATGCCGCCAAAGAGCACCCATGCCCCCATGATACCCAGCCGATCGCCTGTGCCCAAATGCTCTTGAAGGTGTCCATTGGCCGTCTCGGTGTGGCTGGGCAGGCCACCACTCAGTGGCTTGTCGGCCTCCAGCCCAATCACAATCAGCACAATCCAGCCAACAATCACCAGGAACCACAGAAAATCCGAAATCAGCACTTCAGAACCCATGCCGAACATGGTTACTCTCCTTTATCCTGTGAGGGCGGGGACTGGGAGGGCGCGGAATGGGAGGCCTGCGACGCAGCGCGCGCCGCATCCGCAGCGTGGGTCATCGCCTGGATTTGCTTGGGGGTCATCACATCACCCTCCTCGAAATCTTCCTCCTCGTCGAGCATCTCCGGATTGTTCTGTGCGTTCTCCAACTCCTCCACATCCTCTTCATCATCCTCCCACGTCACATGTGGCAGTTCGATCGGTGCGCCCGCCGCAGGCTTGCCGCGCTTATCGGCGCGCCCGTTACCGTGCCCATTGCCATGACCATTGCCATGACCATTGCCATGACCGCTCTCGGCTGCGCTCTCCTCGCGCCAGGCCTCAAGCTGGAAGGGCACAATTGTGGCCACAACGCCGGACAGGTCATTCAGCGCCAGGCGCTGGATGATGTGTGCGTTTTGATGCAGCGCCTGCGTAGCGGTATTGCCCGTGCGCAATTCGCCCATAATCACCTGGACATAGCTGCCTGGGTTCGCGTCAAGGATTTTTTCCACATAGGCGCGCAGCGGCCGCGTCAAGCTGCGAAAGGGCGAGCGCACGATCACAAGTTCACCCACGCCCACGCGCTCGTCCCACTTGCGCTTGATCTCGGCAACGCGCTCCTCATTGACGGCAATGTGCAGCGCCTTCCACGGTACGTTGAGCGACATGGCAAACTCCACCAGCCGCAGCGTCTCGCGATGCACATCGCCCACCAGCACAATTGCCTCCACATGGCGCTTTTCACTGCTGAGGTGCTGGCCCGCCGTGCTCAAAATCTCGGCCACGCCCTTGTAGTGGCCATGGATGCGCGTAAACACATACACCAGGAAGGGGATCAGCACCATGATGAGCCAGGCGCCTTCGCGGAATTTGGTGACCATGAAGATCACAGTGACGACCGCCGTCACCGCCGCGCCGATGCCGTTCATGTACATCCTGGTGCGCCAGTGGGAATCAAAGTGCATGACACTGCCCATGGTGGGAATGGCCATGCCGGGCTTGAGTTCGCCGGTGCTCATCAGCCGGCCAATGCGACGCGAGCGCCACGCCATGCCTGCCTGCGAGAGCGTGAAGCAGATGAAGACGCCAATGGCGTAGAGAGGGATCAAGCGGGTGACGCTACCCTGGAAGATGACCAGGAGCAGGCTGGCAAAGGCCGCCAGCAGAATGACGCCCCACGAGAAGACCAGGCGGCTTCCGCGGAAGGTGAACTGCCTGGGGAGGAAACCATCGCTGGCCTGCAGCGCGGCCAGACGGGGAAAGCCGTTGAACGAGGTGTTGGCTGCCAGCACCAGAATCACCGTCGCCGAAATCAGCACGAGCAGGCGCATGATCCCGTTGCCAAAGACGACGCGCGCCACCTGCGAGATGAGCACCTCCTGGTGCGAGGGCTGCGCGCCCACCAGATAGCCCAGTGTACCGAGGCCCAGGAACAGGATCATGAGCAGCGCCGCATCCCACATGAGCGTGGTGGCGGCATTCTTGGATGCAGGCGGCTTGAAGGCGGTAATGCCATTGCTGATGGCCTCGACGCCTGTGAGAGCCGTTGTGCCCGAACTGAACGCGCGCAGCATAACAAACGCCAACGCCATACCTGAGAGCGTCTCCACCGGCACATCCAGCGGCGGCACGTTTTCCACGATACCCAGCGTGCCCGAGACAGCCTTGACCAGCCCCGTGCCGATCATCAGCAGCATCATCGTCACAAAGAAGTAGGTGGGCGCGGCAAAAATCGTGCCCGATTCCTTGACGCCGCGCAGGTTGATGATGGTGATGAAGAGGACAAGGATCAGCGCAATTTGCACCTTGTAGGCAAAGAGCCCGGGAAATGCGCTCGCCATCTGGTCCACCGACGAAGCGATGCTCACAGCCACTGTGAGAATGTAGTCGAGCAACAAAGCTGCGCCCGCGATTTGGGCGGCCACCTCGCCAAAGTTGTCGCGCGAGACGATATATGCGCCGCCGCCGCCCGGATAGGTATAGATCGTCTGCCTGTAGGAAAAGGTGAGGATGATCAGAAGCACCGAGATGGCCACCGTGATCGGAATGGCCGTCCAGAAGTAGCTCGTTCCCAGCACCGCCAGGATAAGCAGGATCTCACCGCCCGCGTACGCCACCGACGAGAGGCTGTCGGAGGCAAAGACTGCGAGCCCTACTGTCTTGTTGATTGTCTGGTGGGCGCTGTCCTTGGTGCGGATGGCCCGCCCGAAGAGCGCATTGCGAATGCTGCCGGTATTCATGGATTGAACCTCGATTAAGCCCGAAGATGAAGGCTGCGCTGCTGCATGCTGCACACAAAAAAAGACCGCATCACGGTGCGGTCCCATCATAACGCGCAAGGTGGTGCTTCCGAGCCTGCGAGGTTAGCTGTCGGGTTCGGGTGGAGCACTCCCCGTCTTGCAGCGCTGCAAGATTCACCCCCGGACGTCTAGTGGGTCCCCCGCTGCCGTTTTGCGGCATTCGGCCAGATTATGTTCAATACGTCCTGGAGTGTACGTCGCATTGGGAGAGGCGTCAATTCGCAGGCGCACACAATTTGCGCACGTGCAAGGAGGCTTCACGCGGCGTGAAGCCTCCCAGCATCTTGCGCTCAGCTTTCGGGGTTGGCCATGGCCGCTGGGGATGTTGCCTGCAGGCGGGCGCGGCGGCGCTCGGCGAAGTACTCATAGACCGCCGGCATCACGGAGAGTAGGATGATGGCGACGACCACCAACTCGAAATTCGCCTGCACAATCGGCAGTGTGCCAAAGAAGTAGCCCAGCGCCGAGAAGAGCACGACCCACAGCACGGCGCCGATGACATTGAAGGAGATGAAGTGACCGTAATCCATGGCGCCAATGCCCGCCACAAAGGGAGCAAATGTGCGTACAATCGGCACGAAACGGGCAAGAATGATTGTCTTGCCGCCATACTTGGCATAGAAGCGGTGCGTGCGCTCCAGGTGTTCGCGCTTGAGCATCTTGAAGCGACCATCAAAGAGTCGTTCGCCAAACCAGTGACCGATCCAGTAGTTGACCGTGTCGCCCAGAATGGCGGCACCGATGAGAATGGGGACGAGCAGCCAAATGTTGAGCGACCCCATGGCCGCAATCGCCGCCGCGGCAAATATGAGCGAATCACCCGGCAGGAACGGGGTGAAGACCAGCCCCGTCTCTGCAAAGATGATCAGAAAGAGCAGGAGGTAGGTCCAGTACTGATAGGTGGAGACGAAATTGTTCAGATGCTCATCAAAGTGGAGCAGGTAGTCAAAGGCTTGTTGAATCAGGTCCACGAAAGGGCTCCTTGAGGCAGGCCGTGCCTGCCATGCGCAAGACTTACGGAGTGGCCGAGAGTGCAGGTACACGGCGCAGTGTGCGCCACAGACTCACACCCAGCGTCACGAGCGTCAGCGGCAGCACGAACCAGAGCATGGCCGTGCCGAAGGCCGCCTGCGAGGGTGATTGGGTGGCCACGAGCACAAGGTAAATTGTGTAGGCCACATAATACCCCAAAAAGAGAAAGCCCTCCCAACGCGCAATCGTGTTGCCGGTGAAAAAGATGGGCAGGCACGCTACGGCCACGGCGGTCATCACGGGGATGTCAAAGCGCTGCGCCTCGGTGGCCACCTGGACGCCCGCCGGCGAGAGAAAGGTTGCCAGGCCCAGCACGGCCAGGATGTTGAAGATGCTGCTTCCTACCACATTGCCCACGGCGATGTCGCGCTCGCCACGCAGGCTGGCAATCACCGAGGTGGCGACTTCGGGCAAGGATGTGCCTGCCGCGACAATGGTCAGCCCGATGATGAGTTCACTGATACCGAGGGACTGCGCTATGGCAACGGCGCTGTTCACCAGCCAGCGTGCGCCCAGCACCAGCAGCACCAGCCCGCCGAGCACAAACGCCACATCGCGCGCAATTTCGAGTCCGCGATTCCTGACCACTGGCGGGGCGTATTCGTCCTCATATTCTTCCTTGACGGCGCTGTTTCGCTCGCGGCGCGCCTGCCACACCTGAAAGAGCGTGTACGCTGCAAAGGCGGCGAAGAGCAGCGCGCCCTCCGTGCGGCCGATCTGCCCATCCAGTGCAAAGAAGAGCAAGGCAAAAGACGCGCCCACCATGATTGGAACATCCCAGCGCACAAGCTGCTGCGCCACAACCAGCGGCGCAATGAGTGCCGAAATGCCCAGCACAAAGAGCACGTTGAAGATGTTGCTGCCGATCACGTTGCCCAGCGTGAGGTTGGGCTGGCCGTTGAGCGCCGAAGTGATGCTGACGGCTAGCTCGGGCGCGCTGGTGCCGAAGGCCACGATCGTGAGCCCGATGATCAGCGCCGGAATACCTGCCAGCGCGGCCAGGCGGCTGGCGCCGCGCACGAGCCCCTCTGCGCCGATCACAAGCACGACGAGGCCAAGGATGAGGAAAGCGATGTTGATAAGGGTCATAGTCTTCTCGGGTGGTTGGGTGGCGGATCGCGCAGGGCTGCCAGCCCCCAAGGCTCGGGCGCCCGGCGCGCCACATGATTGCACAGGCGCCGCCCGGCAAAAGTGGTATGGATCACCATTGTGCGCGCCGGTTACCCGGCTGCGGCGGCCTCCGCAGGCTGCTCCTGCGGCCCGTCGGCATGCGCCGCCGCGTCGTGATCGGGCAGAATGTCTTCGGCATTGCGGATGACAGGAATGACGTAGCCCGCAAGGCCGACGGCTGCACCCAGCAACCCGGTGATCACAAAGATCAACCCCATGCCTGCGCCCGGGCCGCTGCCCACCAACGGCTCAAAGAAGCGCGCCACAACGCCGCTCGGGTTCACCATCAGCGGCTCAAAGATGCCGTCGGCCATGTAGCCGCCGAGCAGAAAGCCCAGCGGGATCGTCACCTGAGCAAAGATGCGGCGCGCGGCAAAGACGCGCCCCTGCACATCGGGTGCAACCTTGGCCTGCCAAATGGCCTGGTTCGAGCCGTTGATGAAGGGGATGAAGAAGCCCACGAAGAAGCCTGCCGCCGCCCACAACGGCAGCGCCTGGCCAATCCCCAGCAGCGATTGCCCCAGCAGGCTGATGCCGATGAAGCCAAGCAGCAGCCCGTGGATGCGCCGCTGCGGTCCGCCCCACGTACTCAGCAGCAGGCCGCCCACTACGCCGCCAATCCCCAACGCCGACTGCACCAGACCCAGCGTCGTCTCGTTGTTGCCGGTGCGCGCCAGAATCATGGCGGGCAACAGAATGATGCCAATCGAACTGAAGAGGTTGCTGAAGAAGAAGGAAGCCTGCAGCCCCAGCAGGCTTGGCCGCCGCCAGATGTAGCGGAAGCCATAGGCCGCCTCGCGCCAGATGCCCGCGCCCGCCTCTGCGCCTTCGCGCGAGCGGCCGGGCTGCGGGATGTGCACCAGCAGCACCGCGATTACAGCCAGCGAGAATGTGATAATGTCAAACGTCATGATGCCGCCAATGCCAATCGCGACGAGCAGAAAGCCCGCCAGCACCGGCGCGACAATGCCGCTTGCCGATTCGGCCAGCGAGAGCATGGCGTTGGCGCGCACATACTGCGCCTTGTTGAGCATGGTGCTGATGGAGGCGGAAAAGGCGGGAAACTGGAAGGACTCGAAAATGCCAGCAAAAGCCCCTGCCACCATGATGTGCCAGATCTGCAGGTTGCCCGTGACGTAGAGAATGAGCAGCGCAATCGTCGAAAGGCCCGCGCCCAGGTCTGAAAGCATCATCACCAGTTTGCGGTTCCAGCGGTCCACCAGCGCCCCGGCAAAGGGGGTGACGAGGATAATCGGCACGAACGAGAAGAAACCCACCTGCGCCAGCACCGCGGCAGAGCCGGTGGTCTCGTAGGCCCACACGGTGAGGGCGAAGCGCGTCATGCCTGTGCCCACAAACGAAATGAGTTGACCAAACCAGATGAGGGTGAAGGCGGTCATACCGGTGGGCAATCGGCTCTGTGGTGATGTCTGCACACAATCCTCCAGCCTGCGGCGAGGGAACGAAAGAGGCGCGCACCCCGTGGGGCACGCGCCGTCAATTCTAGCCGAATGTGCGAACAGATGCAGATTTGCGCGCCGACAATGGGGCAGTGTGCCGGCATATGCGCCGCCGGCACAAAACAACATCTCAACGCAAAGCCGCAAAGAGCGCAAAGAAACGCAAAGTAAAGACCTCGGCTCAGAACGAGCTTACTTGTTGCTGTTCTTTGCGTTTCTTCGCGTTCTTTGCGGCTTTGCGTTGAGATGTGTTTTTCTGCGGGTTTCACCCCGGTATCACTTTAG
>CAYJNV010000218.1:0-7698 GCA_964370975.1 uncultured Caldilineaceae bacterium | reverse complement strand
GTGGAGTGGCTGCGCCAGCGCGGCCGCCCCTTCCTCTTCTCCAGCGCCATGACCGCCCCCGACGCTGCAGCCTGTCTCGAGGCGGTGCAGATGCTCGAGGAATCCACCGACCTGGTGGAGCGTCTGTGGGCCAATGCAGAGACAGTGCGTACGGCGCTGAAGGCAATGGGCTTTGACACCGGCCACTCAGCCACGCCCATCGTGCCGGTGATGCTGGGTGAGGCCGCACTCGCGCAGGCCTTCAGCCGCCGCCTCTTTGAGGAGGGCGTCTTCGCCATGGCCATCGGCTACCCAACTGTACCGCTGGGCAAGGCGCGAGTGCGCGTCATGAACTCCGCGGCGCACAGCGGAGAGGACCTCGAGCGCGCGCTCGACGCTTTCGCACGCGTCGGGCGCGAGTTGCGCGTGACGAAGTAATACGTGTCGTCAATGATCAATGATCATTGATCATTGATCATTGACCGGTCACAAGGTCAACTCGTAACCCGTACATAAACCCACCACCCGAGCCGCCCATGTCCCTCTCCTCCACCATGCGCAAACGAGCAATTCTGATCACCGGCGCCTCCGGCGAAGTGGGCCACGCGCTCATCCAGCGGCTGGCCGCCGACGGCAGCGCGCGCCTCGTCACAGTCGACATCCGCCCGCTGCCCGAGGAAATTCGCCCGCTCGTTACCCACTTCGAGGGCGACCTGCTCAACACACGCCTGCTCGCGCGCCTTGTCACCGAGTACGAGATCGAGGTCATCTATCACCTGGCGGCGCTTCTCTCCACGCGCGCTGAAATTGCACCCGAAGCCGCACACCAGGTCAATGTGGAGGGCACGCTGGGCCTGCTTATGCTCGCAGCCGACCAGACGCAGTGGATGAATCGCCCGGTCCAGTTCATCTTTCCCAGCTCGATTGCCGTCTACGGCCTGCCCGACAGGGAGACCAAGCTGCACTTTCAGCGCGTGCGCGAGTTTGAGTGGAACCAGCCGCGCACCATGTACGGATGCAACAAACTCTACTGCGAAATGCTGGGCGGCTACTTCTCGCGCAACTATCGCCAACTGGCCGCCTCGCCAGTCCCCACCATCGATTTTCGCTGCGTACGCTTCCCGGGGCTCATCAGCGCCGACACACTGCCTTCGGGCGGCACAAGCGACTATGCGCCCGAGATGATTCACGCCGCGGCCCGTGGTGAGCCCTATGCCTGCTTCGTACGCGAGGAAGTGCGCATCCCTTTCCTCGCAATGCCCGACGCCGTGCGCGCCATCCTCATGCTCAGCCAGGCCCCGCGCGAGGCGCTCACCCGCACCATCTACAACGTCACCAGCTTCAGCCTCTCGGCGCGGCAAATTCGCGACAGGGTGCTCGGTGCCTTCCCCGGCGCCGACATCAGCTTCGAGCCAGACCTCAAGCGGGAGGCGATTGTCGACTCGTGGCCCGCAGATGTGGACGACAGCGCGGCGCGCCTGGACTGGGGCTGGTCACCCGAATATGGCGTTGACCGAGCCTTCGACGAATACCTGGTGCCCGCCATCCGCCGCCATTATCTACGCGATCAGCTACAGGCTTGACGCTGGAATTGCCGAGCCTGCCATGGATTTCGAGTTGCCGCCGCTGGAGATCACCCTCGAGGATGAGCCACCCGCGCGCGACCTGCAGAGCCTGCTCAATGGCCTGCTCTCCTTCAACCGCACGTTCCAGCCGGATCCATCCTTTGCGCGTCTCGCGGTCCTTGTGCGCGATGCAGCGGGCTGCATTTGCGCCGGGTTGACCGGCTCGCTCTTCGCCAATGCGCTGGCCATCGAGTATGTCTGGGTAGAGGAGACGTTGCGCCGCCGCGGCATCGGCAGCCTGCTGCTTGCCACGGCCGAAGCCCATGCGTTGCAGAGCGGCAACTGGCTGGTGCACCTCGAGAGCATGAGCTTTCAGGCGCCTGCGTTCTACACCCGCCACGGCTACCATGCCTATGCGCAGGTGGACGGGTACCCTGATGGCGTCGCGCGTATTCACCTCTCCCGCGCGCTGTCGGCTGCAGATGGCGCGCTGCCCACGGTCAACCCGCTGGTATCGAGCGGTCTGCACCTGGAAGTGCATACCGAGCCTGCTGCTGCCGACCTGCGCACCGTGCAGGATCAGCTGTTGGCCTGGAACGCACAGGTCTACCGGCCGGATGACCCGCACCCGCTCAACGTGCTCGTGCGTGGCCCGGGCGGGCAACTGCTGGGCGGCCTCACCGCCACCATCTACTGGAACGCATGCTTTGTGGATATCCTCTGGCTCGACTTTGCACTGCGCCGCAGAGGCATTGGCAGCGCAGTCATGGCCGCGGCTGAAGTAGAGGCGGCGCGCCGCGGGTGCGCCTTCGTGCATCTCGACACGCTTAGTTTCCAGGCGCGCGGCTTCTACGAAAAACTCGGTTACGCAGTCTACGGGACACTGGGCGGTTTCGCCGGCGACGTCAACCGCTACCACCTGGTAAAGCGGCTGCGCACACAAGGTGCAGAGACGGGCCGGTCGTGACGCACGAGAGAAGCAGCCGTGAGGCATCCTGCGTGCGCCCCGCGCTTGACCCTGGCGCGCTGTTGGTGCTGGGCGCAGCGCTCTGCTGGGGAACAACGGGCACGCTCCAGGCATTGGCTCCCGCCAGTGCGTCATCGTTGAGCATCGGCGCGGTGCGTTTGCTGGTAGGCGGTCTGGCGCTGATGCTCTATGTCACCGGACGCGGTTTGTTGCGCCATGTGCGCGCGCTGCCGCCACGGGCGACCATGCTGGCGGCGCTGGCCGTGGCGGCCTACCAACTCTGCTTCTTTGCGGGCGTGCGTCGTGCCGGGGTGGCCGCAGGCACGCTGCTGGCAATCGGAAGTTCACCCATCTTCGCCGGTGCGTTGGGGATGATCCTGTTGCGTGAGCGACCAGAGGCGCGTTGGGCGGTGGCCACGCTGCTCGCCATCGGCGGCTGCACGCTGCTTGTGGCGGGAGCCAACGGCACGGCCGCAGCTCGGATTGATCCATTCGGCGCACTGCTGGCAGTCGGTGCAGGCGCGAGCTATGCCAGCTACACGCTGCTGACAAAGCGCATCGTCGCAACCGCCCCGCCCGATTTGGTCTCTGCCGCCATATTCAGCCTGGGAGCGCTCATCCTGCTGCCCCTTTTGCTTTTTTCGGACATGCGCTGGCTGGCTACGCCCCAGGGCGCAGGGGTTGCGCTGGGATTGGGCATAATCGCAACGGCGGCCGCGTATATTCTCTACACGCGCGCACTGCGCATCGTGCCCGCGAGTACGGCCGTAACGCTTGCCCTCGGTGAGCCGCTGGTTGCGGGCTTGCTCGGCGTCTTCCTGCTTGGCGAACGTCTTTCAGCCGCCGGCTGGGTCGGCGGGCTCTTGATCTTTGCCGCCCTGCTTTCACTCTCCATTCAGCGTGCACCCCGGTGCACACACTAAGACCTGGACTACGCTATGCTCCGCCTCCTCTCCTACGGCCTGCTGGCTGCGCTCTTCTTCAGCAGCACCTTTGTGTTGAACCGCGCCATGAGCCTGGGTGGCGGCCATTGGGTCTGGTCGGCGGCGCTGCGCTACGGCTATGCGCTGCTGCTCATCAGCCTGGGCTTTCTGCTCAGCGGGCGCGTCCGCATGCTGCGCGAGGTGGGGCGCGTCTATCTGCGCCACTGGCTCTTCTGGACGCTGGCCGGTTGCGTCGGCTTCGGTCTCTTCTACTCGGGCATTACCTTTGCGGCCTCATTTGCGCCCGGCTGGGTTGTCGCCACCACCTGGCAAACAACGATTCTGGCAACGCCGCTCGTGCTCGCCGCCTTTGGGCGACGCGTCCCCTTGCGCGGGCTGCTCTTCACGCTGCTCATCTTTGCCGGCGTGCTGCTCGTCAACATTGAGCACGCAGCGCAGACAACGTGGACACAGGTGGCGCTGGGTGCGCTGCCTGTGCTGATTGCCGCCATCGCCTACCCTGTGGGGATGCAGATGGTTTGGGAGGCGCGATCCGGCAGCGCGGAACGTAAACACCACAGGGGCGTGCCCGCTATCGCGTCGCGTGTGGTCGACCAGCCCTTTGCGCGTGTGCTCCTGCTGATTCTTGGTTCGCTCCCCTTCTGGATTGTGCTCGTGCTGGTGGTGCAGCCGCCCCCGCCCACGCCTGAGCAGTGGGTGAGCACGTTGCTCGTGGCGCTCTCCTCGGGGATTGTGGCCACGGTTCTCTTTCTGCACGCCCGCCACCTCGCACGCACGCCCTACCAGTTGGCGGCGGTGGACAGCACACAGTCCGGCGAGGTCATTTTCTCTCTGCTGGGCGAGGTGCTGCTGCTGGGCGGTCTCCTGCCGGGCGTCCTGGGCTGGACGGGCGTAGCTCTCACCATGGTGGGGCTTGTTCTCTACCTCACCGCACAGCGGCGCGAGGCCGCGGCGTGAAACCGTTCTTGAAGTGGGCGGGCGGCAAACACCGTCTTGTCGAGCGCATTCGCGCCCTGTTGCCCCCTGGGCGGCGGCTGATTGAGCCGTTCGTCGGATCGGGCGCGGTCTTCCTCAACACAGACTACCCTGCCTACCTCCTCGCCGACTCGAATGCCGACCTCATCAATCTCTACACACGCCTGCAGGCTGGAGGCGAGCCGTTCATCGAGGCCTGCGCAGACCTCTTCACGCCCCAGGCCAACAGCCGCGCCATTTATGACGAACGCCGCCGCACCTTCAACGCCACGAGCGACCAGGAGCTGCGCGCGATGCTCTTCGTTTATCTAAACAAACACTGCTACAATGGCCTCTGCCGCTACAACAGCAAGGGGGCCTTCAATGTCCCCTTTGGACGCTACGCGTCGGTTGGTTATCCTGCAGCTGAGATGCGCGCTTTTCAGCGCAAAGCACAGGAGGCCCGGTTTGTTTGCGCCGATTTCCAGGTCGTCATGCGCAGAGCGCAGCCTGGCGATGTACTCTACTGCGATCCACCCTACGTGCCGCTGTCGGATACGGCGCACTTCACGGCGTACGGTGCGCGCCCCTTCGGCGCCGACGCGCAGGATGCATTGGCAGCAGCAGCGCAAGAGCTGGCGCAGCGCGGCGTGGCCGTGCTCATCTCCAACCACGACACGCCGCACACGCGTGCGCTCTATGCGGGCGCACAAATCGACTCCTTCAGCGTGCGCCGCACCATCAGTTGCGATGCGGCCACACGCGGCAACACGGGCGAGTTGCTTGCCCTCTTTGCAGCGCATTGAATGGTTGAAGCGTGTTGCTTGTCGATTGAAGACGCGACTACGCGAACCGCAATCAGCAAGCGGTCATGTGTCATTCTGTCGTCCGTGACAAGCCGCCGCTCATCAACCGTCAATCGCCACCTGTAGGTCTCTGGGAGAGAGCGCATGGTCGAACCGTCTCAGCAGATAGATCCCGCAACAACCATGGGCGCGGTTGGCCTGATTGTGGCCGACCTGAACCGCTCGCTCACGTACTACACAGGGTCTCTGGGGTTGCACGTTCACAGCCGCTCGGCCTCGCAGGCGTGGCTGGGGGCGAATGGCCCTACGCTGCTCGTGCTTACAGAGCAAGCGGGCGCGCGCCCCGTGCAACGGGGCCGTTCCGGCCTCTATCACGTCGCCCTGCTGCTCCCTACACGTGTCGACCTGGCGCAGATGATTCGCCACCTTGTCGAGGCACGTACGCCTTTGACAGGCATGTCGGACCACGGCGTGAGCGAGGCGCTCTACCTGACCGACCCTGACGGCCATGGCATCGAAATCTATCGCGACAGGCCGAGGGCCGAATGGCCCGTGCACGACGGCAAGCTGGAAATGACGCTCGACCCGCTGGATGCAGCAGGCATATTGAGTGAGGTAGGGCCCGGACGTCAGACCTGGCATGGCATCGCCGAAGGAACGCGCATCGGCCACGTCCACCTGCACGTGCGCGACCTGCGGGAGGCAGAGCACTTCTACTGCGACCTGCTGGGCTTTGACATGATGCAGGCCTGGGCTGGACAGGCGCTCTTTGTCTCTGCCGGGGGCTACCACCACCACCTGGGGCTCAACGTGTGGGCCGGCGTCGGCGCGCCGCCCCCACCGGAAGACGCCGCACGGCTCGACTGGTACGAAATTCGTCTCCCCACTGATGGCGCCTATGCCGAGTTGCTGGCGCGATTGCGCGCCGCCAACGTGGACGTGACCGACCACCTTGGCGTTGCCACCCTGCTGGACCCCGCAGGCAATCCTATTCGCCTGATCGATGGGCATCTCGAGAATCGCGCATCCGACGGCTCAGGCACGTAGCCTTCTTGCTCCTCGGTGGCACCGAGGAGCAGTGTCGCCAATTCTGCGCTAGTTCGTGAACAGTCAACAGCCGCCGATATCGCCTGCGCACTGCATGCGGCCCAAGGGCCGTAGAGTCTTCCAGAATTCTTCAACCCTGAGACCTTCCCTATGGCCAAATTCTACGACGCGCTAACAGACGACCTGCGCGCCTTTATCGATGCGCAATCCGTCTTCTTCGTGGCCTCAGGCACGGCCGACAGCCGCATTAACCTCTCGCCCAAAGGGGCCGACACGCTGCGTGTGCTGGACGCCCATACAATGGCCTACCTCGACATCACAGGCAGCGGCAACGAGACGTCCGCACACATAAAGCATGACGGCCGGCTCACGCTCATGCTTTGCAGTTTTGGCCCGAGCCCGCTCATCCTGCGCCTGTACGGGCGCGGGCGCGTTGTTTTGCCCGGCGCAGGCGACTGGCATGCGCTGGCGGCCCACTTTCCGCATTTTGTGGGCACGCGTCAAATCATTGTGCTGGATGTGGAGAGTGCGCAGACCTCGTGCGGCTTTGGTGTGCCGCAGGCCGAAGCCATGCAGCCGCGCGCCCGCATGGTGGAGTGGGCCGAAGGCAAGGGAGAAGAAGCGCTCGTGACATACCGCCAACGCTACAACGCGCGCAGCATCGACGGGCTGAGCAATGACACGATCAGCCTTGCCGGTCCGGGCGAAAGTGAAGCGCATTCATGATGGACTATGTGCCCGACTACTGGGACACGACGCGCCTGCATGTGCGCGCCGTACAACCGGACGACACGGACGCATTGCTTGCGCTCTTCAATGCGAATAGCCACGTTGAGCCCTGGGATCCCACCTTCAAGCAAATCGAGCGGCCCGAAATGGCAGATCTCGTGGACAAGAGCCTCACCTGGGCCGCACGCGGCATCAAGCCATTCCAGATGCAGTGTTTCGAGCGGCTGGACACCGGGCAGTTGGTGGGCTACTACCATTGCACCTACGGCACGGCACATGCCGATGTGCTCTACATCTCCATGTTTGTCATGGCGCATGATGCGCAACACGCCGGCTACGGGCGTGAGGTCGTCGATGGACTTTCGATATGGTGGGCTACACTCCGGGACATCCGTCGCGCCTGGGCCGAGGTCTACCTCAAGAACTGGACGGCGCTGCGCTTCTGGATTGAGCGGGGTTTCACGACCATTATCGAGTGGGAAGGTGACAACGTGCTGTCGGAAAAGGGCCACGCCGCGATCATTCTTGAAAAGCGCTGGCGTGGTGTGCCAGGCGGCGTCAAGCGTCTGCCCTGATTTGATCAGGCGGAGACTCGGTAGTCGGGTACACAACGAAAGCGAGGCTTCCAGAAGCGGAAGCCTCGCTTTTCAATGCAGGTCACTTTTCGCTGCATGTTCGCGTTCGATTTTTCCGCCCACTCCCCACTC
>CAYJNV010000217.1:0-7700 GCA_964370975.1 uncultured Caldilineaceae bacterium | reverse complement strand
GGCCCGAACCATGGTCGCGCAACTCGAAAAGGATTTCGTCCATCTCCATCGCGCCCAGGATCGTCTCGATGAGCACCGTGGCGCGCACCGAGCCTTGGGGTATCCCCAGCGCCTTCTGCGCATGGACGAAGACGTCGTTCCAGAGGCGCGCCTCATGCCTGCCCTCGAGCTTGGGCAAGTAGAAGTAGGGGCCGCTGCCGCGCGCAAGCAGTTCCTGCGCGTTGCGCAAGAAGTAGAGGCCGAAGTCGAAGAGGCTCGCGCTGATTGGCTCGCCATCCACGGTGACGTGCTTCTCAACCAGGTGCCAGCCGCGTGGCCGCACCAGCAGCGTGGCTACCGTCTCGTTGAGGCTGTAGATGCGCCCATCTGGATTGGTGAAGGTAATTGTGCGCCGGATCGCATCGGAGCAGTTGATCTGCCCCTGGATGACATTCTCCCACGTGGGCGAGAGCGCGTCCTCAAAGTCGGCCATGAAGACCTTTGCGCCCGAGTTGAGCGCGTTGATCATCATCTTGCGCTCGGTAGGGCCGGTGATCTCGACACGGCGGTCGTTGAGATCGGCCGGGGTGGGGGCAACCTGCCAGGTGGCGTTGCGCACGGCCTCGGTTTCGGCGGGATAGGTGGGCATCTCGCCGGCGTCAATCGCGGCCTGCCGGCGGGCGCGCGCGGTGAGCAATTCGATGCGGCGCGGGTTGAAGGTGCGGTGCAGGTCGGCCACGAAAGCCAGCGCCTCGGGCGTGAGCACCGCGTCCACGGCGGGCGAGGGCGCGCCCAGGATGGCGACGCCGGCAGGGAGGTTATTCGTCACGGGTGGCTCCTCTGAAGTGGGCGGGTGAAGTGGGGGATCGTGCGTGATGAATCCATGATAACGCACGCGGGTTGCGCGTCCATTCGGGCGGCGTTGAGGCGCAGCGACACGGCGCTATTGTGAGGCAGTTCTCTGCTGCGACGAAGTTGCGAGATCAGCCGTTGGCCTGGTCGCCTAACACCCAGCGCGCAACCTTGCCGGTGCGCGTCTTGGGCAGAACCTCCACAAAGACAATTTCCATGGCGGGGGCCGTGTCGCCCAGATTTTGCTGCACATAACTGGTCAGTGAGGCGCGCTGCGCGTCATCGGCAGAGGCGGCGCCATCGAGCACCACATACACGCGCAGCGGTGCGCCGGCCGCGGGCGCGCCGGCCATGGCAGCCGCCTCCACAACCGCCGGATGGGCAATCAGCGCCCATTCCACGGCCATAACGCTGGGGTCATTTTGCGGCTGTACGCCGCCTTCACTGCTTACCACGTGCAATGCTCCGTTTCAAATACGTGCACATACATCGACAGACACACTGCCATTATCCGTACTCATTCGGCGAACTCAATCCCGAAAATCCCGCGCGGGTCAGTAGCGGAAGGCCTACCGGCCCTCGTTGTGGTGTGCGCGACGTGAAGGCCAGGAGGCCTTCCGCTACTCATTGCGGCCCCGCATTATTCCAGAGTTGTGCCGGCAATGCATGACCGTCTGTGTGCCAATGATCGTCCCTGACATTGACTTGTCAAATTACACGCTCGAGCCGCCGCGGCCGCGGTCGATGCTCTTCCACGCAGCCACCACGGCAATCGTCAGCACTGCGGCCACCACCGACTCAAAGATCGCTTGCGGGATGATCGTGGGGATGATGGCAACGGGTAGAAGGCCAAAGACGATGCCCAGACCAATGACGACAACGGTGTTGGTCAGTGTGCCCACCACCGCGGCAGCGCCCAGCGCAAAGATTTCATTTGTGCGCTTGAGCCCAATGTAGGCAAGCCACGCGCCTACGCCAATGAGCAGGCGGGGCAGGAAGAGGACGACGAAGGGCATCCACGCGGGTTGTCCGGCAAAGATGGGCAGCCCCGAAAATCGCAGGAGTGCGTTGAGGCCGAAGACCATGCCCACGATGACGCCGACCACCGGCCCCTCGAGCACGCCGCCGATGATGGCCGGGACGTGCATGACGGTCGCCTCGCTCGTGACGTTGGGCACGGGGAAGTAGCCCAACCCCGTGAGCGCGAGCACCGACGAGACTGCAATCAGGATGCCTGCTACGACAATACTGCGGGTTGAGATCGTCATATTCCCTCCTCCGTGAGGACGCGCATCCAAGCCGTGTCCGCTGCAGCCACGCCGCCGGGTCGTCCATTCGGTTGCGTGCCTGTAAAGATGCCTGCAGTCTACCCGAAGCAGCAGGGGGCTGCAACCGCTCAGGGCTGCCAGCGGATGCCAAGCAGTGCAAACTCCCACGCCGCCCAGGGCAGCCGCATGGCCGCAATCCACAGCAGCGCCGTGAGAGCAACGACAATCCAGTCGCTGGCGTGGCTGGTAAAGGTGACGAACTTGGTGCGCCCCTTGCCGCCCACATAGCCGCGCGCCTCCATGGCCACCACCAACTCCTCGGCGCGGCGCAGCGCATTCACAAAGAGGGGCACAAAGAGAGGCATCCGTTCGCGCACCATCTTGTCGGGGCGCCACCAGCGCCGTTCGCCGATGTCTGCCCCACGGCTGGCCTGCGCCTTCATGGTGCGGTCCAGTTCATCGGCGAGGGTGGGAATGAAGCGCAGGGCAATCATGTTGGCCAGCGCTACTTCGTGCGCGGGCAGTCCAATGCGCTGGAAGGGGCTCAACAGCATCTCGCTGGCGTGCGTCAGGTGGGACGCCGTGGTGGTGAGAGTGAGCAGGCTGACAAGGAATAGAAAGGCCACCACGCGCACCGCGCCCAGCAGCAGAATGTAGATAAGGCAGGGTGAAATCTGCACAAAGCGCCACTGCAAGAACATATCGCTGCACGGCACGTTGGGCCCCTGGAAGAGGAATTGGATGGCGAAGATGAAGAGCAGCGCACCCAGCCCCGGCAGCAGCCCGCGCAGCACGTAACGAATTTCGAGTTTTGCCAGGCGCGTGGTCGCCATGAGCACGGCCAGCAGAATCAGGCTGGCGAGTATACTGCGCGTGGAGGCGACCGCCAGCCCCGTAAAGAGCGTGGCCAGCAGTTTGGCGCGCGGGTCCATCCGGTGGACGGGTGACTCAGCCGGAATGTATTGCCCTATGGTGACGTTGCGCAGCAGTTCAAAGTCGGAGGACATGAGCAAGGTTAAGCGGTGAAGTTGAATGGTAAGTGGTAAATGGTAAATGGTAATGCGGGGCGCGTGCCATGCATTACCATTTACCATTTACCACTTACCATCTAAGCTCAAACGAATATTATCCCAGCGCCACCAGCGGCGGCGTGTAGGGCATGTCAAAGGCCTCGGCTACGCCCTGATAGGTGAGGTGGCCGGCGAAGGTATTCAGCCCCAGTTGCAGCGGGCGGCTGGCGCGCACGGCGTCCAGCCCTTCACCGGCAAGGCGGAGTGTGTAGTTCATGGTCTGGTTGTTGAGCGCGAAGGTGCTGGTGCGCGGCACGGCCCCCGGCATGTTGGCCACGCAGTAATGCACCACGCCATCAACCACATAAGTGGGGTTGCTGTGGGTGGTGGGGCGGGTGGTTTCCACACAGCCGCCCTGATCCACGGCCACGTCCACAATCACTGAACTGGGGCGCATGTGGCGCAGCATGTCGCGCGTGATCAGCCACGGCGCGCGCCCGCCAGGGATGAGAATCGCGCCGATGACCAGGTCCGCCTCGTAGACGACATCTTCAATGTTGTACTCGTCGCTCGAGCGGGTTTGCAGCGAGCCGCGGTAGATGTCGTCCATGTACTTGAGACGGTCGTGGTTGATGTCGAGCACCGTCACGCGCGCGCCCAGCCCCACGGCCACGCGCGCCGCGTTGGCGCCCACGGTGCCGCCGCCAAGAATGGCAACATTTGCGGGCGCCACACCCGGCACGCCCCCCATGAGCACGCCGCGCCCGCCGTGTGTCTTTTGCAGGTAGGTGGCCCCCACTTGTGTAGCCATGCGCCCGGCCACTTCGCTCATGGGCATGAGCAAGGGCAGCATATTGTCGGCGGTCTGCACGGTTTCATAGGCGATGGCCGTCACACCCTGCGCCAACAGCACCTCGGTGAGGGACCGGTCCGCGGCGAGATGCAGATAGGTGAAGAGGACGAGCCCCGGGCGCAGAAAGCCATACTCCTCATGAATTGGCTCCTTGACCTTGACGATCATGTCGGCGGCCCACGCATCGGCTGCCTCGGGCACAATCTCGGCCCCCGCGGCCACATACTCGCCGTCGGAGAGGCTGCTGCCTGCGCCGGCGCCCTGCTCAACAAGGACGCGGTGGCCGCGCCGGCAAAGCGCCTTGACAGCGCCCGGCGTCATCCCCACGCGATTCTCGTTGTCCTTAATCTCCCTGGGGAGCCCGATCAGCATGAGTTCTCCTTGTACTGCTTTGGGAAGCGGGACGCATGGACATGTGCAAATGCAGCTGTTGTCTCGCGCCAGTCTATCAGCACGGCAGAATTTCCTCCAACTCGCCGCAAGAATGAGGGCCGTGAGAGGAAGCATCTCCTCTCACGGCCCTTGCGTTCTACGGGTTACGGATTGCCTGTGCTACTGCACGGTCAGCGTCAGTTTCATCCCATGCTGGGCATGGTTGCTCACCGGGCACGTGACTGTATACTCACCGAGCGCCAGGTCGACCTCGAGCGTGCGACTCTGCCCCGCCTCCAGCACCGGCTCCAGGGCTGCGGAGACTCCCTGCCCCTCGATCTTCAGCGAGTGCTTGAAGGTGCCGTCATTCTGGATCGCGAAGACCACGTTGCCGGCTGTGACCGTCGTGGGCATGCGGATCTCGCCGTCGACCAGGCTGACGTCGACATTCTCGCCCCCGCCCGAGGCCCCGGCTGCTGCCGTGTCGGTCGTCGCAACCGTGGCAGTGGTTGCAGCCGTGGCCGTCATCTCCGTCGTTGTCGCTGCTTGCGCCGGTTCCGTATCCCCCTTGCCGGCTTCGCCCTGCTGGTCTGTACCCTCTTCGAGCGGCGCGGTCTCGGCGCCCGCCGGCACGATGTCACTGGCCACCAGCCGCCAGACACTGCCGCCCGCCGTCGCCAGCGCGTTATACGAGCGCGAGTACTCGCAGGCGCACGCCGTCACATATAGCCCGCCGTCCGTATCGCTGCCCGCCCCGCTGATCTGCAGCGCCGTATCGAGCAGTACCTGGTATGCCCAGGCGCCATCGTCTCCCCGCTGCAACCCCCAGATCTTGCCCGAGCAGTAGTCGGCGTTGAAGTAGATTCCGTCGAGGCTGGGTGATTCGCTGCCGCGGTAGACGCCCATCCCCGTGATTGAGCAGGAGCCGTCATCATGGTCGTAGTCGGCCACGGGCAGCGTGCCCAGCGTGCCGGCGGTGCCCAGTGTGGCGCTGAGGCCGCAGTCGCCGCCAGGTCCGGCGTTCGCATATTCGCCCGCGCTCTCGCCGGCGCCAGCACTACTGCCGGCCTCCGCCGCGGCGCCGGTGCCGGGTGTAGCATTGGGATTGGCGCCGTAGCAGTGCGTCCCTTCGAGCAGCGGCCAGCCGAAGTTCATGCCGCCCTCCAGCGTGCCGTCATGCGCCGGCACGTAATTGACCTCCTCGTACTTGTTCTGGCCCACGTCGGCGATGTAGAGGTCGCCGGTCTGTGGGTCGAAGTTGAACTGCCAGGGGTTGCGCAGTCCATAGGCAAAGATCTCCGGGCGGGCGTCGGGCTGGTAGGCGCCGGTCTGGGCGGCCGCTCCGCCGACACTGGCAGTCTGGACCTGCCCCTGGAACGGGTTGCCGGCAGGAATGGCATAGGGGTGGCCGCCCGTGGGTTGCCCGCTTTCGTCCATGCCGGTGTCCACGTCCAGGCGCAGAATCTTGCCGAGCAACATGCTGAGGTCCTGCGCGTTGCGATAGGGGTCGCCGGCCAGACCGCCGTCGCCCAGGGAGACGTAGAGGTAGCCGTCCGGCCCGAAGCGCAGCGTACCGCCGTTATGGTTGACAAAGGGCTTGTCCTGGGTCAAGAGTACGCGCGCGCTATTGGGATCGGCCACGTTGGGGTCGTCCGCCGAGACGTGGTACTCGACCAGGAAGACATCACCGTTGGTCAAGTAGTCGGAGTAGTAGACGAAGAAGCGGCCGTTGTTGGCGAAATCGGGGTGGAAGGCAAGACCCAGCAGGCCCTGCTCGAGGAAGTCGGTCTTGACAACATCCTGCAGGTCGAGAAATGGCGTGTCGAGCAACTGGCCGTCCTGGATGATGCGGATGCGGCCGATGCGCTCAACCACAAAGACGCGGCCGCTGCCGTCGTTGGGGGCGGCGACGTTGACCGGGTCGGCCAGGCCGTCCGCCACTTTGACCAGCGCAATGCTCGGGTTGCCGGGCAGCGCCACTGTGCCCGTCTCGGCACCTGTCGCAGATGACGGCTCGGCGGCCGGCGCCGCGGTCGCTTCCGCGGCCGGTTCCGCCGTGGGCTCAGCCGCAGGCTGATCGGTCGGCTGGGCCGCTGGCGTGCCCGTAGCCTGCTGCGCCGCGCCCGCACCATCTGTCACTGTCACCGTGAGATTCAGCTGCATGCCGTTGTTGCGATGGTCGTCCACTGGGCAGTAGACCTCGTAGACACCCGGCGCCAGATCGACCTGGAGCGTGCCTGACTCTCCCGGTGCCAGCACCGGTTCAAGCTCTGCACTGAACCCCTGGCCTTCGATCTCGAGGCCGTGATCGAACGAGCCGTTGTTGGTGACGGAAAACGTCGTCGGCCCTGAAGGCAACGTGTTGGGCATCTGAATTTCGCCGTCAACCAGCGTGACCGGCACCTCGCCGCCCTGCTGGAGCCCACGGGCCAGCACGTAGCCACTCGCTCCCCATGTCAGCAGGCCGATCTCAAGCAGCGCCACGGCTGCCAGCAGCAGCTGGCGCGCGCCGGGCACGCGCCGCACATTCCATTCCTTCTTCTGGTTCTGCATGGATGACCCCCTTCAAACCCAAAGCAAGTGGCGGACGAGACGTGTGGCGTGCCGGGCGCAGAGAACGCGGGGCACGTGAGGCGGCTGCGAGAGACGTGCGTTGCGGAGGAGCGCGTACTTACAGAAACACGAGGCGCCACATGCTTGGATTGGCAGGTTTCGGGCTGAAGGTCGGAAACGATGGGAATTGGCGGCGGATTGGCGCGCAAGGGCCGCGGGAGATCGTTTTCCTGCGGCCCCTGTACGCTTATTGAGATGGACGATCAGCATCGATCGTCCACTCGTTGTTTTCAGATGACGCTTTATGCCTTATGGCTTACCGCTTACCTGGCGACCGCCGACAGGTAGACCGGCAGCGGCGCGAAGCTCGCGCGCACATCAAGTGGCGTTGTGAGCGTCACCTCCTGCGGGTTCTTGGCGCCAGACAGGCTACCGCTCCAGCCTGTGATGCGGTAGCCGGCGGCGGGCAGCGCCGTGAAACGCAGGTGCGTGCCAAACGGGTAGCGCGTCTGCACCGCCGCGACTTGCGCCGGGTCGACGGCAACCGGCACTGTGCGGCCCGCGCGTCCGGGGCGGGCGCAACGACTGTGACGGCAATGGTGCCGCCCACTCCGCTCGGGTGCACCTCTACGTCGACCTGCTTGCGCTCAAAGAGTGCCGTCACCGTGTGCGGGGCGTCCATGATTACCGCGCACATGCTCAGACCCCCTCTCCGCATGGCTATGCATTATACGCATCTTTTTGGGCAATGGGGGTGGAAATTGTAGTCGTTGTTTGCGTTTTTCATAGTGATAGAATTGTGCGCTGTAGAGA
>CAYJNV010000216.1:0-7734 GCA_964370975.1 uncultured Caldilineaceae bacterium | reverse complement strand
CTATGCCACCCACCGCCAGGCCGAGGCGGCGCTCTTCGAGTACATCGAGAGCTTCTACAACGTCACCCGCCATCACTCAACCAATGGTGGAAAAAGCCCAAACGCACGCGAACGCGCACATCACGAACAACAGTCCAGCAACAACAAGAACAGCAAGAACAGCAAGAACAGCAAGAACGACCCTGAAATGGAAAAAGCAACAACGACTGTCACCTTTGCTTAACCGACTGTCCACTAAACCCAGTTAAGTCCAGTCCACAAGACCATGCTGGATGAGAGTTTGCACAAGCGCGCCGCTACCGTGGACGACAATGTCTTTACCGTCTTGCCGCTTGAGTTTGACGATTTCTTCCACGACATTGGCTTTGATCAGCGTCGAGTTGTTCCACTCCGCCTTGTCCAGCGTGGTTGATACCACGTACTTGGCCACGTTATTGAAGTAATCCGCCCCTTCATCCTTGCTCTCCGGCCAGGCGGCTGCAAACCCTTGGTAGGTGACACGTCCCAGGAGCAAGGCATCGCCGGCGAGACTCTCCTCAGCCTTGAATTGGGCGATCTGGTCATTCCAGTAAGGTGCGGTCCAGGCGGGTTCGTCCATGACGCCATCCAGCGACACAAATTCGGTTACGATCAAGTTGCGCATCGGACATTCCTTTCCACAAGAACAAGCGCAGAACAAACACATTCATGCCTTGAAGGCACAACGCAGAAATCACATCGCACGACCGCGTCGTTTCATTCCTGCAACCGCCGTTCCATGCGTCAGCACTGCTGTTCGCGCGATTTGCGGTAGCGCTCAAGCGTGATCATGGGCGGGCGCTCGCGCTCGACAATCTCGGCCACGTCCAGGCTGTAGCCCGCCGCTCCCTGGCGTATGAGCTTCATGGATTTGTTGACGTCGGCCAGCAGGCTCGTGCCCATGCGCTGCTCCAGTTTGTCAATCACGACCTGCAGAATGGCGAAGGACATTTTGCTCAGCGCCTCGAGCGGTTGGTTGTGATGGACGCGTTCGAGGAGGTCCACCTGCGCAATCGCGCCCAGGCCATAGCGCTCGTAGATCTCAATCAGCAGCCCCGTTTCCACGCCGTAGCCAGAGTAGAAGGGGACGTTCTCGAGGGCGCTACGGCGGCCTGCATACTCGCCCGAGAGGGGCTGGATGACGCCGCTCAGCTCGGGATAGAAGAGATTGATGAGCGGGCGCGCCATCAATTCCGTCACGCGCCCGCCGCCTGCGGCCTGCAGCGCACCCGCCGCAAAGATTGGGCGCTGGTAGAAGCCCTTGACATAGTGCAGATTCGGGTTGGCAATCAGCGGCCCCAGAATACCATAGACAAAGCGTGGGTCGATGTTGGCAATATCCGTGTCTATCCACGCCACAATCTCGCCCTTGGTGACGAGCAGGCTCTTCCAGAGCGCCTCACCCTTGCCGCGGCGTGCGCCCACCTCGGGCAGCAGCTCCTGGTGGATGTAGACGGGCACACCAAGCGAGGCGGCGATATCGCGCGTGCGGTCTGTGGAGTTGGAGTCAAGCAGCACAATTTCGTCGAGCAGCGGCACCTGTTCCATCAGCGCCCGCTGGATGGTGCGGATGACCTTGCCGACCATGGCCTCTTCGTTGAGCGCAGGCAGCGCGAGGCTGATGGTGAGATTCTGCTCCTGCTTGCGTTCGAGCAGCCAGTGCAGATTGGCGAACTCCTCGGCGTGGAAGGTGTTTTCGGCAAACCAGGTGTCCACAAGAATGGAGATGGCGCCCTGGCCCGCGAGTTCGTCATCATCGGCCTGGGCATTCATTAGGTACTGGTTGCCGTGCGGGCTCTTGACAACAAGCACAGGTGTCTTTGTATCGCGCAGCAGCCGGTCGGCGACGACACCGACCGAATCCGTGTCGGCCTGGCGCAGAATGGGCGCACCCAGGATGACCAGGTCATAGTCGGCAGCGGCGGCAATGATGCGCTCGGCGGGGCTGTCGGTCACTTCGACCTTCAATTCCACATGGTGCAACTGGGGCAGCACGCGCTGCAGGCCACGGAAAGGGGCATCGTCGTTCACCTGGGGCGCGGTAGGGCGCACGTGCAGCGCAGTGTGGATTGCATTGGGAAAGGAGAGCCCCAGCCGCACCGCGAGGTCGGCGTTGGGGCCGCCGCGCACGGGCAGGAGAATGCGCTGGACGTTGACAGGGTGCGCGCGCGCGCCGTCGGCAGGGGTGTCATGGAGAGGGCCGCGCAGCAGCGCGAGGCTGCAGGGGGTGTTGGCCAGCACCTCGTCGACGGTGACGCCCAGGGCGTCGATATGGCTGACCATGTCGAGAAGCAGCAGGTCGGGCTGCAGTTCACGAATGACCTGCACCAGTTCAAGCCAGGGATTCACGGAAACGGAAACATGGAGGTGCGCAGAAATGGCGACATCGGCGGCAATCTCGAGCATACGCTGGCGCACGATGCGCGCCTGCCCGGCGGCGCCGCTAATGGAAGCTTCGTCGGGCACACGCACCAGGCCCACCAGCACCACATGCTGGGCGATCGCCAGAGCGGTGTCGTAGGCATCGGTGTAGCTTTCATCAGGGAATACGGGCACCACAGCCGTGCGTACGGGCTGGAAGAAAGTGCGTTTGTGGTCACTTGTCTGCACGGCATTCTCCTTGGTCGGTGCGGTTGCTGGACTGGTAAATGGTAAGTGGTAAGTGGTGAAGTGGTAATTGTGTATCCGCGCCTGGCCAAAGGTGCGCCAATCACCAATTCACCACTTACCAATTACCAGTAAACCAGTCATCAATGCTGAGCGAGAAGCGGCGCGATGTGTTGCTTGTAGACCTGCTGCCAGGTTGCGGCGCGGGCCCGCATGCCGAAGCGTGCCGTGGGCGACGTGGCAAGGCTGTGGGCAACGAGATTGGCCACTTGCGCCGGGTCGGCGTCGGGCTCGAAGTAGTGGGCGTCGTCGCCCGCCAGTTCGCGCAGCGCCGTGATGTCGCTGCAGAAGATGGGCAAGCGATTCAGCGCCGCCTCGAGCAGCGGAATGCCAAAGCCCTCTTCGCGGCTGGGCATGAAGAGCGCGTCGGCAAAGCGGAAGAGGTCTGCCAGCACGCCATCGGGCACAAAGCCGTCGTAGCGCTCGGCCAGGAAGATGGCAGCGTCCTGCAAACCGAGTTTGTCGCGCTGCGCACGCAGGCGCGCGAAGTACTCCACATTGGCGGGGTTGTGCTGGCCCAGTGGCCCCGTCACGAGCAGGCGCGCGTCAGGCAGTTGCTCGCGCAAGTGGGCGAGCATGTTGAGCGCGAGCTCGATGTTCTTGCGCGGCGTCAACCGCACGGGCAGCAGCAGCAACAGTGTCGGCTCCAGCAAGTCCAGCGCCTGCATGAGCGGCAGCGACGCGTCATCCAGCTTGAAGAAGTGCTTGACATCCACGCCATTGGGCACAACGTGGATGCGGTCGGCGGGCACATCCAGCAGGGCAGCCAGTTCGTTGCGGCGCAGGCCGGAGATAACCACCTGCGTTGCCCAGGGCCAGTCGCTGCGCAGCAGGTCCCACGGCCGGCCATCGTGGAGTTGGGGACGGTAGCGGGGCGTGGTCCACGCCAGGTCATGATGCCAGAGAATGAGCGCAGGCGCGCCAGGCTGCTGCGAGAGTTCGTGGAGGGCTGCGGTAAGCGCCAGGTTCTTGCTCAGCGAGGCGACGTTGTGAGCGATAAGCACGTCGACGCCTGCGAGCGCGGTGGTCAGTTCGGCAATCAACTGGTCGCGCACGCGGGCGAAACTGGGCGGCACGTTGCCTGCGTCCAGCGCGGCCTTCATCTCGAGAATGTCCGGGTGCATGGAGTCGGCCAGGGCGAGCAAATGCACGGGGATGTCAGCGCGCCAGGCAGCCCCGCGCGCCGCGATCACCTGCACGTTGTGGCCTGCATCGGCGAGCACATCTGCCTGAGCGGCGAGGACGCGTTCGACGCCGCCCACAACGGGCGGCACGGCGTAATGGAGGAGGGCAATGTGCATGGCAGAATCCTTCCCGTTGTTTGCGCGCAACACGACGTGCGGCGGCGGCGCGTAACTACAGATTATCATGAATGGGCAACGACGGCGCAACACATGACCGGCGACGCAAAGGCGCGAAGCCGCAAAGAAATGCAACGAACGGCAGAGGAAAGAACGGCGAATCAGTACACGGAACCAATGGAAAGGAGACGGCCCTATCGTGGATGTGCCCTTACCGTCGTTTCCGTGTATCACTTTGCCGTTCTTGCAGTTGCCGTTCGTAGCGTTACTTTGCGGCTTTGCGCCTTCGCGTCGCCGGTCTTTTTGGTTGCGGTCTTTGCATCGCGCACGCGCCTCGTGTAGAATCGTCGTTGTGCCGACATTCACAAGACGCAGCGCGGCCATGCCGTACAGGCTGCCGGTCTCTGCACCACAGGCAATACCCTCTGACCCATTTGTGCGAATCCCAAAAGATTCTTATTGACCGCGAGGGGATCTCGTCATGCTCGAAGTGCCCATTGAGAAATTCGGCGACGCCAAGCGCGCACAGATCCAGGAACTGGCGCACGAGTCCATCGTCGTGCCGGATGATCTGCAGGACAACGTCCTCGTCACCACACTCGACAGTGTTTACAACTGGAGCCGCAAGGCCAGCATTTGGCCACTGCTCTTTGGCCTCGCCTGCTGCGCCATCGAAATGATCGCCACGGCTGCCAGCCGCTGGGACCTGGGCCGCTTTGGCATGGAAGTCATGCGCCCCAGCCCACGCCAGGCCGACCTGATGATCGTTTCGGGCACTGTGACCAAGAAGATGGTGCCCGCAATTGTACGCATCTACGACCAGATGGCCGAGCCCCGCTATGTGATGGCCATGGGCGCCTGTGCCACGGGCGGCGGCCCCTTCAAGGAGGGGTACAATGTCGTCAGCGGCATTGACACTTACATACCTGTGGACGTCTATGTGCCCGGCTGCCCGCCCACGCCCGAGGCCCTTATCTTCGGTCTGCTCAAGCTGCAGCAGAAAGTGGAGCGCCAAAGCGTAACCAGCGTGGCCTGGTATCGCAAGGGCTCGAGCGAGAGCGTGCCCGTGCCGGTGCTGGGGGCTGACATTTTTGACCCGCGCCAGGTGCAGCTCATCCAGTCCGTCACGCTTGACGGTGGCGCCAAGGCCGGTGGCGAGAGCGTGCGTCGCGCCGTGACGCCCGTGCCCCTTTCCGACGAGGCGAAGGCGCTGGTGAAGGCGGCCAAGGCCAAGGCGATGGCCGCACGCCAGCCGGCCTAAGGCGCGGCCTACTAACTTGACGCAAGGGCCCAAGGTCGCCAGGGAACGCAAGGCAGGGCGCAAGGAACTGCAACTGCGCAATTATTGCGGGCATATTGTTGCAGGCTTGCGGCGCCCGATGCTCTGCGATTTGAGAAACAAGGTGAATTGCCATGAGTGATGTCGTCGCTGCAACACCAGAAGAGACGGCCGCGAGCGCTGCGCCAGTTGTAGAGACCAGCCTGCCCTTTGCCAAGGCCGTGCCTGATGCGGTCATCGGCACGTGGGCCGAGGAGACCGACGCCGCGCTGGTTGTTGCGCCCGCAAAACTGCTTGCATTCCTGACGCACCTGCGTGACGTGGAAGGGTATGACTTCCTCTCCAGCGTCACCTGCGTGGACTACTCGGCCTACAAGGGCAAGGCGCGCGCCGGCATTGCCGAGCGCTTCGACACGGTCTATCACATTTACAGCACAAGCAAGGGGGGCGGCCCCGTTCGCCTGCACGTGCGCGTCCCCGAAAACGAGACCGTGCCTTCGGCCACAAGCGTTTATCCAGGGGCCAACTTGCAGGAATGTGAAGTCTACGACCTCTTCGGCATCAAGTTTGAAGGCCACCCCAATCTGCGTCGCGTCTTCCTGTGGGATGCCTTTGCGGGCTATCCCATGCGCAAGGACTGGAAAGAGGCTTACTTCGAGGAGGAGGCCAAGCCTTACAAGAGTCGCCACCCCGCGGGAAACCATATTTGGGCCGAGGACAAACTCCCCTGGAAGTCCAACAGCACCTACCCCGAAGGGTGGGACCCTGCATCGTGGAAGGAGCCGGTGACCTATGTGCCGGTGAGTCAGGCGCCGAATCACGGTGGCTATGGTGAAATGGACACGCAGAGCGTCGTGGTCAATCTGGGGCCGCACCATCCCAGCACGCATGGCGTCTTCCGCATGCTCACGCGGCTGGAAGGGGAGACGGTGCTGGCGCTGGAGCCGGAGATGGGCTATCTGCACCGCAACCACGAGAAGATTGGCGAGCGCAACACGTGGCTCATGAACATGCCCTTCACCGATCGGCTTGACTACATCAACAGCATGAGCAACAACCTGGCTTATGCGCTGGCCGTCGAGAAATTCCTGGGCATCGAGGTGCCCGAGCGCGCCAACTATATCCGCGTGATTATGGCGGAGTTGACACGCGTGGTGAACCATTTCTGGTCCATCGGCTTCATCCTCAACGACCTGGGCGCGCTGCAGACGCCCGCACTCTACGGCATTGAGGAACGCGAGATGGTGCTCGACCTCTTTGAGGAGGTGAGCGGCGGCCGCCTGCTGTGCAACTACATGCGCTTTGGCGGCGTTGTGCGCGACCTGACGCCCGGCTGGGAGGATCGCGCCAAGTATCTCGTCAACGAGCGCATGCCCCGCGCCGCCGACATGATTGACGACCTGCTGAGCAACAACGAAATCGTCAAGGCACGCGGCAAGGGTGTGGGCCACCTGCCTGCGGCGGATTTGCTGGCGCTGAGCGTGACCGGCCCGCTGATTCGCGCGGCGGGCGTGCCCTACGACGTGCGCAAGGCCGAACCCTACTGCATCTATGACCGCTTCGACTTCGACATCCCCACGCTGCCCGAGAGCGACATCTACGCGCGCTACTACATCCGCCTGCTCGAGATTCGCCAGAGCTTGCGCATTCTGCACCAGGCGTTGCGCGACATCCCCGCGGGCGAGTACATGAGCGGCAAGGGTGGCATCGCCTCGCTCCCGCCGATTCTGGGCGGCAAGGCGGGCTACACATTCCGCCCGCCGGAGGGTGAAGTCTACCACCGCATTGAGTCGCCCAAGGGTGAACTGGGCTTTTATCTGGTGAGCGACAACAAACCCAACGCCTATCGCTACCACGTGCGCGCTCCTTCGTTCATTAACATCAATGGCCTGGGGCCCATGGCCGTGGGCTACAAGGTGGCCGATGCGGTGGTCATTCTGGGCGCGATTGACATTGTGCTGGGCGAAGTCGACCGCTAACGCAAGGCCGAACCCCGACGCAAAGTCGCAAAGGCGCAGAGGTTCGCAAAGAAGAGCAACAACTAGCTCAATCCGCAAAGAAATTGTCCATCGCCCTTCCTTGCCTTTGATTTTCTTTGCGGCTTTGCGCCTTTGCGTCGTATTTTGAATCTTGGGAGAGACGCATGTTTGGATCCGGAATTCTCAAGGGGCTGGGCATCACGCTGCAGCACTTGCGCGACACCTATGTGGATGACCGCAAGGAAGTGCCCAGCCGCTATGAACAGAGCACCGAACTGGGCAACGACCGGCGCATCATGCGCCAGCCGGGGTCGCAGGAGGGCATTCTCACCCTGCAGTACCCCGAGGAGAAGCGGCAGATTCCCGAGCGCTTCCGTTACATCCCCATGTTGATCTTTGACACGGAGACGAACGAGGACCGCTGCACGGCCTGCGGCATATGCGCCAAGGTGAGCCCGCCGCAGTGCATTTGGATTGTGCGCGACTCGGA
>CAYJNV010000215.1:0-7758 GCA_964370975.1 uncultured Caldilineaceae bacterium | reverse complement strand
TGCCCCGCTCGTTGAGGCGCGCCAGGTTTACCGAGGCAGACTGGTCGTTGACATCTAGTATGTGGCGCACAACGGGGATTTCAGACACTGCAGCATTGTCTCCTGATCGTTTCAGTCCACTTCAATGCTCTGCACCAGCAACTCGTTGCCGCCAATCACGCGGGAAGGCGCGCCGCCGCACTGCGGGCAGCAGCCATCCAGCGGCGGCGCGAGGGCAAAGGACGCGCTGCACTCGCCGCAGGTGGCTTGGGCGGGCATGATTTTCACGTCGAGCAGCGCTCCGGCTGCGGGCGTTTCGCGGCTCAGGAAATCAAAGTAGAAGTGGAGCGAGTCGGGGGCAACGCCGGTGAGAGCACCCACCTCCACGTGGACTGCGCGAATTTGCGCAGCACCGGCTGCGCGTGCTGCGTCCAGCGCAATTTCTACAAGGTTTTGGGTCACAGCCATTTCATGCATAGGAAAGGGTCAACCGGGCCGTGGACGCCCGCCACAACTTGACAGATTGATTATACCACGTACCCTGCCGCTGGCAGGGCTGGCGGCGTTGGACTTGCGGCACGACACCAATCGAACTATGGGGCCCACTCCATGCGGAGAGGAGAGGCCCGGCTCTTGCGATTCCCTGCGGCGTCGACGCGCAGATTGACCCGCGGCGCATCCGTCGCTACAATCAACCTTGAGTGCATGCCTTGCCCCACCCCGGAAATCTTCCATGAGCCTGACTGACCCGACGCTGCGCCATCTCTATGTTGAATTGGCCCGGCTCGACCTCCTGATCCACCGCCGCCTTGCGCGCGCGGCTGCCATGCAGTCGGCAGACGACACGGACGCGGGTGCCCTCCGCCCTCCAAATGGCAGCTTTCTCACCATGGACGCCGTCCAGGCCTTGCTGCAGCAGCCTTTTGGAGAGACATTTGACCCGGCTGTGGTCACACGCGCCGATCCCGCTGATCTCCCGGCCACCGACATTTACGCCGCAGCAGTGCGCCAAGTGGAGCAGCAGATTGCAGAAGTGGTGGAAGAGCCCTCAGCCGACGGTGGCTCCCGCCTGGCGCAGTTGGCGCTCGCGTGCGATCTCTCGCGCTTCGAGCTGGACGCGCTGCTGATTTGCCTGGCGCCCGCGCTCGACCTGCGCTACGAGCGCATTTACGGCTTTCTGCATGATGACTTGACACGCCGCCGTGCCACCCCCAACCTGATCCTCGACCTGCTGAGCGCACCCGGCCCCGAACGGCTGCGCGATCTGGTGCATCTGGGTGACGACGGCCCGCTGCTGCGCCTTCACCTGCTCGAACGCGTGGCCGAGCCGGGCATAATCCAGCCGGTGCTCCTTAATCAGGCGCTGGCGCCCGAGCCATCGATTGTGCTTTGGCTGCTCGGGCGCTACAGCCCAGGCCATCTGCTGCAGCCCTACGTGGAGGTGCTGCCCGCCGTGCAGCCCGACGCAGCGCACTTTGGCCCGGCGCAAATGCTTGCCATGGAGCAGGCCGCCGACGGCGACGCGTTTGTTGTGCTTACGGGCAAGGATGCAGCCGCCAAACGCTACGCCGTAGCCTGGTTCGCCGGTGCGCTGGGCGCGCCCCTGCTTTCCCTCGACCTGCATGCGGTGACGCGTGCCGGCGCCGACGCCGAGGAGATCCTGGGCATCTTCCTGCGCGATGCGCTGCTCACCGGCAGCGTGGCGGCGATGGTGGGGCTTGACACACTGCTCGAGGATGGCGCGCCGCCCCCGCCGCTCTTTGCCATGCTTTGCGATCACCCGGGACCGGTCGCGATTGCTTCCGACAGCGTGTGGCGACCACGCGATGTAGATCGCGCGCGCCGTCTCACCTGGATCGACTTTCCGCCGTCTACCTATGTGCAGCGGCGCAATTTCCTCAGCGCCACATTGGCTGAGTTGCCCAGCGACGAACCCCTCGACGCTGCTGCGCTTTCGGGTCGCTTCGTTCTCACCACCCGCCAGATGACCGATATGGTCGCGTCGGCGCTTGACCACGCGGCCCAGGCCGGCCGCCTGCTTACCAACGAAGACCTCTTCACTGCCGCGCGCGAACATTCCAGCCCGCGGCTGACGACCTTTGCGCGCAAACTCAGCGCCCGTTACGACTGGGACGACCTTGTGTTGCCCGACGACCAGCTCGCCCGCCTGCGTGAACTGCTGCTTACCGTGCGCGGACGGCCGCAGGTGCTGGACGAGTGGGGTTATGGGCGCAAGCTGGCCCCCAGTTACGGCGTTGCGGCGCTCTTCGCCGGGCCGCCCGGCACAGGCAAGACCATGGCTGCCGAGGTGCTCGCGCGCACGCTGGGGCTGGATGTTTACAAGATCGACCTTTCCGGCATGATCAGCAAGTACATTGGCGAAACCGAGAAGAATCTCGAACGCATCTTTACGGAAGCCGAAAACAGCAACGCCATCCTCTTCTTCGACGAGGCCGACGCCGTCTTCGGCAAGCGCTCAGAGGTCAAGGATGCCCACGACCGTTACGCCAATATCGAGACCAGCTATCTCCTCCAGCGCATGGAGGCCTACGACGGCGTGACGATTCTGGCCACCAACTTGCGCGCCAACCTCGACGAAGCCTTCACGCGCCGCCTGCACAGCGTCGTGGATTTTCCCTTCCCCGACGCCGCCGAGCGGTTGCGCATCTGGCTGGCCCTTTTCCCCAGCAATACACCTTGCGCCGGCGATGTGGATCTGCCCTCGCTGGCTCGCCGCTTCAAGATCTCCGGCGGCAGCATTCGCAATGTGATCGTCGCCGCCGCCTACTACGCCGTGGCCGACAAGGGCATTGTCGGCATGGGGCACCTGCTTCACGCCACCCGCCGCGAACTGCAAAAACTGGGCCGGCTGACGGACGAGAAGGACTTTGTGGCATGAAGCATGCTCTGCTGCGCGGTTGCCCCGAGTACGAAACGTAGTTGCAGAAAAAACTTGATTGACATTGGATGATCAAGTCGATATAATTGGCGTGTAAGTGACCGCGCCGCATGGCTCTTTCACTGGCTCACGCGATCTCCCTACGAATATGCGAGTTTCTCCAATCCTGCAGCGATTATCTGAAGGGAAGGTTCCTATGGCCTCAACGCAGGCGCAGGGCCACGAAAATCGCAAGGCGGATGAGTCGCGCCGGCTCCTGCGCACGCCGCAAGCCGAGGATGCCGCTGTTGCCCAGGCCTTCGAACCGCAACGGGTCTACGGTAATCGTGCGTTGGGTGGCGAGGCAAGCCCTGCGTTTGCCGCCGACCCGGCGGCGGTCGTTCGGCGCGCCCGCCTTGTGGTGCAGCCTAAATTGACGCTGGGCCCCGTGGATGACGTGTATGAGCGCGAAGCCGACAGCGTGGCCGCACAGGTTGTGCAGTCCATGGCTGCAACCCAGGCGCCGCCCGTCCAGCGGCAGGAAGACGAGGAAGAGCTGCAGATGAAGGCTGTGCAGCGGCAGGAAGTCGAGGAAGAGCTGCAGATGAAGCCTGCAGCCGAGTCTGTGCAGCGGCAGGAAGACGAGGAAGAGCTGCAGATGAAGCCTGCAGCCGAGGCTGTGCAGCGACAGGAAGACGAGGAAGAGCTGCAGATGAAGCCTGCAGCCGAGTCTGTGCAGCGTGCAGGCACCGAGGAGGAGGAAGAGCCTTTGCAGGGCAAGCGCACGGGCGGCCCGGAGGCGGGCGCCCTGGACCCGGCCATCGAGTCGCAGATCCAGCGCGCGCGCGCTGGCGGCAGTGCACTTGAGCCGGCGGCGCGCAGTTCGATGGAAGGCGCCATGGGCTCAGATTTCAGCAGTGTGCGCATCCATACGGGCCAGGAGTCGGATTCGCTCAACCGCAGCCTGAGTGCACGCGCCTTCACCACGGGCAGCGACATCTTCTTCCGTTCCGGCGAATACAACCCCGGCAGTACACAGGGCCAACAGTTGCTGGCGCATGAGTTGACGCACGTCGTGCAGCAGGGCGCAGCCACTGTGCGCACCAAGCGCACTGCGCGCGATCTCTTTTTTGGCGCGACATTCGCGTAATGCAGGAGCACTGCACAAACTGGAAAGCCACCCCCCGTGGTGAAGTCTTGCGTTATCACGTCAACCTATAGTTCAATCGTCCACTGCAACTTGCCAGAGCAAGTCAAGCCGTCCTGCGAGCAGCGCAGAGTATGCTTGCGGCATGGCTTTTTTTGTTGCAACGCGTGCTGTCTGGCCACAAATTTTCCGCGTTGGCCATATTGTGCAATAGCGCCTATGCTTGCCAAGCGCAAAGCCCAGGAGTCGATTGCCAAGCTTCGCTCAGAGCCACTCTTGATGTACGAGGCAGGTTGCCGTGATTGACCAGTTGGACGACGCGCTGCGCGATTTTCTGATACGTGAGTTGCCCATTCGCGAAAACGAGGTGGACATCGCGTTCGAGCAGCCGAAGCGCGAGTGGTCTGCTCGTTTGAGCCGCCCCACGATCAATCTGTTCCTGCGCGACATCCGCGAGAACACCAAACTGCGCACGCCCGGGCCCGCTTTTCAGGACACACGCGTGGGAGATGTGGCCCGCGTTCTGCACCACGGCCTGCGTTTTGACCTCTTCTACCTCGTAACGGCTTGGGCAAAAGACCCGCTTGACGAGCACCGAATTCTGTCTAGAATGCTTTCAGCCCTCTTTCGATTGCGTGCCATTCCCGAAGATATTCTGCACGAGCACGTTCCGGGCCAGGAGAACGGCGTCCCGCTCAAGCTCGCGCAATATGAAACGCAGAGCGGCATCAGCGACCTCTGGTCGGTGCTCGACAACGAAATTCGCCCGGCGATTGACATCGTTGCCACGGCCACGCTCCAGCCGTACGTGGATGTGACCGTTCCGATTGTGCGTTCGCTCGACATTCGCTACCGGCAGATTTCTTCGCTGGCCACTGAAAGCCGCTCAATCTTCACCGTCGGCAGGCAGCCATCCGCGCCTGCGGCCAATGCATCAACGGCACGAGGTGGCGGTGCGGACGGCGCCGGTTCGGCGCCGGATGGCGCGGCGGATGGGCTGGGCAAGGGAGATGCGTCGGCTAAGGCGGACGGCAAGAGTAAACCCAAGCCCAGGAAATCATAGCCCGGCTAGCCGCACGCAGTGAAGGCGCAGCCTGCTTGTAGACAGGGTGAAGTGCGCAGCAGCATTGCCCACAGATCGTCGTACGCTCGCTTTGAAACGCACCACGCCCGCCATGTCGGTTTCCTGTTACAGTCCATTCTGACTCGTTTTCTTCTGTCTATCGTGGTGATCCGGCGGATTGCGACGCCGCGATGGATGTTGCTGTCCGTTAGCCCGCTTCCCAGTCTCCCAGTGCCAGTTGCCCGTTGCACATGCCGTTGCCTGCCCGCTGTCTGAAACCCTGCGTCACTCTTGTGCGCACACCGTGAGGGAGGAGTCATCCAATGCCCGAGTATTTGTCACCAGGTGTTTATGTGGAAGAGGTAAACCGAGGTGCAAAGCCAATTGAGGCAGTCAGCACCTCAACGGCTTGCTTCATCGGCTTTACCGAGAAGGCCGAATACACCCGCGAGGTCGAAGGTGAAGTCGTCACCGAGAATCTCCTGGGCAGCCCGGTCTTTGTTACCAACTGGACGCAGTACCGCGAGCGCTTTGGCGATTTGGTGCCCGGCGCCTACATGCCGCAGGCAATCTATGGCTTCTTCCTCAACGGCGGCCAGCGCTGCTACGTGTTGAGCGTGAAGACGATTCCGCGCGCACAGAACACGCTGTTAAGCGCCGACGGCAAGCCGCGCCTGATGGTTCGCGCCAGGCAGGCCGGTTTCGACGGCGCAGCCCTGCGCGTGCGCATTGAGGCTCCCGAACCGCCCAAGGCGGCAGCGGCCGCCCCGGCCGCAGCCAAGAAGGGCAAGGAAGGCGAAGACGCCGCGGCCGACGGCGACAAGGGCGCCTCAGCCAATGCCGCGCCCGCGGCTGACGGTGACAGTGGCGGCCCTGGTATCTTTACCCTCTTCGTGGATCGCCAGTCCAAATCCGGCGAGTGGAAAACTCTTGAGTCGCGCAAGGACATTCGCCTCACCGAAACGCAGGCCGAAGACGGCAAGTCGACGGTCAGCTTTGCCTATCCCAACAACAAGGCGCCGAATTTCATTGACCTGACGATTACGGATCCCGGCGCGCCGCTTACACGGCTGACGCCCCGCTCGCAGGAGCAGTCGCTCGTCATCCAGCCTGTGCTTATGGAGCCCGCCAACTACTCCGAGTATCAAGGTGATGCCCTCAAGAAGACCGGCATCGAGGGGCTGGCGCAGCACGATGATATCAGCATCGTCTGCATCCCCGACCTGATGACCAAGATGCCCGGTCAGAAGAGCGTGGACCGCACGATGGTCAAGGCCGTGCAGTCGGCGTTGATTGCCCACTGCGAAGGGCTGGGCGACCGCGTGGCCATTCTCGACACTCCGCCGGACATGAATGCGCAGGAAGTCAAGGACTGGCGCATGAATATCACCGGCTTCGATTCGAGCTATGCAGCCATGTACTACCCCTGGATTGAAGTGATGGATGCGGCCACAAACCAGCCCATCTTCATGCCGCCCTCGGGCCACCTGGCAGGCATTTGGGCGCGCAGTGACTCGGAGCGTGGCGTGCACAAGGCGCCCGCCAACGAAGTGGTGCGCGGCTGCACCCGCCTTGCCTACAATGTAACCAAGGGCGAGCAGGACACGCTGAACCCGATCGGCGTCAACTGCATCCGCTTCTTCCCCGGCATGGGCTACCGTGTGTGGGGCGCGCGCACCCTCGCCAGTGATGCCTCGTGGCGTTACATCAACGTGCGCCGTCTCTTCAACATGGTTGAGCAGACATTGCGCACAAGCACCATGTGGGCCGTCTTCGAGCCGAACGACCAGCGCCTGTGGGCGCGGTTGCGGCGCGACGTGGGCAACTTCCTCATGGGTCTCTACTCCCAGGGCATGCTCTTCGGCGCGGCGCCGGCACAGGCCTACTACGTCAAGTGCGATGAGGAACTGAATCCCTCCTACGTGCGCGACCTGGGCCAGTTGTTCATCGAAATCGGCATCTCACCCGTCAAGCCTGCCGAATTCATTATCTTCCGCATTGGCCAGTGGTCGGGAGATGCCGAATAGGCAGATATGAACCGTATGTAACGTGGCGGCGGCCCCTTCGCACCTGCCGGATGGCCGCCGCCGCGTCGCCCACTTCTCTACCAAACGTGCATTCGTGCATCAAACACGCAGTTCAGGAGGCTTGACATGGGCGTAGAAGACCCCCTACAGGGATATCGATTTTCCCTGGAAGTTGGTGATCTCTCCGGTTGGTTTACCGGCATTGACGGACTTGGCTCCGAAAACGAGATCGTTCAGAACAAGACGTTGACCAAGGATGGCAAGGAAGTCATCATCAAGAGCGCCGGCCGCCTCAGCTTTGGCGACGTCACGCTCAAGCGCGGCCTCACTTCCGACCTCAAGATTTGGGAGTGGCGGCAGATGGTGATTGACGGCAAGATGAGCGATGCGCGCAAGGACTGCACGATTACGCTCTACTCGTCGGACCTGAAGCCGATTGTGCGCTGGATGCTGCAAAAGGCATGGCCGGCCAAGGTGAGCGCAACGTCGCTCTCTTCGGACAGCAACGACTTTGTGATGGAAGAGATGACGTTGGCGCATGAAGGCGTGACGCGCGAAGGCGTGGCAGGCCAGGTTGCGGCCACACGCTAAGGTCTGGCTGTGCAATTGCAGCGCGCGCGGCTGTCGCCGCGGACAGCATGGGGCGTCTGTTCGCGGGCGGGGG
>CAYJNV010000214.1:0-7770 GCA_964370975.1 uncultured Caldilineaceae bacterium | reverse complement strand
CGGACTATGCTCAATCATTGCGTCAGCGGGCGAGGTGTCACTCTCCACCTCGAGATAGGGCACCATGGTGCGCATGGACTGAATGCGCTCAATATCGGGAATGATGGAGCGCAGCGTCACGAAGACGCTCTGCTGCAGGCGACGGTCCACCAGTGCGCTGCTGATGCGCTCGATCATGCTGTCGAGCACGCGAATTTCCTCGAGGCTAAGGATGGGCGCAGTGGTGCGCGCCTCCACCCCCAGCAGCCCCAGCGTTAACGTCAGCCCTCCATCTTCCGACTTCTCTTGCAGCGGCCAAAGCCAGAAGCCGCTCTCGCTCATCGGCGCGAGCGCATTCGCCTTGCTAAAGGCGCGTTGCAGCGTCTCGCTCCAGCCGGGATTGGCCACCACACCCTCGCGCGCCTCCGCCGAGCCCACCATGGCCTCGAGAATCAACTCCGGCCCCACCACGGAGGCGACGAAGCCCGACTGCACGCGCAGCAGCTCGCACATGGCCACGAGGTGATTCTCGAGGAATTGCCGCAGATCGCTGGTGGTGAGCAGGTGGCGGTCGATTTCACGCAGCCACGCCACCTCGTCGCGGTCCTCCCGGTAGATTAGCCGATCAACCAGGCGCTTGCTCACGCTGAGGAAGAGCTGGCCGCAAACAATCACCCCGGTGATGACGCTAAAGAGAACAATGTCGCGTGGCAGCCCCAGCGCGCGCTCGATGGTAGGCACAGTCTGGATGGCAAGAATGGCGAGGATGGCAACAGCCGGGCCGCGCAACAGGAAGCGCACCATGCGGTAGCGCACCACGCGATCGGGCGTCAGCGCGCCGAAGTAGGCCACGGTATAGCTCATGATGACAATCATCACGGCGACGGCCAGGTTGCCCAGAATCGACAAGCCAAAGAGCAGCCTGCTCGGCTCGTTCGTCTCGCCAAGGCGGCTGAGAACAATCAGGTAGGGAAAGACGCCCACGCCGGGTGCGATGAAGCCCAGCAGCAGAAAGTTGATGCGCTTGCGCGAGTTGGCAGTGAGGCAACGGCTGCGCGCCTTGAGCACATTCTGCAGCGAAAGCAGCGCCGCCAGCGCAAAGAAGGCTGCAAATAGCCAAAACAGCGGCCCTGCCACCAGGTACGAAATCAGTGGTGTGAAGACCACATCTTTGACAATGGCCTGGCCGTAAATCGCATCAAAGACGCTGACTGTCGAGATGACGCCCAGTAGCACGGCGATGATTTGCCGTCCCCGGCCGACGCGAAAGTTGGTGGTGGCTAGCACGGCCAGCGAAAAGAGATAGTAGACCGTTGGGACGAGCGCAATGCCAATCCACTCGAAGCGCAGCCAGCGCTCTGCAGAGTCGACATTATCGACGCGCGTCAGCGCCACCTCGCTCGCGTAGACAATCATGATGCAGACGAGGAGCAGCGAAAAACGGCGCGCCACCGAGACGCGAAACGAATACGTGAAATGATAGGCCAGCAGCGAGAAGGCCAGAATCACCACGATGGAAAGCACGAGCACGTTGGCGAATGCGAGCAGCCGTGTGCCGTCAGAGAGAATTGCCCACATGGTTCACTCGAAAAACGAATGTGGAGTGAACAGCCACTGGTAACTAGTAAGTGGTAATTGGTAAGTGGTAAGTGGTAAGTAGTAATTGCAGTTGCGCCCACACAGGCGGCAGTTGCCAATTACGTTTTACCACTTACCATTGACCAATTACTGATTACCAGTCGCCGCTATTCACGCTCCACGCCCCGCACTAACTCACCCACTCAATCTCTTCATCGACCACAACCCCCTGGTTGCGCCGCTTGGCCAGGTGGAGCCTGAAGCCGCCCCCACCACGGGTGAACGGCGAATGTGCATGCGCATGGTCGCCTCGTTGAGGGTGCGGAACTCAATCGGCTCCATCTCAATCAGCGGTCCACCTGGCGTCGGCGCCGGTTCGTCGGGCAGCAGCCAGAGTACGGGGCCTTCGAAGCCCAAATCGCCCTGGACTTCGGCGGGGTGGCAGCGGATGCGCAATTCGGCCGCACCTCCCTCGGCGTCGGGCTCGACGTGACGCATCAGCCCCAGCTTGTGAATCAGCCCCGTGCGGCGAATGCGCAGCGTGTCGGGCTCCTGCGCATCAGCGCTGCGGTAGTAGCGTGCCAGCGCATGCGTAGGGCCAAAGGCATTCTGCTGCGCCAGCAGGGCAAGCAGCGCCTCGCGCACGCGCCCCCAGCGGTAGCGCCACTCCTTGGCGTTGATCTGATCGCCATACTCGAGCAACTCGAGCGTGGCATCGGAGCCCAGGCGGCTCACAATCGCCACGGGCGGCAGCCGTTCGGGGTCCTGCTTGAGGCGCGCCAGGGTGATGTCGGGCGTAGTCTCCAGGTCATCCGGACGCAGAAAGGAGCGACGCGTGCTCAGCGCGAAGATGATGCCGACCACAATAGCCCCGCTAAAGAGCGCGACCAGCGTCCAGGCGATGGGATCCATGGCCTGGAGGATGCGTTGCAGCGACGGAAAGGAAGATGCATCGCCACCGCCAACCAGGTTGCGCAGTTGGTCCAGCCACTCCTGCATAAGGGCTCCCGCATTGTCGACTCCATGGCGCATTGTATCACAGCAGCACGCTCTTCCGTTGCCTGCGGGGATGTGGCTGTGAGCGCACGCGCGACGGGCGCGACGTGACATAGTGCGGGCCTATTTGGCAGATTGGAACGCTTATCACGGTATTGCACCGTATTTGCACATAGTATGTACATAGTTTGAGGAAAGATGCAGTAACGTTGTCCCGGGATTGATTGAAGTTGGATGTTGCGGCCGCAGCGTCCTCCCATTTGACAGGGGTTCCCGCGAACCCGCCCAGCCATGCTTACGCACCAGTTGACCGTTCATACGCATCCAGTCAACCAGTCAACCACAATCCAGTCACGCACGACCCTAAGGAGCATGACCCGATGAAGCGTTCACTTGTCCTTCCGATCTTGCTTGTTACTTTGATGGCGCTTGCCGCCTGTGCGCCCGTTGCGGCGCCGGCCCCCGCCGCAACCGAAGCGCCTGCCGCATTGGCAGCCCCGGCCATGGCCGACATTGTTGACACCGCGATTGCCGCCGGTTCCTTCACCACACTGGTCGCCGCCGTTCAGGCTGCCGGCCTGGTCGATGCCCTCAAGGCCGATGGCCCGTTCACGGTCTTCGCACCCACCGATGACGCTTTTGCCAAGCTGCCTGCCGGCACGGTCGATTCACTTCTGGCCGACCCCGAAGCGCTGAGCGCCATCCTGCTCTATCATGTCGTCCCTGGCAAAGTCATGGCCGCCGATGTGACTGACGGCCTCTCCGCCGACACGCTCAACGGCGCTCCGGTCAGCTTCCATGTGGCCGATGGCGTGGTGATGATCAACGACGCCACCGTCACGGCCACGGACATTGAGGCCAGCAACGGCGTCATCCATGTGATCGACAGCGTCATCCTGCCCCCGGCCGAATAAGCCGAGCCTGGTGCACGCGCATAAACAAACCGCACATGAAAGAGGGGCGGGGCCGCGGCCCCGCCCCTCTTTCATGTGCGGCGCACTGGGGTTGGCTTCTCCCGCGCAGCGTGGTAACATGGCCGCACCATGTCGATACATCCCCTTGCACCATCTTGCCCCGCCACCTGCCGCCCATGAGCCTCAAAAACGATTCACCCCTTTCCGAACCGGCCTTTGTCGAGATATGCGCTGGCTGCGGCGCGGGCGCGCCTCTGCCCAACGGCTGGCGTTCACTGCGCGACATGCCGCTGCTTGTGCTTGTGGGCGTCACTGGCGTAGGCAAGAGTACTGTCCTGGAGAAGTTGTTGCGCGGCCGCCGCGCCAGCCTGCTGCCCGACCGCCGCGTGCTGACTGACAGGCTGATGATTGCGACCCTCCAGAGGTCAGAGGGCGTTGCGCCCACTTTGGTGACGGACCGTGCCCAGCGCTTTGCCTATACGCGCCGTTTTCGCGCTCTCCACCCCGGCGGCATGGCCGATGCGCTTGCGCTGCTGGCTGTTGCCCCAGAAGAGGCCGGAAGGCTGCTGATCTTTGATGGGCTGCGCGGGGCCAACGAAATTGAGGCCGCGTGCGCTGCGTTGCCACTGGCGCGCTTTGTCATGCTCGACGCCCCCGACGCCGTGCGCGTTGTGCGACTGCTCGGCCGCAGCGACCCCTTCGACCGCGTTGAGCGCATCCTGCCCGATTCGACGGGCGCGCCTTTCCACGCGCTCGGCCTCGATGAGGCCGCCGCCCTCTTCACGAATGACGAACAAGCGATGTTGCTGGGGTTGGTGGACAGCGGGCGCGTGGCCTCAGCCGACCTGCGTGCCAAGGTCAAGATTGTGGTGGAGGAACGGCGCAGCTATGATCCGGAAGCCACGCGCGACGCACTTCTCGTCCACGCCAGCGAGCGGTCGCTGGTAATTGACACCACGCTACACGGCGCGGACGGCGTGGCGCGCCAAATTGCCGCCCGCCTGGGCGAGTGGGGGATGATTTAGGCTGGACCCGTTGGTTGTAGCGTCCCCACTGGTTTATTTCGCAGGTGCGCGGGAACTGCGCTCGTGGTAGCTTGTGATTGCTGCCGCATCGATCAAATACGCCGCGCACCGTGGCGGTAGAACCATATCCTGAATGACCGAATTGAGAATTGACAAGGCATCTGACGACGACGCCAAGCTGGATCACAATCCGCTGAGCGAACGGGAGATGGAGGTTGCGCGGCTGTTGGCGACGGGCGCCAGCAACGCAGAGATCGCGCGCGCGCTGATCATCAGCCCGCACACCGTCAAGGTGCATGTGCGCAATATCTACGAGAAGTTGAGCGTGGGCAGCCGCACCGAGGCCACCATGTTGCTTGTACAGCAGGGGTGGCTGGTAGTGCCGGGTGCGACGCATGCCGAACCGGTGCCTGCGCCGCCTCCGCCGCCCGAGCCGGAGCCGTTGCCTGCCGCGCCGCCTGTCGTGCTACCCTGGCAGCGCGCGCTGCTGGGCGCGCTGCTGCTTCTGGCGTTGTTGCTCATCGCCTATCCATTCTGGCGCGTACAGGCACGCACATCTGCACCGCTGCTGACGGACGCCGGGCTGCGCAGTGCGGGCGCCCCATCGCTCTCGCTGGATGCACGCTGGGGAGCACTTACCCCGCTACCGCTGGCGCGCAGCCGCCACGCCACAGCCCGCATCGACGGCCGCGTCTTCATCATCGGCGGCGAGGGCGAAGCCGGACTGCCTCTACGCCGCATTGACGTATACGATATCAACGCCAACCGGTGGACGTCACTCGCGCCACTGCCCACGGCTACCAGCAACCTTGCCGCAGCGGCGATTGGCAATGCGGTCTATGTCGCAGGCGGCACATGGGACGCCGCGCCCCCGGACAATGCGCCCCCGCTCTTCAACCCGCTGCTTTGGCGACTGGACCCTGCCGCAAACACATGGGACTCGCTGGGCGAGATTCCCGTGCCGGTTGCTGGTGCGGCGCTGGCCGCCGATGAGACTACGCTCTACCTCGTGGGTGGGTGGGACGGTACGGCCATGCGCGACGAAATCTGGGCCTACACCCCCGCGCCGGCGGGCGCGCGCCCTGCCGAGTGGACGCTGGCGGGCCGCATGGCCGCGCCGCGCGCCTTTTTGGGTGCCGTGGTGGTCAATGGGGAACTCTATGTTGTGGGCGGTTTTGACGGCCAGCGCGAACTGGTGCGCGTCGACGCATACGACCCAGCAAACCAGCGCTGGCGCGCGCTGCCTCCCATGGCCGGCGCACGCAGCGGATTCAGCCTCGTTTACGACGGCGTCGCGATTGTGGCGCTGGGCGGCGGATGGCTCGACACTGTGACCACCCACGAGCGCTTCGACCCCGCGATTGAGGTCTGGAGCAACTTCCCGTCGCCGCTGTCGGGCAGTTGGCGTCACCTCGGCGCTGCCAGCCTCGACGGCAAGCTCTTCCTCATGGGCGGCTGGAGCGGTGGCTACGTCGATGCCAACGTGCAGTACCAAAGCACCTTCCGCGCCCTGCTGCCGGTGATTACGGGGCCGTAGTCCCTAACGCAGGAGTGCGTGCGGAAACTAGAAACCGATTATGGATAACTGATCATTGATCATTGATAATTGAGCGCATCGCTGCGAGCGATGCGCTCAATTATCAATGATCAATGATCAGTTATCTCTTGTTTCTAGTGCCCCGCGAGCTTGTGAATCTTCTCGCGCGTCTCGCGCCACGAAATCTTGCTCAAGCCCATCTTCTGGCGCAGCCGCTCCTCGGGCATGCCCATGCGGAAATCGCGCACGGCGGCCGTCCAGCGCAGCGACTCGAAGCCCACCTGCAAGCGCTTGATGCCCGCACGGTCCCCTACTTCCTGGAGCACATACTCCAGATTGCGCGGCGTGCAGTCAAAGAGGAACTCCTTGGGCTTGTACTGCTCTGAGTACTGGTTGAGAACGGGCAGAATGCTTGGGTGCAGCCCCAGCGTGCGGTTCTTGTGCGCGTGCGCCTCGTCGCTGTAGCGGATTGTCACTTCGGGCGCGTTGGGCTGCGTGGCGTCCATGTCGGTCAGCAGCAAGCGGGCGACCTCGGCCTTCTTCATCCCCGTCTGCACCAGCAGGCTCACCAGCAGATAGGGGCGGGCGTCGGGCTTCTGCCTGTCCCACAACATATCGCGTGAGACGCTGAGCAAGCGGTTAATCTCGTCGTCGCGCAGAATCATGGGCAATGGCGGGCGCGCGGGCTGCTGCACCACGGGCTCGGCGGGGTCCGTGCCGATGATGCCCACGCCGTGCAGCCAGCCAAAGAAGACCTTGAGGGTGGTGATACGGCGCGCCAGTGTTTTGGCACTGCAGGGCTTGCCGCGCTCGTATTGCAGCCAGTGCAGAAAGCTCTCGAGGTCGGAGGTGCCCACCTGGGCGAGTTTCGTGTCGGCCCCCAGGAAACCCGAGATGATCTTCAGGTCGTTGTCAAAGGCCTTGATCGTGTTTTCGCTAAAGCCCTTGCGCAGCATGTACTCGTCGAAGCCTGCAATCGCGTCGGTCACGCTGCTGTCGGCGCGCAGCGAGGGCGTGCTGCGCACTTCCGGCGCAGCCTGCGGTTCGGCGGCTGCACCATTGCGCGCTGCGGGAGGGGCAGATTCTTCATCCGCGGGCGCCGCGGCGGGAGGCGTCGTTGTGGGTGCGTCTGACATGGTACGGCTCCTGGAGGGTGCGTAGGCTCGTCGCGAGGTGCGTACTTGTGCCGCTCGCACGGCCCGGATTTGCGATGTCGGCATCGTTGCTACACGCAACACCTGCAGTATATGCGGCCGCCCATCTCCTGTCAAACATGCGCTGCGCACCCTGTTGCGGGACAGAGCCGCCGCGCCTGCATTGACACATGCCTTGGCCTGGTGTATCAAGTGGCATATGCCAAACGCACTGGGCAAGCCCACGCTCGTCATGAACGCCGGCGGCCAGAGCCGCCGCATGGGGCGCACCAAGGCGCTGTTGCCCGTGCCCCCCGGCAACACGCCGCTGCTCGTTCACATGGTGCATCGGCTGCGCGCCCTTGTTGAGGAATCCGTCATCGTCGTCGTGAACGACGCCGAGGTGGCCGCGCAGATACAACTCACGCCGCCTCCCCGCTTCGTGGCCGACCGCTACCCCGATGCCGGGACGCTGGGCGGCATTGCCACGGGGCTGCATGCGCTGCCGGGTGATGGCTGGGCGCTGGTGATGGCCTGCGATCTGCCCCTTGTCAATGCGCACCTGTGCGCCGCGCTGGTCGCGCTGGCCAACGCGCGCGCTGATGATG
>CAYJNV010000213.1:2269-7839 GCA_964370975.1 uncultured Caldilineaceae bacterium | reverse complement strand
GTGGTGAGCGGGCTGGAGAAGCCCGACCGCATTGATCGCTACCTGCGCAATGCCTTCCCCGATTGGGGGCGCAAGGAGACCAGCAAGCTCATCACCGCCAGCGAGGTGGAGCTCAACGGGCGCATCGTCCACCTCGGCTCGTGGGAAGTGACCAATGGCGACGTCATCGAGATTGACACACCGCCCGAGCCGCTGCCCGTGGGCTTCACGGCCTTTGACCCCGCGTGGATTCTGGCCGATGACGGCGCCATCATCGCCCTCAACAAGCCCGCCGGCCTGCTCACCGAACCGACGCGCTGGGGCGAGGGCGTAAATCTGTACGACCTCGCGCTGGCGCACTTCAATCACGATCTGTGGATGCCCCACCGCCTCGACCGCGACACCTCGGGCGTGGTGCTCTTTGCGCGCGATGACGAGATTGGCCGCTGGCTGGACATGCAGTTCAGGGAGCGGACCGTGGAGAAGTACTACGTGGCCGTGGTGCAGGCGCCCAACAAGCTGCTCGTCGAGGGCGAGATTCGCGCGCCGCTGGACTTCGACACGAAGCGCCCCGATCGCGTCAAGGTCGTGCGTTCGGGCGGTAAGTGGGCCAAGACCGTCTACAAGGCCGAGCCCGTCGACCCGGCCCAGGGCGACAGGCAGCTTATGCATCTGTGGCCCGAGACGGGTCGCACGCACCAGTTGCGCGTCCACCTCGCGCACATGGGCGCGCCGATTCTGGGGGACCGCTACTACGGCGACGCAGCGTCGGCGTCGCGCCTGATGCTGCACGCCGCCGAGATTTGGCTGCCGCGCCGTTACGAGCGCGAGCCGGTGCTCTACAGCGCGCCAATACCACCCGAGTTTCAAATCACATAACAAGCCTGTACGCAGAGCAGACCGAAACAGCGGAAGAAACAACAGAAGAAGAGAGGACGGAGTTGTCTTTCATGTTGTTTCCGCCATTTCGGTCCTTCCTGCGTACCGGAATTCTGTCTTTCCACCTGGAAGGAATCCCCGCATGAAGCCGTTTTCGTCGCTGGTCAGTTCAATTGCGCCGTCGGTGACGGCCATGATGATGCAAAAGGGGCGCGACCTGGCGCGCGCCGGTGTGGAGGTCATCAACCTGGCCGGGGGCGAGCCCGACTTTGCCACGCCATCCCACATCGTCGAGGCGGGCTACGCGGCCATCCAGGCGGGCGACACCCACTACCCACCCAGCTTCGGCACGCCCGAATTGCTGGATGCGATTGTGGCCAAACTGGCGCGCGAGAACAACGTGCATGTGCAGCCCACGCAGGTGATGGCAACCCCCGGCGCCAAGTGGGCGCTCTACGCCGCGCTCGCCGCCCTGGTGGACCCCGGCGACGAGGTCATGCTGCTCGACCCCTCGTGGGTGAGTTACGCGCCCATGGTGGAGTTGCAGCGCGGCATTCCCGTGCGCGTGGCGCTGCAGAGCGCCGACAACTTCGCAATTACGCCCGAACTGCTGCGCGCACATGTCTCGCCGCAAACCAAACTCATCATGGTCAACAGCCCCAACAATCCCACCGGGCGGGTGCTGACCAGTGACGAAATCGCTGCGCTGGTGGACTTCGCCATCGAGCACGATCTCTACGTGCTCAGCGACGAAATCTACGAGCACATTCTCTTCGCGGGAAGCAAACATGTTTCCCTCGCGGCGCAACCGGGGATGGCCGAGCGCACGATCACCGTCAACGGCTTCAGCAAGGCCTATGCAATGACGGGCTGGCGGCTGGGCTGGCTGGCCGCGCCGCCCGCAATTGCCAAAATGGCGCGCACCTACCAAACGCAAAGTGTCACCTCGACGGCCTCCTTCACGATGGCGGCGGGGGTGGCGGCGCTCAATGGGCCGCAGGACTGCGTCCATACGATGACGGCGGCCTACGACGCGCGCCGCCGCTTCATGCTTGACGCGCTCGAGGAGATCCCCGGCATCGAATGCCCGCCTATTGAGGGCGCGTTCTACGTCTTCCCGCGCTTTACGCAAACGCGCCTGAGCAGCCTGGAGGTCTCCTCGCTGCTTATCGACAAGGCGCTAATCGCCACAACGCCGGGGATTGCCTTTGGCGCGGCGGGCGAAGGGCACGTGCGCTTTTCCATTGCCACCCACATGCACGACCTCGAGCGCACTATCGAACGGCTGGCCAAGATCGTGCCCACCCTCGAGTAAACAGCGCAGGTACGCAGCAACTGCGGAAACAACGAAAAAGGCAGGAAACAACAGCAGTGCCCTTGTTTCCCGCCTTTTCCGTTGTTTCCGCAGTTTCTGCGTATGCGTGCTGTCAGTTCATCGTCCAGACGTTTGTGGGGGAAATCTTGTAGGTGACGCGCACCTCGCCCGGCACGTAGCTGTAGTCGCGCCCGCCGTAGTGGTGTGACAGTTCGTTGATCAGCTCCTCCGCCCCTTCCTCGGTGATTTCACTCACGATGCCCTGGATGCCCAGATAGCGGTAGGGGTTATCGGGATCCTGGATGCTAAGCGCCACGTAGGGGCGTTCGCGCAGGTTGCGGTCCTTCTTGCGGCCGCGCGCGCTGTTAACGAGGATGTGCGTGCCGTCATACGCCACCCACACGGGCGTCACCTGCGGCTTGCCATCGGCGTCGATGGTGGCAATATGCGCGTAGGCGCGTTTCTCAAAGAGATCCATGAAGTTGGCGGGAATCGTTTCCATCCTGAATTACCCTTCCTCTGCAGAACGTGGTTGATTGGCTTTGGGCCATAACGTGATTCGAGTGTAGCAGGTTGCGCGGTATAAGCGGTCAGCCGCTCTCCAATCAGATACAGGCTCGCAGCGAGGCTGCCGATTCCGAAAGCTCGCTTCGTTGCCAGCCGGCGCAGCTGATGTTATTGTACAGGTCGCGTGATCACCACGCCTTGCCACGCCATGCCACACAACACTCTGGATAGCCCATGAATGTATTCCTCATTCGCCACGCCGAATCCGTGAACAACCGCATTGCCGAGAGCCGCGATTACGCCGACTTCATCGCCACGCGCTCGTTTGACCCTGAGATCACCGACACGGGCGAACTGCAGGCCGCGGCGCTGGCCGCGCACGTGGCCTCGAGCAAGCACCCCGAGTTCATCCGCAAGGGGCACGCACAACCGCAAGGCTACGGCTTCACGCGCATTGTCTGCAGCCCCATGTTGCGCACGCTGCAAACGGCTGCCCCCAGCGCCGTCGCGCTGGGGCTGCCACTCGAGGTCTGGCCGGACATACACGAACAAGGGGGTCTCTTTGAGGGTGACCCGTCCGATGCGGCGGGAGTGCGCAGCTATCCCGGCCTCAAGCGTGCCGAGATGGTGGCGCGCTTTGGCGAGCTTGTGCTGCCGGACACGGTGACGGAGCAGGGCTGGTGGCGGGGCGGCTATGAGGACTATCCCGAGTCCGAACTGCGCGCCGCGGCCGTGGCCGAGCGGCTGATGGAACTGGCCCAGACTGAGCCCGAGACCCGCCTCGCGTTTGTGTCGCACGGCACCTTCCTCAACCAGTTGCTGCGCGTGCTGCTGGGCGTGCCCGCCGAAGCGCCCATGTATTTCTTTCACGCCAACACGGGCATTACGCGGCTTGAGTTCACAGGTGACGGCTTTCGCGTCCTGCGCTACAGCAACCGCATCGCCCACCTGACACCCGCATTGATGACGCGCTAACGGCGGCGGCGCGAAAAATCCGGCAACCCCCTTTCGCCGCTGCGCCATACGTGCTATACTTGCGCTGCAATCGACCTGCACCGCCGTCATCGCTGCCTATCTCATCGCACATCGCGACTTTCATTGCGCTCCACACTGCACGGCATGAAAAACAATCCTGTGGCGTGTCCATCACATTCTCAGCCGCGCACTGCGCGGCATGTGCGCGTGCTGCTGGCGCTCGCCCTGCCGCTGCTGCTGGGTGGGCTGCTCCTGGCCGCCTGCGGCGACGACAAGCCGGATGCGCCCGCAGCCTCCTCAACGCCGGCTCTGCCCGCCGAAATCGGCAGCGCACCCGCCGGCCCCTTTGCACGCTTCTTCCCCAACGCGCGCAACAGGGCGGCCGCGCCTGTTGATGACCCGCTCGAACGTTACTACCCGGCCGTCAAGGCAGAGAACCGCGGCGACCTTGCGCTGGAGGTCGTCCGCAGCGCCCCGCGCTACACGTTGGACGTGACGGTCGACGTCATCAGCCGCACACTCACCGGCTCGGGCGACGTGCTCGTCACAAACAACAGTCGCGAACCGTGGAACCAGATCGTCTTCCGCCTTTACCCAAATCTCGAGCAATATGGCGGCGACATGCTCGTCCAGAACATTGCGCTCGACGGACGCCCCACCACCTTCACCTATGAGGACGAGAACACCTCGCTGCGCGTGCTGCTGCCCAGGCCGCTGCTCCCCGGCGACAGGGTGACTGTGCGCATGCACTGGTCGCTTCTCTACCCCACCTACGTGGATGACCATTCGGTCTATGTCCTCTTTGGGCGCAGCCAGCAGATGACCAGCCTGCCCCTCTTCTACCCCTCACTGGCCGTCTTTACGGATGGCGCGGCTGTGGGCACGGGTGCGTGGTGGCGCGAACTGGGCAGCATTCGCGGCGATGCCGCCTTTGGGCCAATCGCACTCTTTGCCGTCAACGCCGTGCTGCCCAGCGACATGGTGCCTGTCACCTCGGGCACGCAGGTGGTGACCACCAGCGTTTCCCCTACCGAGACGCAGTACACGTGGGTCACAGGCCCGGCGCGCGAGTTCATGTTGCACATGAGCCCGCTCTTTGCACAGGCTTCGGAAGAGGCCTTCGGCACACGCATCACAAGTTACTGGCTGCCGGGCGAGGAGTCAGCCGGGCGGGCGGCGCTGCGCTATGGGGTTGCTTCGTTGCGCGCCTACAGCGACATGTATGGCATGTACCCGCTGCGCGACATGCACATTGCCCCTGCGCCGCTGGGCTTTCGCGGCATGGAATACACGGCCGCCATGCTCCTGGGTGTGGACCTCTATGACCGCCAACGGGTAAACCTCGAGTTCCTGGTGGCGCACGAAATGGCGCATCAGTGGTGGTACCAGGCGGTTCACAACGACCCCGTCAATACCCCCTGGCTTGATGAAGGGCTGGCCGAGTACTCGGTCAAGCTCTACACCGAGGCCATGAACGGTTCACCCAAGGCCGACCTGCTCCAATACCAGCGGTGGGAAGCGCCGCTGGAGACGCTCAAGGCGCGCGGCAACGACGCCGCGATTGGCGGCGCCGTGGCAAGCTACAAGAATGGCACGCAGTATGAGGCGGTGGTTTACGGCAAGGGGGCGCTCTTCTTCAACGCGCTGCGCGAGGATCTGGGCGAACGCGCCTTCCGACGCTTCCTGCAGACCTACCTGGTGGCGCACAAATACGGCATCGTCACCGAGGATGATTTCCTCGCCGCGCTGCACGTGCTGGGCAAGCCCGAGCTAATCCGCCTCTACCGCGAATGGGTGGGCGATCAACTGCTGCAGGCGGCCAGTGTGAGCAACTAGGCAGTCTCGCGGAGAGTGGGCCTCAACAATAATTGATCACTGAAGATTGATCATTGGCGACGCGCGGCAGGTTCAGCCG
>CAYJNV010000213.1:0-2259 GCA_964370975.1 uncultured Caldilineaceae bacterium | reverse complement strand
AAAAAAAAAACTCACCACACACCATCCACAATGCCCCCCCCGCGCCCGGCCCCCCCGCGCGTCGCCAATGATCAATCTTCAATTATCAATTATCGTTGCCGCCCACTCTCCGCTGCCTGACTGTCTACAGAATCTGCCGCAGGAACAGCTTCGTGCGCTCATGCTGCGGGTCGGTGAAGAAGTGCGCGGGCGTGCCCGTTTCCACCACCTCACCTGCGTCCATGAAGACCACGCGGTCGGCCACTTCCTTGGCAAAGCCCATTTCGTGGGTGACGACAAGCATCGTCATACCCGACGCCGCCAACTCCTCCATCACCTGAAGCACTTCCTTGATCATCTCGGGGTCCAGCGCCGAGGTGGGCTCGTCAAAGAGCATCACCTTGGGCTGCATGGCCAGTGCGCGCGCAATGGCCACGCGTTGCTGCTGCCCGCCCGAGAGCTGGCCCGGGAACTTGGCCGCCTGCTCGGGGATGCCTACGCGCTCGAGCAACTGCATGGCGGTCTCGTCGGCCTCCTTGCGGCTCTTCTTGCGCACCTGCATGGGGGCCAGCGTAATGTTCTGCTGCACCGTGAGGTGAGGGAAGAGATTGAATTGCTGGAAGACCATCCCCGTCTCCATGCGCACGGCCTCGATATTCTTGAGGTTGCGGTTGAGCGGGATGTCGTCCACCACTATCTCGCCGCTCTGGTGCTCCTCGAGACGGTTGATGCAGCGAATGAGGGTGGATTTGCCCGACCCCGAGGGGCCGATGACCACAAGCACCTCGCGCTTGCGCACATTGATGCTTACGTCACGCAGCGCGTGAAAGTCGCCATACCACTTGTTCACCTTGGTGCAGGTGATGATGTCACTGTTTTCCGCGTGTCCGGCCATGAGTGCGTCCTGTCTGTACGATTCACTATGGGTTCAAGTGTAATTGGTAAGACGTGAATTGGTAAGAGCGGTCGCGGGTCAATTCACCAATTACCAATTCACCAATTACCAACGTAGCAGTCAACCAGTTCTCCGTCCCTACCTCTGCCCCACCGCCAACTGCACCTCAAGGCGGCGGCTGGCGTAGCTCATGCCGTAGCTGAAGAGGAAGTAGACGAACGCCACAAAGACGTAGACCTCACGCGTCACACCGCCCTGCACCTGCACCCACTCGGCCTGCTGGATGACCACGCGGGCAATGCCCAGCAGTTCGAGCAGCCCGACCAGCGAGACGAGTGACGTATCCTTGAAGAGGCCGATGAACTGGCCCACAATCGCGGGAATGACAGCGCGCAGTGCTTGCGGCAGCACAATCAGCCGCAGCTTCTGGATGCCGCTCAACCCCACGGCGTCGGCTGCCTCGTACTGTCCCCTGGGCACAGCCTGCAGGCCGCCGCGCACATTCTCGGCCAGATAGGCAGCGGCAAAGAGTGTAATCGCCACCATCGCACGCACGGCGTTCTCCGGCGAAGTCGCGTTGGATGGCAGCACCAGCGGTAACGCGATCATTGCCATAAAGAGCAGCGTCACTAGCGGCACGCCGCGGATGAGTTCGATATAAGCCACGCAAACGCCTTTGATCACGGGCAGTTTGGATCGCCGCCCCAGCGCCAATAGTACGCCAATCGGAAAGCTCATGGTAATGCCCACCACCGCCAGCAGCATGGTCAGCGTCAGGCCGCCAATCACGCTGTAGGGAATGAGGTTGCCGCCAAAGGTCCAGATTGTGCCCACCACGGGCAGCGTAATGCCGCCGCGCAGCAACCAAATGGCGATGGGGAGCGAAAGAATCCACGCCCAAACCAGCAGGCCGGTTTGAAACTGGGCAAAGCGCCCCAGCAAATAGCCGCCCACCACCAGCCCTGCACCCACAAAGAGGGCGATGCGCGCCGTCGGGTCCAGCGGCAGCAGCGCCAGCGCGAGCTGAAGCGCAGTCAGCCCCACACCCAGCGTACGCATGAAGCGGCCCCACTGACCTGCGCTCAGCCCCAGCAGCGCGCTCACAATCCAGAGCACGAACACCACCTGCCAAATGCGCTCCCAGGGGTAAAGGCCCACCGTGAAGATCTTGCGGTTCACCCACACGGGCTCCCAGTAGGCCTGGAAGAAGATCCAGCGCAGCAGCCCGGTGACGATGAAGTAGAGCGCGATCGCTGTGAGTATCGTCAGCAGACTGTTGAAGAAGCCCATGAAGAGGTTGGCGCGCATCCAGCCCACAACACCTGTGGTGCGCACAGGGGCGGGGCGCGCAGCGCTGGGGTGGGTGGTGCTCACCCAGGTCGACA
>CAYJNV010000212.1:437-7857 GCA_964370975.1 uncultured Caldilineaceae bacterium | reverse complement strand
TGCCCGTTCTGCGCCACTTTGTGCGTCACCGCGCCGATACCACCGCCGGGCTGCACGTACGCCTCAGCCCCTTCGACCAGCGCGTCGTCGATATCCGTCTGCTGGATGAAACAGGGCTCAACCCCAGCACTGCGGTCGAGCGCAGGGTGGAGCGGAACTTCTTCCGCTCGGACTTCCGCCGCGCGTACCTCGACGACATCGGCCGCATCGATTATGCACATGAGCCGGTGGAGGCCTATCTGGAGACCTTCCTGCGCCAAGTCGATGTAGAGCGGATCAAGTCGGCCCATTTCAGGGTCGTGCTCGACTTCTCCAATGGCTCGGCAGCTGATGCGCTCTCGCGCATTGTCAACCAGTTGGGCGTGGATGTGGTGGCGCTCAACTCGCGCACCGATGAAACCAAGCTTGCCGTGCTGCAGGACGAGTTCCGTGAGAATCAGAAGCGCGTGGGCAAGATTGTCTTGGCGTTAGGGGCAACCGTGGGTGTGCAATTGGACGTGGGCGGCGAGAAAATCTTCCTGGTGGATGAGACTGGCGAGACCCTTGATGATGAGGTGGCGGCGGCGCTCATGCTCGAATTGGCGCTCTTCGCCCACCCCGGCCGCCCCGTGGCCGTGCCGGTCACCATGCCCAACGGCTTTGGCGCGATTGCCGGCTGGCACGACGCACCGCTCCAGCGCATTGGCCAAAGCATGCATGCCATGATGACCACTGCCACGCAGCCCGACACGCTGCTCGTCTGCGATGGCACGGGCAGTTTCATCTTCCCCGACTTTATGCCTGCGGTGGATGGACTGATGGCCACAGTGCGCCTGCTTGAATATTTGGCCATACGCGCCATGCCTTTAAGCGAAATTGTGCGCTATCTACCCGCTATGCACACCGTCAAGGGCAGCGTGCACACGCCCTGGGACGCAAAGGGCGGCATCATGCGGCGGCTCAATGAAGCGTACAAGGCGAGCACAATTGAGAACATCGACGGCATCAAGGTGCACTTGCCCGACGGCGCCTGGGTGCACATTGCACCCCACAGTGACAAACCGTCGGTGGAGATCGTGGCCGAGGCAGCCTCGCGCAAACTGGCCGCGGGCAGCGTGCAAGAACCGGCTGAGCACAATGAACGCAGCCCCGACTCGGCCGGCTGATCGCAATGGAACGCGCGCAAACTGCCGTTTTCACAGTCACCACGCACACGGCCGAGGCGACGCGTGCGCTGGGCGCGCGCCTGGGCCGCCTGCTGCGCGCGGGTGACCTGCTTTACCTCCAGGGGGAGCTGGGCGCAGGCAAGACGACTTTTGTCCAGGGTGTTGTGGCGGGCATGGGCGGGGCGGGGCGGGTGACAAGCCCCACCTTTACCCTTGTTAACGAGTACACCACCGCGCAGGGCATGACCGTGCACCACATGGACGCCTATCGGCTGGGGCTGGCCGAAAGCGGCGAGCTGGCCGTGGACACGCTGGGGTTGGACGACTTGCTGGATGGCGAAAGCGTGCTTTTGGTGGAGTGGAGCGAGCGTATTGCGGCGCTGCTGCCCGCAGACGGGCTGACTGTACATTTCGACTACGGCGCAGACGACGATATGCGCACCCTCACCTTTGTAGCCGCAGGCCAACGCGCGGCCGAACTCCTGCGCTCGCTCGAGTAAAGAAGTTTGTACACGGAAGCAGCGGAAAGAGCAGGCAACAAGAGTTGGTGCTTTTGTTCCCTGCTTTTTCCGTTGTTTCCGCTGCTTCCGCGTACAGGCACTTAACGCTGCACGGCGGGCAGGTAGGCTCTTTCGGTGAAGGCGGCGGGCGTAAGGCGTGTGGCACTCGCCATGACCACAGGGGCGTCGAGGCCTAACTGCGTGCGCAGGTCAGCCACGGTTTGGCCCCAGTTCACCGGTGCGCCCACAACGCCATCGGCCACGGGCGTATTGGCCTCCTGCGCAAGGAAGTCCAGATATTCGTCGGAGGCTGCCTGGAAGAGCAGGCGCACCTCCACACGCAGCGCGCCGGCGGGCAGCACAAAGACCTCCGTGCTCCAGTATTGTCCCTCGGCATAGGTTGCACCGACAGGCAGCATGTCACGCGCCCCATAGCCCGCCATCTCCCAACCGCGCGGTGGAATGCGGTTGTCCTTGAAGACCTTGTTGTTGAGGATGAAGTGAAAGCCCTCGCCCTCCAGGTCGGACCGGCCCAGCGCCGCCGCATGCGATGCAGAGATGCCTTGCCTGATTTCATAGATGCGCCCCGGGTTGGTGATGCCGCCGGTCGGTGTGGGCATGCCCGACGCGGCAAGGAGAGCATCGCCCGCGCCATAGGTGCGCACCTCAAGCCACATGCGCCGCCCCTCGGCGTAGCCCGTGGGCAGCTTGTGTCCCGTGTTGTTGATGATCCTGACAACCAGATTGGAGACGCCCTCGGTAATTCCGTTGGTGACAGTTAGCTCGAGCGTGGCGGCGCGGCCAAGCATCTCTGCGCCCAGCGCCACCGAGTTGGTGATGGGGGTTGCGTCAAAGAGTGTGTCGCCCGGCACCTCGCTCCAGAAGGCGGCAATCCCCTTCTGCCATTGCGCGCTGCCGCCGGCGAATTGGTGCCGCCCCACGGTGCGCACGTCACCACCATCGATCAGCGGCGCTTCAATCATGGGCATGTGGCAGTCCTGGCATACGGTCACGGGGCCATCGGCCGTCATCGTGGCGCGTTTGATGCCGGGGTAGAGTGCGCTGACCTCCGCCACACCCCCACTTTCACCGTTGAAGGCGCTATGCTCCCACTCGCTATAGGTGCGCTCCACGGGGAATAGTCTGGCATTGGCAGGTGCGGGCGCGTTGAGCGGGTTCAGCTCGTAGGCCTGCGTCGCCACATTGAAGGAGAGGGTGGGGTTGTCGATGTCGTGGCAGGTCTCGCACAATTGGGCCGAGCGCAGCAGCGTGCTCTGCGCGGCGCCATGTGTCACATTCTCGCTGGGGAAGGGGCCGCGGCGGATGTCCTGGCGGTCCACCACATAGGCGGCGCTGCCTGCAATCAGCGCCCCGCCCGAGGTAGCCGCGGCGTGGGCGCGTTCGGCAGCGTCGGTGGGCGCTTCGCCGGGTAGGGCAACGGGTGCAACCAGCCGGTGACAAAAGCTGCACGAGACGCCCTGGAGATCGTTCCTGGTGAGCGCGCTGCCGTCGGTGGTGGTGGAGCGCCCTTCGAGCCAGCCGTTGGGCGTGTGGCAGCGCAGGCACAGTTCGCCGCTCCCATCCGCATCCTGATTGGCCACCTGCAGCGCGGCGCGGAAGAGCGGGTCGCGCGCGGCGTTGGCCATCATGGAACCGGCAAAGTCATCCACAATTTCGGGGACGTGGCAGAAGCCGCACGAAGCGGACGAAATGAGCGGGGTCTCGAGGCCACCGGGCTGCGTGCCCGGCAAGATGAAGTCCTGCGCTGTGGTCGCGAGGATGGGTGCGGCGGGGCCCGCGGGTGCGGCCGGCGCCACGGGTGCGTCCTGCGCCCAGGCGGCATGGGCAACAAGCATGAGCGCGACAAACAGCGCCGACGCCACGAGCGGACGACCGGCGCGCCGCAGTAGGCGCGAAGCGGTTGATATCATGACGCGATCTCCTTGATCGCGCGAACGCTCGGCAACGAGCCCGGGTTCGCGGTTGTGGCAGAGCAACGGGGGATAGTGTCAGTCTATCACTGCAGCAGGCTGGGGCCAACGAAACGAGGGTGCTGCGAATTGCTCTGCCGCCTCGAGGTAGGGGCGCAGCACAGCCTCCGCTTCTGCAGGCGAGGAGGTGCGCATGAGCGCCTGGCGAATGTGCGCCGCCGAATGGACGCCGCGCACGTACCAGTTGAGGTGCTTGCGCATGGGGATGAAGCGATAGCGAGAGAGATGGCGAAAGGTTGCTTCGTAAAGGTACGCGTGCTCAAGTGCAATTTGCATGCGCAGCAGGCTGCGGGCGGCGGTGGGGATGGCATCGGCCGCAACGCCCGCGTCCTGAAAGACGAATGGGTTGCCATAGCTGCCACGGCCGATGAGCACGCCATCGAGTCCATAGGTCGCAGCGCGGGCGTGCGCATCGTCGAGCGTATCCACATCGCCATTGCCCAGGATGAGCGTGGAGGAACCGCGCGCAAGCTGCGCGGCGCGACCGATTTCGTCCCAGTCGGCGCTGCCTGCATAGGCCTGGCGCAGCGTGCGCCCGTGGATGGCAATGGCCGCCGGCTCGCTCTCCAGCAAGCGCGGGATCCACGCCTCCACTTCGGGCGTTTCGTAGCCGATGCGCGTCTTCACGCTCACGGGCAGCGCACGCCGCTGCTGAAACGCAGGGGGCAACGCCGCATGGCGCGCCTCCACCGCCGTTACAAAGCGGCGCGGCACGCGCACGTCGTCGCGCAGGCTGCGGCCGTTGACCCAATCGGCTACGCCCGCCTTGGTTTCGGTGATGATCTCCTGCGCAATTTCGGGCGTGCGGATCAGCCCTGCGCCTGCGCCTCGGTGCACAATGCTGTGGCTTGGGCAACCCATGTTGATGTCGATGGCGTCGAAGCCCAATTCACACGCGAGGATGGCCATGTAGCGAAAGAGCTCGGGTTGGTGGCCATAGACCTGCGCCACAATCGGGCGCTGGCTTTCATCGTAGAGAAAATCCTTGAACAGCCCCGGATCCCCAAAGCGCAGCCGCTCCACCGCAGTGAATTCGGTGTAGAGCACCATGGGGTTGCCATACTTCTTCTGCATGTAGCGGAAGGGCTGATCGCTGACGCCATTCATGGGCGCAAGGCCGATGATGGGGCGGGGCAGCGTATCCCAGAAGCTTTTGGTCACAACGATCTCCACAAATGAGTGCATTGCGCCCGGGCGCATCCCGCGGGCCGGCGCAGTGCAGTCCGCGTGTGCGCCGGCAGATGATACCAAAGCATGGGGCTGTGCGCACATCTGAGCACAGTACGCGCGCACCGTGATGGTGCAGACGGCGCTCCTGCCGACTATCATCCAGTAGCCCCGCACTTCAGGAACGCAGCGCGTGCCTGTAGTTGAGCTTGGCTTTCGCATGAGGAATGCCTCGCGTCGCCTCTTCAGGTTCAACCAGCGCGCACTTTGGCGCTTGCGCACACTTGGCGCGATAGTGGGGCATCGTGGCACGTTGGGCGCATGCAAGGAACATCAAATGGCAACCCGCTGGTTCATCCTTCCCCTCAGCCTGGCCATGCTGGCGCTGGCGGCGTGCGCGCCTGCGCAGCCAACCCCCGCCGCGGAGGCCCCTTCAACCCTTGCCGAGCCCATCTCAATTCACTTCGCCATGCAGGCCGGCGATCAACCAATCTCTTGCGCGCAAGGAGGACCGGCGCTTGGCCTGGCGCAGAGTGACGTGCAATTCAATGACCTGCGTTTCTACGTTTCCAACGTGGTGCTGGTCACCGGCGCGGGGGAGGCAATCCCCGTTGCGCTGGCGCAGGACGGAATGTGGCAGTCGGGCGATACTGCACTGCTCGACTTTGAGGATGGCAGCGCGGGCTGTGCCGATGCAGGCAACGCCGAGATGAACACGGCCGTCAGCGGTACTGTGCCGCCTGCCGACTACACAGGCATCCAGTTTGACCTGGGCATTCCCGCTCCGGCCAACCACCAGGATGTGACGGTGGCTCCATCGCCCCTCAACCTGCCCGCGCTGTGGTGGAACTGGCAGGGGGGCTACAAGTTCGTGCGGATTGACATGAAGGTGCAAGGTCAGGCAGACTCGCCCACGGGCGGCGCGTGGTTTGTCCACCTGGGCAGCACGGGCTGCGCCTCGGCCAACGAGTCCACGCCGCCCACCACCGCCTGTACACGCCCCAACCTCGCTACCATACGCCTCGATGGCTTTGACGCGGCGCAAAATGTGATTGTGGCCGACATGGCGACCTTGCTGGCGCAGGTCGACCTGAGCCAGTCGGCCCCCATGCCGCCCGGCTGCATGTCGGGCGCAGACGACCCCGACTGCATTGCGCTCTTCCCCGCCTTTGGGCTCGACATCGCGACCGGCCAATGTCCGGAAGCGGGCTGCCCGACGCAGACGCTATTCCGCGTACAATAACCGGTATGCGAACGACCCTCAGACACATCAATTGGGCAACCATCGTAGCGGCAGCGCTTGCCGTCGTGGGCTTCAGCATCGTGGCGGCGGGCGTGTGGCAGGTGGCGAAGATCGCACAGGCTGATCGCCTGGCTGCAACTGCACCCAGCGCGCTGGATGAACAAGTTGTGGCGGCGCAGGCGGCGCAATCCGTGCAGCCAGCGCAGGGGAGCGCCATCCCGCTGCCGCGCGGCTTCCCGCCGCTGCGCGTGCCCGACGACAACCCGCCGACACCAGCAACCATTGAACTGGGCCGTCGCCTTTTCTACGACGCGCGCCTCTCTGCCAACGGCACGCAGCGCTGCGCCAGTTGCCACCTGCAGGCTCTGGCCTTCAGCGACGGCAAGGCGCTGCCCACCGGTTCAACGGGCGAAACGCTGCTGCGCAACAGCCCGGCGCTCGTGAACGTGGGTTACAACGCCACGCTCACATGGGCCAACCCTTCGCTCACGACAATTGAGCAGCAGGTGCTGATTCCGCTCTTTGCCGAGTTCCCCGTGGAGATGGGCGTGACGGGCCACGAGGACGAAATCCTTGCGCGCCTGGCCGACGACGCCGACTACCAGCGCCGCTTTGCCGAGGCCTTCCCCGCCGCTGCGGAGCCAGTCACCTGGCACAACAGCGTGCTGGCTCTATCCACCTTTGTGCGCAGCCTGCTCTCGGGCGATTCGGCCTACGATCGCTTCATTGCTGGGGAAACGAGCGCGCTGTCGGCGTCGGCGCAGCGGGGCATGGAGATGTTCTTTTCCGAGCGCTTTGAGTGCCACCACTGCCACTCCGGCTTCAACTTTAGCGCGTCCACCGTGCATGCCAACAGCACCTTCGGCGCATCCAACTTCCAGAACAATGGCCTCTACAATGTGGACGGTGCGGGCGGCTACCCAATGGGCAACCGCGGCCTCTTCGAGACGACGGGCGTGGCGAGCGACATGGGGCGCTTTCGCGCGCCCTCGCTGCGCAATGTGGAATTGACCGCCCCCTACATGCACGACGGCAGCGTGGCCACCCTCGAGGAAGTCATCCAGCACTATGCGCGCGGTGGCACGGTGACGGAGAATGGCCCCAACGCAGGCGACGGCCGCGCCAACGTCTGGAAGAGCCCGCTTGTGCCCGGCTTTACCATCAGCGCGCAGGAGGCGACGGATCTCGTCGCCTTTCTCAAGAGTCTGACGGACGAGGCCTTCATCACAAACCCCAACTTCAGCGACCCCTTCGCGCAGAACTAGAGCAACAACACAACCTCGACGCAAAGGCGCAAAGACGCAAAGGAACGCAAAGAACAGCAACAACAAGAAATGCTCTTCTTGCTTTGGTATTTGGTTGCGTATCTTTGCG
>CAYJNV010000212.1:0-427 GCA_964370975.1 uncultured Caldilineaceae bacterium | reverse complement strand
AGCAACCCAAAGACCAGCAACAACAACAAGTGCTATTCTTTGCGTTCCTTTGCGTCTTTGCGGCTTTGCGTCGGGGTTGGCTGTTAGGCGGTGCGCCAGTAGCCGCCCTTTGCGTCGAGGCTGGCTGTTAGGCGGTGCGCCAGTAGCCGCCCTCGGCGCAGGAGCGGCAGAGAACTTCATTCCCCACCACCACCTCGCGTTCGTTGAGGATTTCCTCGCCGCAGCGCGCGCAGTGGGCGCGGCAGCCGGGCCTGCTGAGAATCTCGGCCAGCGACTGCGTAAGGGCAACCTCCCGCCACACAAAGAGCTCTGCCGCAGGCATCTGCTGATAGCCCAGCAGCATGGCCTCCCAGCGGTTGCGCGCGGTGGGGGCATAGTCAGCCCCCCCCGCGCCCCCCCCCGGGGGGGGGGGCCCCCCCCCCCCCCC
>CAYJNV010000211.1:2535-7962 GCA_964370975.1 uncultured Caldilineaceae bacterium | reverse complement strand
GCCCCATCGTCGGCTGCCGCCAGCGATTTGGGTGAAGGCGTTCTTACAACCGAGCAACTGCTCGCCATGTACCGCATGATGGTGCTCATCCGCCGCGTGGAGGAGTCGCTGCTGGAACTGGCCGAATCGGGCAAGATTGGTGGCGCGATGCACACAGCCATCGGCCATGAAGGCAGCGCCGTGGGCATGGCCGCGGCCCTGCGCCCCGACGACTACCTCACCTGCACCTACCGCGGGCACCATCATTCGCTGGCGCGCGGCATGGACCCCAAGCGTGCCATCGCCGAAGTGCTTGGCCGGTCCGACGGCTTTGCGGGTGGCAAGGGCGGCTCCATGCACTTTGTGGACCCTTCGCTGGGCCTCATGGGTGCCAATGGCATTGTGGGCGCGCAGGTGCCACACGCCGCAGGCATGGCGCTCTCGAGCAAGCTCCAAAATCAGGAGCGCATTGCCATCACCTTCTTTGGTGACGGCGCGATCTACCAGGGCGTGATGCACGAAACCTTCAACATCGCGTCCAAGTGGAAATTGCCCATCATCTTCTATTGCGAGAACAACCGCTATTCCGAGATGACGCCCATTGCGCGCACCTCCTCGGTGAGCGAAATCTACCTCTTTGCCCGCGCCTACGGCATGGAGAGCGTGCAGATTGACGGCAATGACGTGGAAGCGGTCTATCTGGCCGTGACCGCCGCGGCCGAACGCGCACGCGCCGGCGAGGGGCCCACCTTCATCGAGGGGCTCACCTATCGCCTCTCGGGCCACATGGCGGGCGACCTGGAGACCTACCGCACGAGTGAGGAAATCGAGATGCAGCGGCAGTATGAGCCGCTTGTCGCCCTCACCCAGCGACTGCAAGCGCACGGTGTGGCCGACGCCGACCTCGAGGCCATACGCGCTGAAGTCGAAAAGGAAGTGGAAGAGGCCGTCGAATTCGCCCAGAACAGCCCCTGGCCCGACAAGGCGGAGGCGTATACAGATGTGTATGCGGTGTAACAACCGATCATTGATCATTGATCATAGGTCTCTTCGGAGATTTGGGTTGCTGTGACCTTCACTAGGCTTGATGACTTGCCTATCTACCGCGATGCGGCGCGCTACAGCGATCGAGTATATGCGCTCGTTCGAACGTGGCAGCGTTTTGACTCGGATTCAGTTGGGCTGCAACTAGTGCGGGCGTCGGACAGTATCGGGGCGAATATTGCGGAGGGGTTTGGGCGTTACCACTATGCCGAGCGCACTCACTTCTTCTACTATGCTCGCGGCAGTGCATACGAGACGATATTCTGGTTGAAACGCGCAGAACAGCGCACGCTGTTGCAGCCCGATACAGCGCAAAATGCTATTTGTGCATATCTGGAGTTGATTGAGTCACTTAATCGAGTGATCAAAGCAACCAAGTCCATGCGGAATGCGGCTAAGCCAAACGATCTCAACCAATACAGGCTTGCAGAATCAGCGACCGAGTATGTTGAGAACGCGGACACGCTCGATGAAGTGCCTTTCTAGTCCGTTTCCACTGCGCTCTTCGAGTGCCGACAAACCAATGATCAATGATCATTGATCAATTATCAGATCACTGTTCGAACCCTTGCCCAGACAGGACACTTCATGCGCAAGACAACATACATTCAGGCAGTCAATGAGGCGATGCGCGACGAGATGCGGCGCGACCCGACAGTCTTCGTCATGGGCGAGGACGTGGGTTACTACGGCGGCCTCTTCCGCGTGACACGCAACCTCATGGACGAGTTCGGCCCCACGCGTGTGCTCGATACACCCATCAGCGAGCAGGGCTTCATGGGCATGGCGATTGGCGCCGCCATGACGGGGCTGCGCCCTGTGGTGGAACTCATGTACATGGACTTCTTCATGGTGGCCGCCGACCAGATCTTCAACCAGGCCGCCAAGATGCACTACATGACCGGCGGGCTGCTCAACGTGCCGCTGACGATTCGCGGCCAGCATGGCGGCGGCAAACGCTACGGCTCGCAGCACAGCCAGGCGGTGGAGAGCAGCTTTGCCCAGTTTCCCGGCATCAAGGTCGTAGCGGCGGCAACACCCTACGACGCAAAGGGACTGCTCACCGCGGCCATCCGCGACCCCAACCCCGTCCTCTTCCTCGAGCACAAGATGCTCTACTTCACGCGGGGCGACTTGCCCGAGGCCGACGTGGACTACATCGTGCCGATTGGCCAGGCAGAGGTGAAGCGCGAAGGCGCCGACCTGACGCTGGCCACCTTCTCCTTCACGGTGATCCAGGCGCTGGAAGCGGCGGAAGAACTCAAGGCCGAGCAGGGTATCGACATCGAAGTGGTCGACCTGCGCAGCATTGTGCCGCTGGACACAGAGACCGTTTGGGCATCTGTGGCCAAAACGGGCCGCCTGCTGGCCGTGCACGAGTCGCAGTCGAACTGCGGCATTGGCGCTGAGTTGGTGGCGCGCATCTACGAAGAAGCGCCCGAGTTGCTCAAAGCCCCCGCACGCCGCCTGGGTATGGCGCCCGTTTCCATCCCGGTCTCCAAGCCGCTGGAGGAAGAGGTGCTGCCATGGAAAGACAACATCAAGGCCGCCGTGTTGGAAATGCTCCGATAGAAGGGGGTTCAAGGTTCAAAGGTTCAAAGGTTCAAGGTTCTGCGCCGAATGCGGGTTGCCGGGCTTCTAACTCTTGAACTCTTGAACCTTGAACCTTGAACCTGTTTCTCAACCGGGACGAGGGATTCCTATGGCTACCGAAGTACGGCTCCCTGATATGGGAGAAGGCATCGAGGATGTGACAGTCAGCCGCTGGCGCGTGAAGGTGGGCGACAGCGTGAACGAGGGTGATGTGATTGTGGAGGTGGCCACCGACAAGGTGGACAGCGAAGTGGCCGCGCCGGCCTCCGGCACAGTGCTCAAGATTTTGGCCGAAGAGGGGTCTCTCGTGCCTGTGAGCGCGCCGTTGGCGCTGATTGGCGCAGAGGGCGAAAGCGCTGACGAAACGACCACCCCGCAAGCCGCTGCGCCACAGGCTGAGGCTGAAGCTGCCGTCCCTGCCGAGCCCGCAGAGGAAGAAGAAGAGGGCGCGCCCTTGCCCGTGGGCGCGCACGGTGCAGAGAATCCAGATGTGAACGCGACGCCCGTCGCACGGCGCGTGGCCGCCGAAAAGGGCGTTGCCCTGGGTGCCGTCACTGGCACGGGGCCGGGCGGCCGCATTACCAAGGAGGATGTGCTCTCCACCGCCGACAAGCCCGCCGACGCGCCAGCGGGTCAGGCAGGTCAGTCGGTCCCTGCTGCGCTGCCCGGCGACCTGGCCGACACTGCCTCACTGGCCGTGCGCCGCGTGGCCGCGCAATACAATATCGATCTCGAAGAGGTGGCTGCGGGCCGTCCGTGGAGCAGCCTCACCCGCTATGACGTGCTCAGCGCCGTCGCCAGCCGCGATGCGGGCGAGCCGGTCACCATCGAGCCGCGCTTCAAGGCTGCGCCGGCCGCCGCGCGCGCCGCCGAAGCGAAAGCCGCCGAGGGCAAACAAGCCCCTGCCAAGGCCGCGCCCCAGCCCGCAGCGGCCGCTGCCCGCCCTGCGCAGCCGGCGCCCGGCGAACTCAAGCCCGGCGAGGAACTTGTCAAACACAGCCGTATGCGCGCTGCCGTGGCGCGCAACACCACGCAAAGCCTATTCACTGCGCCCCATGTGACCACCATGTGGGATGTGGATATGAGCGCCGTGCTGGCGCACCGCGCCGCCAACAAGAAGGCCTTTGCCGCCGAGGGGGTCAACCTCACCATTACCGCCTACTTCTTTGCGGCGGCGGTGGTGGCTCTGCGCGCCGTGCCCGCCGCCAATGCCTCGTGGACGGACGACGGCGTCATCATCAAACGCGACTACAACATTGGCATGGCCGTGGCGCTCGCCACCGACAAGTACGGCATGGGCGGATTGATTGTGCCGGTCATCCGCAACGCCGGCGAGCTTAGCTTGAGCGGTCTGGCCAAGGCCATCAACGAACTGGCCGAGCGCGCGCGCAACAACCAGTTGCGCCAGGAGGACCTTGTCGACGGCACCTTTACCATCAGCAACTACGGCACCTCAGGCAGCCGCTTCCAGACGCCCGTGATTGTGCAGCCGCAGGTGGGTATTCTCGGCGTGGGTGCGGTGGAAAAGCGCGCCGTGGTCATCAGCGCGGGCCATCCGCTTGAGCCTAACGCCGGCGATGCGCTCTCCTTCCGCCCCATGACGACGCTGGGCTTTTCGTATGATCACCGCGTGCTCGACGGCGCGACTGCCGATGGCTTTTGCGCCGTCGTGAAGAAGACGCTCGAGGAGTACAAGTAGCCGAATGATCAATGATTAATGATCATTGATCATTGGGCAGGGGTGTAGCCTGATGAGCAAGCAGGACGGCCGCCGTATCCGCATTGTGGGCGTCCCCATGGACCTGGGGCAAATGCGCCGCGGCGTGGATATGGGGCCCAGCGCCGTGCGCTATGCGGGCCTCTACGAAAGACTCTGCGCGCAGGGCCACGCGGTGGAGGACGCCGGCAACATCAGTGTGCCCATACGCGACCAGAATAGCGTGCGCGCCCATTACCAGGATGCGCCCGAGGGGGAGCCGCCCGGCGCCATGCGCCACCTGCCCGAGGTGATTACTGCTTGCCGCGAAATCTATGAGGTTTCACGTGCAGGGGCAGAACGGGGGGACTTCTCCATCTTCCTGGGGGGCGACCACTCAATTGCGATAGGCACAGTGGGCGGGGCAACTGCACCCGCCGTCGGGGGCACAGTGGGCGGGGCAACTGCACCCGCCGCCGGGGGTGCAGTGGGCATGCTCTGGATCGACGCCCATGCCGACTTCAACACGCCCGCAACGACCCCTTCCGGCAACATTCACGGTATGCCCGTCGCTGTGCTCACGGGGCGCGGCCACCCCGAATTGGTGAACCTGGGCCACCCCGGCCCCAAGCTGCAAGCGCGCGACATAGTCATGATCGGCATCCGCGACCTGGACCCGGGCGAGCGCGCCGCACTGGCCGAGAGCGGCATCATGGCCTACACCATGCGCGACGTGGACGAGCTGGGCATGGCCACCGTCGCGCGGCGCGCGTTAGGCCGCCTCAGCCACGTTGACCGCATCCACCTGAGCTATGACATGGACTGCATGGACCCCACCATGGTGCCCGGCGTGGGGACCCCCGTACCCGGCGGTCTCACCTTTCGCGAGGCGCACCTGCTCATGGAGATTCTCCACGAGTCGGGCAAGATCAGTTCGCTGGACATTGTTGAGGTCAACCCAATCATTGACGCCGGCAACCGCACGGCCGAGTTGGCGGTGGAGTTGGCGCTCTCGCTACTGGGCAAGCGCATCCTGTAGATTGGCCTCTTGGCGCGGTTCGCAGCGACGTGGTTGCAGATGGTTGACTATGACTATGGCCGAAAATGAAGCACGC
>CAYJNV010000211.1:0-2525 GCA_964370975.1 uncultured Caldilineaceae bacterium | reverse complement strand
GGCGGCTTCTGCCGCCGAAGGCACGGACCGCTTCGCATCCTCGACAACGGGGGCTGAAGCCGCCGCTACGGACGTGGCGTCGTCCTGTTGTTGGTTGACCCTGATCATGGCCGAAAATGAAGCACGCCAATACATTATCACCGGCATGGACTGCGCCACCTGAGCGCTGACAGTCGAGCGCGGCGGGGCCGCGCTGTCCGGTGTGAACGAAAGCAACCTCAGCTTTGCGACGGGCAGGCTCCGCATTCAAGGAAATGTCGACGAAGCCGAGGTGCTTGCGCGCGTTGAACAGTTGGGCTTCCAGGCCGAGCCGTTCGACGGTATGAGCGCGCGCCAGAGCGCCACAGCGACCGTGCCGACTGCCGTACGCGGCGGCGCAGTGGGTGCGTTTATGGCCTACATGCTCACCCGCCAGAGCACGCGCCTGACGCTGATCGGCCTGCTGCTCATTCTGCCCGGCCTGTTATTTGACGAACTGCTGCCCATATTTGGTGTGCGCCTCGAAGCGCCTCTCTTTGGATGGATGGCGCTGGCGGCGCTGGCGGTCGCAGGTTTCCCCGTGGCGCGCCAGGCATGGCGCGCGCTGCGCATCAATCACCAAATCACGATCAACCTGCTGATGACGATTGCCGCCGCCGGCGCGGTGGTGCTGGGCGCGTGGACCGAGGCGGGACTCGTCATGGTACTCTATGCGTTGGGCGAGGCGCTGGAAGGCTACACCGCCGGGCGGGCGCGCGATACGCTGCAAAGTCTGCTCGAGGTGGCCCCCAACGAGGCGCTTGTGCTGCGCCCATGCATCGATTGCAACGAGCATCTGGGCCATGACGGCTATGCAGGGGGTCCCTGCCCCTTTTGCGGTCTCGAGGAGAAGCGCGTGCCCGTGGATGCTGTGGCCGTGGGCGAACATTTCGTTGTGCGCCCGGGCGACCGCGTGGCGCTGGACGGGCGTGTGATTGAGGGGCAGTCGTCACTCAACCAGGCCCCTATTACGGGTGAGGCCATGCCCGTGGAGAAGGGGCCGGGAGACGACCTCTTCGCTGGGACGATCAACGGCGCGGGCGCACTCACGGTGGAGGCCACTGCACTGGCCGCGGATTCCACGGTGAGCCGCATTGCGCGCCAGGTGCAGGAGGCACAGGCCCGCCGCGCGCCCGTCGAGCGCGCCGTGGACCGCTTCGCTGCTATCTACACGCCTGCAGTCATCGTCATGGCGACTGTTGTGGCCGCACTGCCGCCCCTCATCTGGGGCCTGCCCTTCTGGGGCGTGCAGGGATGGTTCTACCGAGCGCTTGAACTGCTGGTCGTCGCATGCCCCTGCGCGCTTGTGATCAGCACGCCGGTGACGTTGCTCAGCGCGGTAAGCCGATCGGCGCGCGCGGGCGTGCTCGTCAAGGGGGGAAGCGTATTGCAAACGATCGCCCAAGTCGAGACGATCGTCTTCGACAAGACGGGGACGCTGACGCGCGGCAAGCCGCAGGTGGTGCGCGTGCTGGCGCAGGCGTGCGAGACGGGCGGGACGGGCCCGTGCGCCCCTTGTGATGAGTTGTTGGCGATTGCCAATGCCGTTGAGCGGCGCAGTGAACATCCACTGGCGCGCGCCGTGCAGGCGCATGCACTGGTGCGCGCGGTGGCTGAGCGCTATCCTGCCGCAACCGATGTGGCTGCGCTGCCGGGGCAAGGGGTGCGCGGCGTGGTGGATGGGCGCGCCGTGCTGATTGGCAGTCACGCACACTTTGACGCGAGCATACCGCACGTAGCCGCCTGCGCCGACCTGACGCAAGCCGCTGCCCAGGGGCGCACGCCGCTGCTGCTAGGGCTCGACGGCGACTACGCAGGTTACATCCTTGTGGCCGACACAGTGCGCCCTGAAAGCGCCGCTGTCCTCGACGACCTGCGCAGGCTGGGCGTGCAGGAACTCGTCATGCTCACTGGCGATGCGCCCGGTGCAGCCCGCCACATTGCAGCCGCGGTGGGGCTGGACGCAGGCGGCCCGGAGAGCGTGCGGGCAGGGCTGCTGCCGGCGCAGAAGGTGGAGGTGATCGAGGCGCTTAAGGCGCAGGGGCGCACTGTGGCCATGGTGGGCGATGGCGTCAACGATGCCCCCGCGCTGGCCGCAGCGCAAGTGGGTATTGCCATGGGCGCGGGCACAGCGCAGGCAATTGAGACAGCCGACGTTGTCCTCATGGGCGATAATCTGCGCCAGTTGCCGGCTGTGTTGCGTATTGCGCGCGCGGCCATGCACACTGTGCGCGCCAACATCATCTTCAGTGTGTCCATCAAGCTTATCTTCTTCGCGCTCGTCCTGGCTGGGCTCAGCACCATGTGGATGGCGGTGCTGGCCGATGTGGGTGCGTCACTGCTGGTGACACTCAACGGCATGCGCCTGCTGCGCATGCGCGTGGACAACTAGACTGACGGCCCAGGTGCGGCGGCTGATGAGTGTCTCCGAAATAGGTCGGCATTCTTCGTTGGGGCCGCCGAGGGTTGAAACCCCCGGCTAGCCAACCCAAGTCCACTCAAGTGGA